>CAZHZR010000078.1:0-12444 GCA_964537095.1 uncultured Roseivirgaceae bacterium
GTCTGCCAATCCCAAAAGAATATTTTAGAATATTCGCTGGTCTGCACTATCTCCACCATCCCATCGAAAGATAAATTCAAGCCCTCCATAATCAGGTAAATACTGATCACCACCGCGGAAATCATAAAGGTGGTTTGCAAAGTGTCTGTCCAGACGATAGTTTTGATGCCCCCTTTGTAGGTGTATAGCCAGATCAGTAAGATTGTAATGGTTACAGTAACCCAAAAAGGCACGTTCCAGGCGTTAAACACAGCCAACTGCAGCACTCCAGCGGCCAAAAACAACCTAAAAGAAGCGCCGACTATTTTTGATATCAGAAAGAAAACAGCGCCGGTTTTGTACGACCAGAAACCAAATCGCTGGTCAAGATAGGTGTAAATAGAGATAAGATTGAGCCGATAATAAAGCGGCATCAGCACCAGAGCTATGACAGCATATCCTGCCAGATGGCCCAGTATGAGTTGAAAATAAGAAAATTGAGAGTTGCCAACTTCTCCGGGAACCGAAATAAAAGTGACCCCGGATAAAGAAGCTCCAATCATGCCAAAAGCCACCAGATACCAGGGCGATTGCCTGTTGCCTGTGAAAAAAGTTTGGTTATCAGCTCCCCTCGACGTTAAATAGGAAATCAGCAAAAGCACGCCAAAATAGGCAGATAATATCAGGAGAACTAAAAGCGGAGTCATGAGTTTAAAATTATAGAGTGGGCTAAATTGAGGAATTTTTTTTAAATTTGCCAGATAACAATTAAAACTATGAACTATTCATTTCAAGAAGAACTGCAGACAGAAGTCCTGGAGGATATTGGTTCATCAGATATAAAGGATCTTATCATTTACAACGATGACTACAACACGTTTGACCATGTGATCAACACCTTGGTCAAAGTATGTAAGCATTCACTCCAGCAGGCCGAACAATGTACCTATATCATCCATTACAAGGGTAAATGTGCGGTAAAGAAGGGTTTATTAAAAGAACTGAAACCGATGAAAGATGCAATTTGCGAAGCAGGCATCTCCGCTAAGGTTGTTTAGTTACCATCCATTCTTAGCAAATCCTGATGCAATTTTCTTCTAAATTGATTGAAGAAGCAGTCAACGAAATTTCCAAACTACCCGGAATTGGAAAAAAAACTGCTTTACGCCTTGTGCTTTTTTTGCTGAAAGAAAATAAGGAGAGCACGCTGGCTTTGAGCGAAGCACTCGTAAACCTCAGAACTAAGATTCTTTACTGCAGCACCTGTCACAATATATCAGACACCCCTGTGTGTGGCATCTGCGCCTCGCCAAAAAGAGATAAGGGGATCATTTGCGTTGTAGAAAATATACCCGACGTGTTAGCCATCGAAAATACTGCCCAGTATTTTGGAACCTATCATATTTTGGGTGGAGTAATTTCGCCCATAGAGGGCGTCGGCCCGGCTGATGTGAACATTGATTCGCTGCTCAAGCGTGTTCAGGATAGCGAAGAAATCAAAGAGATTATCCTGGCCCTAAGCAGCACCATGGAAGGCGACACCACCTCTTTTTATATCACCAGGAAACTTAAGGATTTCCCTGTCAAAATCAGCACAATTGCCAGGGGTGTGCCGGTCGGAGGCGAATTGGAGTTTACCGATGAAATTACATTGGGAAGAAGTATTCTGCGAAGAACGGCCTACGATCATTAATAGAGATTGTCTTACTTCTGCATTCTCACTACAAATGATGGCTAAGGCCAACTATACGCCCGCTTTCCATAGATGCGCCTAATGTAGGGCCTGCTAAAAATACTTTACAAGGAAATTTAGCGTCAAACTTTACTTTTCAAGACTTTCTTCTGGGTATTTTTGAGCGATTTAAGAAAGGTACAACCTCTCAACATACAACTGGCTTGGGTTTGTCCATAGTAAAAGCCATCTCCGAAATGTATGCTTTTTCAGTAACCTATCGCTTTCACAAAAAGCATATTTTTACCATAACCTTTTAAGTTTTCGAAAACAATATTTTGTTCCAGGAAGTTTCCAGTTTTAGGTAGGACATTTGTTCTAAGTAAATATGTTAAACCACAAATTTTAAAAAGATGAGATATATTGCGTTAACAATAGCAGTAGTAGGCTTAATGAGTTGTAGTTTTTTGCCAGGAGATCGGGACATTGCAGAAAGTGAAGTTCCCTCGGTCGTAAGAAATGCTTTTTCCAGTGAATACCCTAATGCCAAAGATATAGATTGGGAAATGAAAGGGGAAGATTATGAAGTTGATTTTGAAGTAGAAAATGTAGATCATTCAGTCTTGTTAAACAGCTCTGGAAAGATAATCATGCAGAAAGAGGACATCACAAGGGAAGATCTTCCGGAAGCAGTTATGGCTGGAATCAACAGCGAGTTTGCAAATTTAAAACTTGACGGAGCAGAGAGGGTAGAAAAAGACGGCAAAACGTTTTATCAGGTAGAACTTGACGGTACTTTTAGAGACAAAGAAGTAATATTTACTGCCGATGGAAAGCAGGATAAAAGCTTTTCGTTTTGGGATTAATTCGTATGAAGGATAGTCATTTTCTCTATCTGATTTGACATATACCCGTTGTGAGCGATTGATAGACTTATAAATTCGATCCACGCAACGGGTATTTTAAAACCTTTTTAGTATCTATTCTCCTATTTTTAGATGCTTCATCCGCTGGCGGAATTGGAAACGGGGTTATGAAGTCGAATAATGTCTTTGTTTGCCATAAACAGGCTGGCGAAGAAATAGAGGTTAACTGAATTACAGCTGGTCTTATAGACAGACGCTATAACCGCCCGTTTAGATGCAAAAAAGTCTGTTTAAGGTATGGAAGGTGGAGCGGGTAACTTTAGCCTTGGAAGGATCACATTCCAGATGAAGTAAGGAAGTAAAAGAATTTGGTTGGGCAATAAGCCCTATGTATTTTTGGTAGTTGTTATTCACCAACATCAATGTATCCTATAGTTGATCAATTTTTTTACTTTAAAGATGCCTTCATATTTCCTAACGATTATTGTTCCTGTATTTGATGAAATAGAAAACCTGCCCAGGTTTTACGAGGAAATGAATAAATTTCTCACGGTTGCTCCGGTTGCAACCAAAGTACTATTTGTAAATGACGGCTCTACCGATGGCAGTTTGCGCCTGATCAAAGATATCTGCGCCACAGATAATAGGTATTTTTATTTGTCGTTTAACCAAAATCAGGGACTTAGTGCAGCAATCAAAGCAGGAATAGATTATTGCAATACTCCCTTGCTGGGATACATTGATGCCGATCTTCAAACGCTTCCAGAAGATTTCTACCAGTTTTTAAAGTATTTCCCCGAATATCAAATGGTAAACGGGATCAGAAAAAAGCGCTCTGATTCTATCGTAAAAACTATTTCTTCAAAGGTCGCAAACTCATTCAGACGCGTGATGATCAATGATAAAATTACCGATACCTGTTGCCCCTTAAAAATTATTGATACCGCAACGGCAAAAAAATTGCCTTTTTTTACGGGAATGCACCGGTTCATTCCCGCCTTGGTTCAACTGCAGGGCGGAATAGTAAAACAGGTAGAAATTAAACATTATCGTAGGTTTGCTGGTAAAGCTAAATATCATCTTTTCAATAGGTTGGTGAGCCCTTTCTTTGATACCCTCGCCTTTGTATGGATGAGAAAAAGGAATATTCAATATCAAGTGGTCGAAACCAATATTTCTGAATGAACAGCACATTGATTTTTCTAGTAGGAATCGCAGCACAGGCATTATTTTCTGCAAGGCTACTTGTACAATGGATAAAATCTGAAAAAGCTCAGAAAGTGCTGTCCCCTACATTATTTTGGCAACTAAGTCTGATTGCCTCCTTTCTTTTAGTTGTTTACGGTGTGTTAAGAAATGACCTGGTTATTATAGGTGGTCAGTGCATATCCTATTTTGTTTATATCAGGAATTTGAGGTTTAAAAATGCCTGGCGGTTTTTGCCCACCTGGTTTAGAGCTTTTGCAATGGCCATGCCTTTTTTAGGTGTAATTTGGATTCTCTGGGATGGTCAGTTTGGCTTATCTTACGTCATGAAGAATGATAATAATATTCCGGTTTTCCTAATGATTTGGGGAACTGCTGCACAATCTGTTTTTAGCCTTAGGTTTATTTATCAATGGTGGTATTCAGAAAAATTAAAAAAATCGGTGTTACCGACAGGTTTCTGGATTATTAGTCTTGCCGGTTCCATCATGATTATCATCTATGGCATCTTTAGAATGGATCTGGTGATTATTATTGGACAGATATTTGGTGCTGCCATTTATGCCCGAAATTTATACCTGCAGCATTGTTCTGTGAAATTAGTTACAAAGACAGAACATGGATAAACCTGCTTCTCCTGAACAATCCGGCAGCGCTTATTTTATAGTGCTTTTGGTTGTTTGCGGCCTGATGTTTTTTACAAATCTCAAAAGTTGGCATCCAACCATCATGGAGGCACGAAATTTCATTTCAGCCAGGGAAATGACAACTGATGGAAATTGGCTTATACCCACCCTCAACGGAGATATAAGAATCAGGAAACCTCCGCTTCCGACATGGCTTACAGCACTTTCGCTTAAAGCGAGCGGAACAGAAAATAACCTCACCGCACTTAGAATTCCAGCGGCATTTATAGCCTCTTTGGCCGTTTTTTTTCTTTTTGGGCTGGTAAAGTCTGTATTTAAAGACCCTTTATTGGCTTTTTATTCGGCCCTGGCTTTGGCCACCAGTTTTATGTTCGTTGAAGAAGGAAGAACCGGGGCCTGGGACATCTTTTGCAACAGCTTTATGTTGGGAGGCATATGGATGTTCTATAAAGCCTTTTCGGAACGAAGTCCAATCGGCTATTTTATACTGTCTGCGATTTTGTTGGGCTTCTCTTTTTTGAGCAAAGGGCCTGTGGCTTTTTATGCAATGTTGCTCCCTTTTCTATTGGCGGTGTTTATTAGTCGAACCTGTGGCTTCAACAGGGCGAAACTACCCGGATTGTTAGTATGCATCTTAGTTGTTATAGTTATTAGTGCGGCATGGCCTTTGTATCTGCATTTTAAAATCCCGGATCTTTCACAAAAGATTGCTTTGGAAGAAGCAAGTGCCTGGATTGAAAAACACAACCGACCAGTATGGTACTACTTGCATTTTCCGCTGTTCACCGGAATATGGACCATACTCCTCCTTTTCGGCCTCTTTCGGTTCAAAAGCTTGTATTTGGGAATCGACCGCAAAAAAGTGCTGATGGTAGTTCTTTGGATTATTTTTACCATAGTCTTATTGTCTGTCATACCTGAAAAAAAAGAACGATACATGCTGCCGGGAATAATCCCAATGGCAATTTTAATAGGTATGGTGGTGCGGCATTGGCAAACTATTGCCTTGGAGAAAGCTTCCAAAGTAATAATTAAAGTGCACTCGCTGGTATTGTCTGTAGTTTGTCTTTCTTTTCCATATCTACTTTATGAATATGGAATAAGTTTTAATGAACTGGGTTGGACTGTTGCTTTATTCTTTTCATTTCTGTTCCTGTGCTGTACCGGCCTTTTAGTTTATCATAGTTTCAAACGAGCCAATTTCAAGATTTTTTACGTATCTGTAATAGTCATGGTACTATTTACCATTATAGGTTTTCCACTAAGACCGAATATTAGCTTGGAGAACACCGCTTATAGAAACTTGACAGCACTACATACTTCTCCTGAATTAGCACATATTCCTTTGTACACTCCGGATACGCTTAATCCCATTCAACTCTGGGAAGCAGGAAGGAAAATTAAGATTATAAGATCTGAAGCTGATTATCCCTCCTCAAATGCAGGTATTCTTACTTTTTCTCCGGCTGAAGATACAAACCATTATTCACAGGTAATCGAATTTCCTTTCGATCCGGAAAATAGTGAGCGTATAATATATCTTTTAATAATTCCGGAGGAGTAGTAGTAGAAACATAGAGGGAAGCCAAAGACCAAATCCATACTAGAAATTTAACCTTTGAAAGTTTAAAATAACTCCGTCAAAAGCCCTATGTAATGTCTATATATCGTGCCAGTGGCCATGCTCTTCAGACCAGACCTTTCCTTTAGGCGCTTCTCCCGGTGCGGTGTTTCCTGGTGATTGGTTGTTGAAATAAAATCCTATAGCAGCGAAAATCATTAACAAGGCAATTACACCGGCTATGATCAGATTTCTCTTTCCATTCTGTTTTTCGTTGTCCATTTGCTGGTGACAGTTTTTATACTTTTTTCCACTTCCACAAGAACATGGATCATTTCTTCCAATTTTTGCCATTTTAAAATCCGTTTAATTGATGTTTAAATTTACAACCGATTTTTCAGATGGTTAAGGAAATCACGCTGTATGATTGTTTGTTTTCGGCTTTTCTTTCCTAATTTGTACGGGTTTGTCTGCAAATCAGCAATAAGGCACATGGGAGGAGATATCCAGAAATTTTAGAAGCAAAATTTGTCTCCAATAATTTTTGAGTTATAAGTCGGTGGAGTGCTTTGAAAATATAAAAATATTTACTTTTAATGCTATTTCCCTTTTTATAGACCATATAAAAAAGCTTAAGTGCCTGATTTTATGCTTACTTAGCCAGTGTGTTTTTAACAGAAGGGCTGTGTTACCATCTACAGAGTTAAATTCTAAAAGACGATAATTTTAAAAGCGATAAAAGCTTCCAAAATATTACAAACCCAGAATATTTAGATAATTTCAGGTAGCTAGTTTCATAAATGATGTGCTAATAACTTAACTTTATACGTTTGCAAAGGCATCCTCAATACTAAAGTATAAAAAGTATGAGCTACAATTGTACGCTTACACATTAATCGTGACAATCCTTGCCCTCAAATACCTGTCCTTATTCGCGCTACTGTTTTCTCCGCTGTTTATACATGCTCAGGGAAAAGAGGTAGTTTACACAAGCGCTGGAGCAGATTTAGCCATTCTTGATGCATATTCTCTTCCCAGGTTTCTGGCCGACTCTCTTCCCACCAGGGAATCATATCATGAAATCGTAAGCAGCCTTCAGAAAGACGGTTATTTGCTTGCCCGAGTAGATACTTTAATCGTACATGAAGAGAAGGTCTTCGTCAATATATCCGTTGGAAAGCAGTTCCAGTGGGCTAGCTTAAATCCCGGAAATTTAAACGTGAGTCTTTTGAATAGCATCGGCTATCGGGAAAAGTTTTATAAGAAGAAACCCTTTAAATATGGGGAGGTAAACAGGCTTTCTGAAAAGGTGATAGCTTATGCAGAAAATAACGGCTATCCATTTGCTTCAATTCGGCTGGACTCAATTTCTATTCAGGGAAACATGGTTATAGCATCTTTAAACTACCAAAGCGGTCCCTTAATCACATTTGATACCGTTGAAATTGAAGGATCCTCTAAATCCAAACCCTTCTTTATCGGCAATTATCTCCGCATAAAACCTGGTGAACCATACGAAGAAAAAAAAGTGGAGCAGGCTATTTCTAAACTAAGGCGACTACCTTATATTAAAGTTATTGGGGCACCTTACGTTTCTTTTCAACTGCAACAAGGGACTCCGCATTTTAACCTGGAAGATGTGAGAGCGAACCAGGTAGATGGGATCATCGGGCTTATGCCCAATGAAGGAGGAGGGGGCGGCCCCTTAATAACAGGGCAGTTCGATCTGCTGTTGCAGAACCTGTTCGGTGCAGGAAAAGGAGTAAGCCTCAACTGGCAACGTACGCAGATCAATTCGCAGAATCTGGATATTCGTTATAGCCATCCAAACCTGCTCAGAACGCCTCTGAATATTAAAGCAGGCTTTTCTCTTTTAAAGGAAGACACTTTATTTATTAACAGGAATTTCGAACTGGGCGCTTCTGTTTTGATGGGGAAATACAGCAGCTTAGAAGTGTTTACGGATATAAGAACAGCGAATACCATTTCCAGCTTTAGTGGTGATGAAACGTTCAATCCTCAGTTTTCTCAGTTAGCGGATTTTAGCCTGGCGTACTACGGGCTTGGATACGATTTTAATAACCTGGACAATCTTTGGCTTCCCACCAAAGGACTGACGATTGAAATTGAAGCATCAGTAGGAAACAAAAAAGTTGAAGGTGATCGCGGTTCTAACACTGCGAGAGATTCGTTAGACGTCAAACTTGTACAATATAATTTTCAGGTGGCGGTGAATAATTATCTTCCAATTTCCAGAAGGTTTGTAATAAAAAGCAGACTTTTGGCAGGTTCTGTGGTGAGCGACCAACTTTATTACAACGACCTGTTCAGAGTGGGCGGTCTTAAGTCTGTAAGGGGGTTTGTAGAAAACGAATACTTTGTGTCCGACTTTGTCATTGGATCAGTAGAGGCGCAATACCTCATTGATAATGAATCATTCATGTTCCTTTTCTACGATCAGGGCTATGTTTATGCGGATATGGATCAAAAGCTGGAGGACTACCCCGGTGGGCTGGGAGCTGGGTTAACATTTGCGACCAATGCCGGAACTTTTTCTTTCGTTTACGCTTTAGGCAGGACTTCTGCTCAGGCGTTTGACGTAAATTTCTCAAAAATCCATTTTGGGTACATTACCAGATTTTGATGTTAATTTAATGAGGAATTAAATATAAATCTAATATCTTGCATTGGTTTTTAATAGTTTAAGGCCATGTACGATTTAATATTATCCTTCATCTGGGCATTTTTGCTTTCGATATTTGCCATTCCTTCTATTATTAACGTTTCCCACTCCAAGAAGCTGCTGGATGAACCTAATAACAGAAATATTCATGTGTCACTAACCCCCCGGTTAGGAGGATTGGCAATATTTGCTGGATTTATGTCTGCTCTAACCATTTTCGGTAGAATGGGCGATGGAATTAAGCATCTATTGGCCGGATGCCTCCTTTTGTTCTTTATCGGCATCAAAGATGACATCATATCTGTTTCTGTTTTTAAAAAGTTTTTTATACAACTATTGGCTACCGGCATCATTATGTTCATGGCAGATATTCGTATTTCCAGCTTTCAGGGCGCATTTGGCATCTATGAACTCAATATTGGCACCAGCTACGCATTTACTTTCCTGGTAATAGTAGGTATAACAAACGCAATCAACCTGATAGATGGAATGGATGGTCTGGCTGGTAGTATTTTATTGTTGATATCGGTAATTTTTGGAATATACTTTTACCGGATGAATTCTCCCTACGCCTTTGTTGCGTTTAGCTTTGCCGGTGGCATTCTTGGTTTTTTAAGATACAATATATATAAAGCCTCCATCTTCATGGGAGACACCGGTTCGTTGGTGGGGGGATTTATTGTTGCGGTGTTGGCCATTAAATTTATCGAGCTCAAGGCTGATGCATCTGCCCCTGCTTTGGCAGTTGCAATTTTAGCAATTCCAGTATTTGACACCCTCAAAGTTTTTGCCATAAGAATTTTTAAAGGCAGATCGCCTTTTTCACCTGATAAGAATCACATTCATCATCAACTATTGGCCATGGGATTGTCACAGCCGCTTGTGCTAATGCTGATCGTTACGCTGAATGTGCTAATTGTGGTTTTTGTAATTTATTTTAAAAATTTAGGCACAAATAACCTGTTGATGATTACCTCAATATTTGCGTTGACCATTGGCGCCTTTTTGGGCTTCTTACAACGAAGAAAACGAGTATATGCGTAAGGTTATACACCAACTGAGTTTCTTAGCACTTTTATTAATAATTCCTTTCACACTTTTAGGGCAGGAAGAGAATGGTTTCCGCGTAGTGAAAGATCTGAAAAGGTCATTGTTGATCTATAGTAACAAACAGAAAAGCTTTGTTCCACATGCTTTTGGTGCTCAGGTGAATGTGCCGGTGGTGAGCACCAACCTCTCGGGAAAGGAGTTTTCGGGGAATAAATTGATGGTTTGCGGTCAACCAGGAACCTCCCTGTTTGTCGATCAAAAAATTGTGGCTTCTCAAAATAGTGATACCTGTATATTAATTGACATAGACAGTTTGTTTGGTACTTACGGAAGATCGGGGGAGGATGATTTGTTTCTTTCAGTGTACCATAAGGACCTTGAAATTGATGCCCTTCAATTCTCAATAGTCAAAAAGCTGAGTGATGAGGAAATTTTGCAGATTGAAAGCAATACGGATATTATGGCTGTTTCGAGGAATGTTAGCCCCTTTAAAGATTTCTATGTCATTGGCCTGCTGTTAATACTTGCCCTTATCGCCATGATAAAAGTTGCTTATCCAAAGATATTTAGTGAGTTTTTTAGCCTCGGTAAAGTGTTTTCTTTCAAATGGCGCGAAGACAGTCTAATTGCGAGCAGGGCTATAAGCAGTGTCAATTTATTGTTTCTGATAGTCTACAGTTTGCTGATGTCCTTTATTGTGGTAGTGCTGTGGTATGAGACGGGCACTGCGCCACAACAATTTGATTTCATCGTTTTCAACGATTTTTCCTCCTCCTTTTTTAGCTGGATAACAATTGCCTTTTTTGTTTATTTCATAATGATTTTAAAGTATATCATCATTTATATTTCCAGTTCATTGCTTGGGTTTAAAGACATAGTAAGCTATCATTTTTTGGACTACATCAGGATATCACAAATTTTTATGATAGGCTTACTAATCATCATTTCCTTTAGTACCATTAGCTTTCGGAATTTCATTACTCCTGATAGCGCGATCTTCCCTTACATCATTTTCACGTCTGTTTTTCTAACTACCATGTTGCTGTTCTTCAAATTATTAAGCAGCACGTCTTATAAAAATATCCATTTATTTTCTTACCTTTGCACCACAGAAATCTTGCCCTTGATTATTAGTATTAAGTTCTTTCTAAATCTCTGATTCGCAGATTAAAAAATAATTGGTAAACTGAGTAAGTGGAGTTATGACAAAAAATACCAAAGACAGATTAAAAAAAGTAAAAACCATCCTTGTTTCCCAGCCTAAACCGACCGATGATAAATCACCATATTTTACACTTGCAGAAAAATGTAATTTAAAAATAGATTTCAGGCCTTTCATCCAGGTAGAGCCGGTAACGCTAAAAGAATTCAGACAACAGAAAATAGATATTTTGAATCATTCGGCTGTAATATTTACAAGCCGCAATGCAGTTGATCATTTTTTTAAGCTTTGTCAGGAGAGCAAAGTTGAAGTTCCTGCCGATATGAAATATTTCTGTATTTCTGAGCAGACTGCCAATTACCTTCAGAAATACATTGTCATCAGGAAAAGAAAAATATTTACAGGTGCCCGTACCGCTGAAGATCTGATTGAAATTCTAAAGAAGCACAAAAATGAGAAGTATGTTTTTCCATGTTCTAACATTCGGAAGAATGATATTCCGGAATTTTTAGAAACTAATGGTTACAATTTCACTGAAGCCATAATATATAAAACAGTTGCCAGTGATCTTTCAGACCTGGCAGATGTGAATTATGACATAATTGCATTCTATAGTCCATCAGGTATAAATTCTCTATTTGTGAACTTTCCTGACTTCCAACAAAAAACCACGCGAATTGCAGCATTTGGCCCTACTACAGCCAAAGCCGCACTAGATGCAGGGCTTATATTGGACATTGAAGCCCCTTTACCCAACGCACCTTCGATGACAGGAGCATTGGAGCTGTACATTAAAAAAGCCAATTCTTTATAATTATTCCTACAAAAATCATTTTAGGGTAAAAATCACGTTATATATATTACATTAAGGAAATTCTGGCCGTAGTTACAATTTCAGAATTTCCTTATCTTTATATTTAATACTCTAAGTGATTTACAATGAAAAAAATTTACTACTCCTTTTTTTGTATTGGATTATTTTTTAGCGGCTTACAAACTGTGCATGCCCAACAAGATGCCCAGTTGAGTCAGTATATGTTCAATACAATGTATTACAACCCCGGGTATGCAGGTGTGGAAGGTGTTACCAAGCTTACTGCTTTATATAGAAACCAATGGACTGGTTATACGCCTACGCTAGAAGGAGGAGGCGCTCCAAATACGCAGATTGCTACTTTTGTTACACCCATATTGAAGTTCAGGAGTGGATTTGGAGCCACATTGATTAGGGATGAACTCGGAGTACAGAGTAACTTACAGGCACAGGTAGCTTATGCATATCATCTTGGATTAAAAAACTCCAAGTTAAGCTTCGGTATCAGCGCAGGTATATATTCTCAGTCTATAGATTTTCAGAAATACAGGTACATACATTATGAATCTCAGTTCGGTGCGGGGAAGGAATCGCAGGTAAGGCCGGATATGGCATTGGGATTTTATTACCAGGCAGAGAAATATTTTGCTGGCATAAGCTTCAACCATATATTAAAATCAGAATTTGATTTTGGCGCCGATACGCTAAGAAATGCCCTGGCTGAACACTCTTATTTTACGGCAGGATACCATTATGAATTGAACTACAATTTTATTGTAACTCCCTCCGTTTTAGTAAAAACTG
>CAZHZR010000079.1:0-2642 GCA_964537095.1 uncultured Roseivirgaceae bacterium
TAAGGATTAATGAAGTAAAAAGCGTGATAAATCTTTTTTACATTAATTTCTAATTAGCAAATAGTCATTCGATTTTCTGATCGAATAATACTTTTTCCAGTTTCCGGTTATTTTTTATTAATTCGCATATAAATGAAAAGATTTGAATGAGTACCCTTGGAAATATTATCTGGTTTGTATTTGGTGGCGTAATTATATTCATCGAATATCTTATTGCAAGTTTAATATTGTGTATCACTATTGTGGGCATTCCTTTTGGGTTGCAGACGTTAAAAATGGCGGGGCTTGCACTTTGGCCTTTTGGTAAGGAAGTGGTTACGGTTCCTCATGCGGGAGGATGTTTGTTCATGCTCATGAACATCCTCTGGCTGCTTTTCGGCGGCATCTGGATTTGCCTTACCCATGTTGTATTTGGAATTTTCTTTGCCATTACCATCGTTGGAATTCCCTTTGCAATGCAGCACTTTAAACTTGCTGCCCTGTCACTGACCCCATTCGGAAAGGAATTGCGTTGACTCTTAGGCTGCCTTAGGTTACAATCGCTGAAAGTATGTTTCAACGCTGAAAATTTGAATTCTTAAAAATTTGTAAGATATTGAAGGATTGATTTTTTCACATTAATTAACCAGCTATATAACCATGGAACCAGATAAAACCAACAAGCATTTTGAATTAGCTGTACAGTTTGTAAACCAAACTGCACAGCATATCTTCCTTACCGGCAAGGCAGGAACGGGAAAAACCACTTTTCTGAAATATATAAAGGAAACCACGCATAAAAACATGGCAGTAGTAGCGCCCACGGGTGTCGCGGCCATCAACGCGGGAGGTACAACCATCCATTCCTTGTTTCAATTACCATTTGGGTCATTCCTTCCTTTGAACAGTACTTTATCTGATTCACTCACTGGAAACTTTTATAACAAGAGTACCCTGCTAGGCCATCTGCGCCTATCGAACGAAAAAAGGTCACTGATTCAGGCGCTGGATCTGTTGATTATCGACGAGGTCTCAATGGTACGCTCAGATGTTCTGGACGCAATTGATACGGTACTTCGCCATATACGCCGGAAGTACAATATCCCTTTTGGGGGTGTGCAAATGCTTTATATTGGAGATCTGTCGCAACTGCCACCAGTGGTACGGGACCATGAATGGAAAGTCCTGAAAAACTATTATAGAAGTCAGTTTTTCTTCGATGCCCAGGTTTTGCTACAATCGCCACCATTATATCTGGAACTGAAAAAAATATACCGCCAGAGCGATGCGGATTTCATTCAGGTGTTAAATAATATTAGAAATAACCAGGTTCAGGACAGTGACCTGGAATTATTGCACCAATTTTATAAGCCCGATTTCAAGCCTCAAAAAGACGGTGAATACATCACCCTGACCACACACAATGCCAAGGCTGACATTATCAACCAAAAGGAACTTCTGAAACTGAAGACGCCGATTCACAATTTTCATGCTCAAATAGATGGTGATTTTAACGAAAACGCCTTTCCTGCAGAAAGCCAGTTACAATTAAAGGAAGGCGCGCAAATTATGTTCATAAAGAACGACAAAGGCGAGGAACGCAGATACTACAATGGAAAAATCGGCACTATCAAAAAAATAAAAGGAGACGAAATTATTGTGACTTTTCCGGATGAAGAGGCAGAATTAAAAATCGAAAAGGAAATCTGGAAAAATATAAAATACAATTATAACAAGGAAGAAGACAAGGTATATGAGGAAGAAATCGGCAGCTTTATTCAGTACCCACTACGTTTGGCATGGGCTATTACCATCCATAAAAGCCAGGGATTAACCTTCAAAAAAGCAATCATTGACGCCGGGTCTTCTTTTGCAGCCGGGCAGGTTTATGTAGCGCTCAGTAGACTTACCTCGTTAGAAGGCCTTGTGCTCTATAGTAAAATCAATAAAAATGCTATCAGCACCGATGAACTGGCGAATGAATTTTCATCCCATGAACTGGCTGAAAACACATTAGAGCAAAGACTCAAAGAGCACCAAAAGGAGTATATTCACAATTTGCTCATCGAGGTTTTTAACTGGCAATTGCTAGTTACTACTTTTTCAAACTTTAAGGTGAGTCTGGACAGCAGACGTATTCCCTTCGTGGAAGAGGCTAAAACATTGGCTGAGTCATTGAATGAGAAGGTATTGTCCCAACAAAAGATTGCTGATAATTTTTCGAAAAAACTCCGAAACATGCTGCTGGAAGTAGATCAAAGTGGTTATTCCTATATTAATGAAAGGGTGCAGGCTGCCGGGAAATATTTTAAAGACGCACTCTATAAGGACTTTTTTGCTGCTGTTGAAGCACATTATGACCTTGCCAAGAAGAAACCCAAGGTAAAAAAATACCTGAAGGATTTACAGGATTTGGTTGCCACCTGTAAGGTGAAAAAATTGGGCCTTCAGCAGGCTATGAAAATTACTGCAGGATTGGACAGTGGGATAAATCCGGATGTGCTATTTAAGAGTATTGGCAAAACTGATGTGACGGATGAGTTTAAGTTGAGACCTCCTGCCCAGAAGCCCAAGCTGGAGAAAGGAGAAAGCCATAGAATTTCTCTTTCTATGTTTGAAGCCGGAAAAACCATTCAGGACATTGCCAATGAAAGAAGCCTGGC
>CAZHZR010000079.1:2742-4941 GCA_964537095.1 uncultured Roseivirgaceae bacterium
CCAGCTTTGCACAAAAAATTAAAGTTACTTCAGGAGATTTAGGCTTCCTGAAGGGCCAAACTACCATTAATGTAGAATACAACTACGACAATATGGGGGTGGGCAAGTTCGATAAGGAAGAAGATTATATCAACCAAAAAGTTGAAGATTACAACAAAAAGGAAGCTGGACGCGGGGATAAGTGGAAAGAAAGCTGGATTGGAGACAGAGAAGAACATTTTGAGCCAAAATTTGAAGAACTGATTAACAACAATCTTGAAAAATCTAATGTAAAGGTGGGAGATTTTCCAGATGCTGCTTACACAATGCTCTTAAAAACTACTTATACCGAACCAGGGTTTAACGTCGGAGTGGCCAGAAAAAATGCGCACACCGATTATGAGGTTGTTTTTATAGATAATGAAACGCAGGAGGAAGTCGCCACAATGACCATCATCAAATCGCCGGGTCTCGGTGCAATGGGATATGACTTTGATAGTGGGTTGCGGATTCAGGAGTCATACGCCAAAGCAGGAAAGGAACTAGGTCAGTATCTGGCAAAAACTGCTTTCCGATAAAGTTTAAATATCTTGACAACGGGGATTAGGTTTTAAAGCTTATCCCCGTTGTTTTGCTCAAACAAGCTGTCCTCACCAGCTTTCTTACAAGTTTGTCTACTTCACGATTTAGGTTTTCGATATTCCCTTGTTTCTGGTGTGCTTTCACTTTGATGAAGGTAACAGCAAATGCATCTAACTGATCGATGAGCATTTTCAACAAGTCAGCATTTTGAACTGGTAATTTTTTATTCGTTAAAAAGTGCTGCTTTTCCAACTTTTCCTTCCTCCGGGGTATTCCAGCAACGTACTGACTATCCGTGTGAACGAACACAGACCCTGCGTTCGGGAGAGAATTTTGCAGAAAACTCAATGCTTCAATTACTGCCAGTAACTCCATCCGGTTATGGGTACTATTTTTTTGAATTCCACTCAGATACTTCTTTTCTTCGTCTAAAATTATAATGGCTGCCCAGGCGCCTGTTTCCTGGCTGTAATTATAACTCCCGTCAGTATATATTTCAATTGCTGCGTGTTCCATTAGCTATTCATGTTATTAGCACCAGAACCCCTGCATCCGTCTGGTTTTACTTGCTGAATTTTAAAAATAAGCTTAATCAGCGACCTTACGGTGGCAAATGCTCCTTTAAAGCTACAGCAATTGGCGCTTTCTTTTCCATTTGAACGAGAAGATATCGACGTATTTCAAATTTGGTACAATAATTAAAAACTTATCCCTAAATTGGGTCGGAAAATCAATTCATTGCATGATATATTGGATATTAGTTACCCTGGTGAGTCTCCTGACCGCTTTTACGGCAATCCCCATTTTAAAATACGAAGCCTGGTGGATCAGAGGCTTTGACTTCCCCCGGCTGCAGGTATTTTGCATGGCTCTTCTAATTTTATTGTTAACTGCGGTTTTGCTTCCTCTATCTGACTATGCAACCTGGGTTCTTCTTGTTATTACGGCTCTTTGTACGATTTATCAGGCTTGGTGGATTGCACCTTATACTGTTTTGTACCCAAAAGAGGTAAAGGATGCATTAAAATCAGAAGTAGACATCCGAATAAAAGTGATGGTGGCCAATGTACTGACTCCAAACAGAAACGTGGAACAATTGCTCAGCTTTGTGCATCAATATGAACCGGATGTATTGGGACTGGTTGAAACAGATAGCTGGTGGGAAAAAAGGCTGGAATCACTCGAAAAGGAATATCCGCATACCCTCAAATGTCCTTTAGACAATCTTTATGGCATGCATTTGTACTCCAAAATCCCTTTAACAGATACGGAAATCCAATTTCTGGTCGAAGATGATGTTCCTTCCATGCATGTTCTGCTAAATTTACCCTCAGGACAAAAAATAAGGATGCATTGTGTTCACCCTGCCCCCCCAAGCCCTACGGAAAACGAAGAGTCGTCTGAACGTGACGCAGAACTCATCATTGTAGGAAAAAGCGTTGCGGAGTCGAAGCTGCCCGTAATTGTGACTGGCGATCTGAATGATGTAGCCTGGTCTGCTACCACCCGTTTGTTCAGGAAAACATCCGGGCTCCTGGATCCCCGTGTTGGAAGGGGAATGTTCAGTACCTTTCACGCCAAATACCCTTTTCTTCGATGGCCATTAGATCATTTTTTTCACTCAGACCACTTTACCTT
>CAZHZR010000079.1:5041-10463 GCA_964537095.1 uncultured Roseivirgaceae bacterium
GTTGCTATTATGATCGACTTAGGTTCCAGCATTCCTGCATTTTTCATTTCCGCCAATCCCAGGTAGGCTACGAATTCATTAATCACTGTTTTTTGACCCAACAGGCTACCTACAGCCAACGTATCATTCCACGAAACTCCCATCACAAATGCAAAAATGCGAAACAACTGTCCCAGAATATACTCAAGCGACAGCCCCTGAAACTGTCCCTTAGTTGAATACACAATGAGTTCGTTCAAGCTACTGTACTCCCCTATTGTAAGTTCGCCAATAATGCCAGAAAGGAGGTAGTTCAAAAAAGCAATTACAGCAATAAAGGCCAAGAGCATGGCCCCCACATTTAAAGCCAATTTTAATCCTTCTGTGGCACCTCTCGACAAGGCATCAATTAAATTGACACCCAGCGTCTCTTTGTTTACCCGAAGGTTTCTGTCCAGCTTTTCAGGATTTTCTTCCGGTAGAATAATCTTTGAAATAACAATTGCTGCCGGGGCATTCATGATTGAGGCACTTAGCAGATAAGCAGCGAATTTAGCTTTCTCCGCGGGATCATCACCACCTAAAAAGGCGACGTATCCAGCAAGAACTCCGCCAGCAATGGTGGCCATTCCGCCCGTCATTAAGCACATCAGCTCCGACCTTGTCATCGTGGGAACGAATGGTCTGACCAGTAAAGGTGCCTCTGTTTGACCCAAAAATATATTTCCTGCTGCTGAAAGGCTTTCTGCCCCTGACAATCGCATAGTGCGTGACATGACCCAGGCAATGCCAAAAACTACCTTTTGAAGTACCCCTAAATAATAAAGCCCAGACGAAATGGTGGAGAAAAATATAATGGTGGGCAAAACCTGAAACGCAAAAATGAAACCGAAGGAATTTCCGGCGAGATCCCCAAAGAGAAAGCGAGCTCCATCACCGGAAAACCCCAAAAAGACCACGAATGCGGTACTCACATAATTAAAAAGCTGGTTGACAAAATCTACTTTGGTGATAAGCAGCCCAAATACAACCTGAAGTAAAACGCCAATACCCACCAATCTCCAATCAATCGCTCTTTTGTTATTTGAAAAGAGGAATGCGACCATGATAAGGAAAAGCAATCCGCCTAATCCACGCAGGTATTCCATATTTTATTTTGATATTTTGAGGAGGAAAGCATGAAAAAAGAGGCCCAAAATTCAGCCTCTTTTAACAATCATTCAATCAAATTTAATTTCTTCGGTTTATCTCATCTCTTATCTTTGCAGCCTTCTCATACTCCTCCTTCGCAAGTGCCTCATTGAGCATCGTTTGAAGTTTATCAGTAGGTAAGTCTTTCAATTGCTCTACCAATGGCTTATCGCGTTTCTTTTCTGATTTAGCAGTTTCTTTCCGCACTTCTTCCGGTTCATCCTCAGTCTCGTCGGTAAGCACAATCCCGGCTTCTGACAATACAGCCTCATAAGTAAAAATAGGTACATTAAAACGGAGGCCGATGGCAATTGCATCAGATGGACGGGCATCAATTTCTGTTGATCTTTCGCCATCACTGCACACGATCTTCGCAAAAAAAACTCCTTCTTTTAGATCAGAAATAAGAATTTCCTGGACAGTAAAATTAAAATTATGTGCAAAAGATTTGAAAAGATCATGTGTCATCGGTCTATTCGGAATAATCTTTTCTATTTCAATGGCAATTGCCTGCGCTTCAAACATGCCTATGATAATAGGTAGCCTTCTGCTACCTGATGTCTCTCCTAACACTAATGCAAATGAACCAGATTGTGACTGGCTGGAAGAAAGTCCTAATATTTCCAGTTTTATTTTATCCACGTTAAATATTTTTCTAGGTTTATTACTTTGCAGCTTTAATTGCTTCAGTAAGCTTAGGAACTATTTCAAAAGCGTCACCTACAATTCCATAATCCGCTGATTTAAAAAATGGTGCATCAGCATCTTTGTTAATAACAACAATATATTTTGAGCTATTTACCCCCGCCAAATGCTGGATTGCCCCCGAAATACCCACCGCAATATACAAAGTCGGGCTTACCTTTATACCTGTTTGACCGACATGCTCATGATGAGGCCTCCAATCCATATCTGAAACTGGCTTACTACAGCCCGTAGCCGCGCCCAGGGCTTTTGCAAGATCCTCGAGCATTCCCCAGTTTTCCGGTCCTTTCATCCCTCTTCCTCCCGATACGACTATATCCGCTTCCGGCAGCAATACTTCTCCCGTTGCTTTATCAACATTGGTAATAGTAGCCGAAAAGTCTGCATCTACTAAAGAGGCTTCAAACTTTTCAACCTGCGCTTCCGATCCATCTTCTTTCAAAGCTATAGCATTTTTCTTGATAGCTATAATTTTTTTCTCCGCAGATAATGACGCATAGGCAAAAGCCTTTCCTGTATAGATACTCCTTTTTACGACGAAGCCATTTGACAGATCAGGCAAATCTGTGACGTTTGAAGCCAGACTGGCTTTTAATTTTACAGCAAGCCGTGCGGCAACAGGATCTCCCAAAGAAGATTTTGCCAGGACCAATATACTGGCGCCTTCCTTATCAAAGGCCTGGGCCAGAACTGAGGCGTAAGCCTGAATGACTCCCTGATTAAGTTTGTCGCTATCGGCATGGAGCACCTTATTAATACCGTATTTCCCTGAATTGGCCAGTTCTGATGCATCAATTGACCCCAAGGCAATACCTGTTACGGTGTCTCCGCTTCCGGATGCCATTGCCGCCGCATAAGACGCCGCTTCCAATGAGGTTTTTTTTATTCTTCCTTCAGCGCTCTCTAAAAAAACTAATATAGACATTGAAAATAAGTTTTGAGTTGAAAATTAGAAATCCAGACTGCTAAGTAGTTCCCACAGATCAAATGGTTGACGTGATCATCACCACTTAATTCAAAAAACCAAAATTTCTATAATACTTTAGCTTCGTTTTTAAGTAATCTAACCAATTCTTCCACATTATCAGCATCAATCATCTTCACTGCTCCCTTAGCAGGTGGAAGTTCATATTTCAACACTTCACTTTGTGTAGCTGTACCTGAAGGATCTACCACCTTTAATGGCTTGGTTCTGGCAGACATAATTCCTCGCATGTTGGGGATTTTCCATTCCGCAATTGGTTCCTGACAACCTGCTACAAAAGGCAAAGCTAGTTCTATATTTTCCTTTCCACCTTCAATTTCCCTGGCTATTTTAGCTTTTCCACCTTCTATATCAAGCTTCATCACAGGTGAAATGGATGGAATTCCGAGAAGCTCACCCACCATCCCATGTACCTGACCGCCGTTGAAATCAATCGATTCCCGTCCCATCAAAATCAAGTCATAGTTACCTTCTTTGGCTATGCTGGCAATCTCTTCTGCCACAAAATAGGCATCTGAAGGGAATGCATTTACCCTTATGGCTTCATCAGCTCCTATAGCAAGTGCTTTTCTAATAGTAGGCTCAGTATCAGCTTCTCCTACGTTCAAAACTGTTACTTTGCCATTATTCGCTTCTTTTAATTCAATTGCCCGGGCAAGTGCGTAATCATCGTAAGGGCCAATAATGAATTGCACGCCAGTAGTATTCAGTTTTGAATCGTTGTCAGTAAAGGAAATTTTTGAAGTTGTATCTGGCACATGGGTAATGCAGACTAAAATATTCATCAGAAATTTTTTTATAAAGGAAAACGACTACCGCTGAATCGCCTGCCTTTGGTTGAGACTATCTTCAATACTGGTATAGCGGATAAAAGTTTACCAGCTGTGTAAATAACTTTAAATTTCGTGTGAAGTTACAGAATATTAAAATAAATAAAAAAGTGGATTTTATAAGGATTCTTAAAGTTTAAACCTTTAATTTCAACCCGTTTTGTAACTACTCAGGTCAAGAAAAAGAAGTATTACAAATGTTTTTATAATAACCACCTCTTAATCTTCTCCTTGTCCAAAGAGGAGTGTTGATTGTGTGTGTGTGTAATTCTTCCTTATCTGCCATAACCCATAAATTCTGGCAACAGAAGAAACTATTTTAATGCGTTTAAGCCTGAGTAGTTACGGCGTTTTTAATAAATTAAACAGATGAATACGCAAAGGTTGAACCGGCTTTTGGAATTTCTGAAAGAAGATCCAAAGGATCCTTTTAATAAATATGCGATTGCCATTGAATACCTGGAGGAGAAACCTTTGGAATCGCTGAAGTATTTCCAGGAATTACTACAAAACCATGAAAGATATACTGGCACCTACTACCATGCTGCAAAGCTTTACAATGCCTTGGGGAACAAGGAAGAGGCTGAACGTGTGTTTTTAAAAGGAATTGAGATTTGTAAAAGCGAAAAGGATTACCACGCGCTGCGGGAATTGCAGAATGCCTACAACGAATTTCTTTTTGAAGAAGAAGATGACTGACACGATCTTCTGCGCGAGTTATTTCAAAATTCCACAACCAGCTTTCCTGATTGCCGGCCCTCTTTCATATCATCAAAAGCAGAAACTATCTCATCAAAAGGGCGAACTGAGTCTATGATGGGCTCTATTTTATGTTTGCTGATAAAGTCTAACATTTCTGAAAATTCCTGGTCATTTCCCATGGTTGAACCCTGAAGAGTGATCTGGCTCCAAAAGATCTTATGAATGTTCAGGCTGTTGGGTACCCCGGTAGTTGCTCCATAAAATACAATTCTTCCACCTGGTTTCACGAGCTTTATCAATTCATTGAATTGGTCACCGCCTGCACTATCGATCACCACATCGAATCCTTCTGCCTCTTTTAAAGCCTTTTGTACCCAGGAACTATCTTTATAATTGAAGCCTCCCTGAGCACCTTTTTGTATCACAGCTTCAATATTTTCCGATTTGCTGCTCGTGACGTAAACGCTGGCTCCCGCGGCGGCTGCAAAAAGAAATGCAAATTGAGCCACTCCCCCACCTATGCCCGTAACTAAAATTTTCTTTCCCGTATCGATTTTGCCATGCTTAAAAACGGCGCGGTATGCGGTAAGGCCGCCAAGCGGAAATGCAGCAGCCGTCATAAATTCGAGATAGGCAGGCTTAGGGTGTAATCTGTCAATATCTACCACTACGTACTCAGCAAAAGTACCATTCTTTGGCATTCCTAATATATTGTATTCCGATGATTGTGCTTCCGGGTTTGGCCCCCAGGAATTATTGGGATTGATCAACACTTCCTTATCAAGCCACATGTTATCAGAATCACTCCCGACTGCCTCAACAACCCCCGCGCCGTCTGATCCCAGCACGGTGCCGAGTTGAATGTTTGGATATTTCCCTTCTCTACACCATTGGTCCCGATGGTTAAGGGCCGCAGCCTTTATTCGTACCAGCGCTTCTCCCGGACCGCAGGCGGGCTTTGCGACATCTTGAATCTCTATTGTTTCGGGTGCAGCTAAAACTAATGCTTTCACAATCTTGAATTAAAAAA
>CAZHZR010000079.1:10563-12204 GCA_964537095.1 uncultured Roseivirgaceae bacterium
TATCTAAAATGGAGCCTCCTCGTCATCATCTAAACCCGGCAGTGGTTTCGAATCGGGGTTCAGTTTACTGCTAAGAGTAATGGTATTGGGCTTGGTATCAAATTCTCCCGGGATGCCTGTAGCCGGGAAAGAACCATATCCTCCTGCTTCAAATCCACCATGGCCATCAAGATCAGCGAATTTGGTGAATTTACCGATGAATTTGAGCTGAACAGTATCCAGAGAGCCGTTTCTATGCTTGGCGATAATCACTTCTCCAACTCCTTGCATCGCCATTCCATTTTCATCTTCTGTTATGCCGTAGTACTCCGGACGGTAGAGGAACATGACCATATCAGCATCCTGCTCAATAGACCCGGATTCTCTCAAATCAGAAAGCTGAGGCCTTTTATCGCCACCACGGGTTTCAACAGCCCTGCTTAATTGCGATAGCGCGATTACCGGCACGCTGAGTTCCTTGGCAATATTTTTTAATGCTCTGGAAATAGATGCGATTTCCTGTTCCCGGTTTCCACCGGCCCCGCCGCTTTTCGAGGTATCACCCGACATCAACTGAAGGTAATCTATAATAATCAACCTGATGTCGTGTTGGGCTTTCAAACGTCTACATTTCGCTCTTAACTCCAGAATGGAGAGCGCAGGCGTATCATCAATAAAAATGGGTGCCTCCGTCAGCTTTGCTGTTTTATGAACCAATTGTTCCCATTCATAATCGGCTAGATTCCCTTTTTTTATTTTCTCACTTTCCAACTGTGCCTCTGCAGAAATCAACCTGTTCACCAACTGTACAGAAGACATTTCCAGAGAGAATATGGCAACAGCATGTCCAAAATCAACAGCGGCGTTCCGCATTGCCGACACCACAAATGCTGTTTTACCCATACCAGGTCTCGCGGCAATGATGACTAAATCTGATTTCTGCCACCCCGAAGTGACGCGGTCCAAGGCTGAAAAACCAGTAGGAACTCCTGTCAGGCCATCTTTATGATGCTTTTTGGCTTCCAGCTCGTCCATTGCCTCTTTCATGATAGATCGCATGTCGGCATAATTCTTTCTGATATTCGATTCCGATACCTCAAAAAGCGCCTGCTCTGTGCGGTCTAGCAGCGCAAAAACGTCGGTTGTGTCTTCGTATGCTTCATGCTGAATTTCCGAAGAAATCCTGATCAATTCTCTTTTAATAGCCTGCTCAGAAACAATACGGGCGTGGTATTCAATATTCGCTGCTGAGTTGACCTTGGTGGTAAGGTCTGCTATGTAATAGGCGCCGCCAACAAATTCGAGTTTACCGTCCTTTCGAAGTTGATTGGCAACCGTTCTTAAGTCAACGGGTTCTGAATTGTTAAAAAGCGTAACAATTGCCGCATAAATTTCTCTATGGGCATCCTTGTAAAAGCTCTCGGGTTTTAAAATATCAATTACTGTAGTGAGGGCGTCCTTTTCTAACATAAGCGCCCCAAGCACCGTCTCCTCGAGGTCGATGGCCTGTGGGGGGAGTTTTCCCAAAGCCGTACCTATTTCCACGCTTGACCTGAATTTGCTCTTATATCCTAAACGTAAAGATCCTGATTTTTCCACTGTCATAAATGCAAGTTTCGTTGGGAAATTAGCCTCCCGACTGAAGTGATTAATGGTAATTGA
>CAZHZR010000080.1:0-12035 GCA_964537095.1 uncultured Roseivirgaceae bacterium
ATGACGGGATTCCTGATAAGTCTCCTTGGGGAGCCTTTCAGGAATGACGGTCATTTTTGTGATTTGGTGATTTGATGATGGGGATTAGCATATCGTCAAGACTGCCCTTATTTGGTCGCGGTATTTAGAAACTTGCCCGCTGCTTCGTCAATGTACCAGATGAGATCTCCATTTTCCGGCTTTATTAATTGAGAGGGCAAGGTATCAGGATCATGCTCGCCGAGATGAACGTTCAACAGCGTTTTGGCTTTCCCATCGCCAAAGACGGAGAAGAAGATATGCCTGGCCTTGTTGATGAGCGGTACCGTGAGTGTGATCCGCTTACTTTTTTGTTCCGCATTAAAACCCGAAGACACCCACTTTGATTGCTCATGCACTACCTCCGTACCTGGAAAAATCGAAGCAGTATGACCATCAGCGCCCATTCCCAAAAGTATGAGGTCGAACTGCGGATCGGCGTTTTTAAAGTGATTTCTTAGAAGCACTTCGTACTCTTCTACCGCATCCTCCACCGGCACCTCCCCGTTCATTCGGTAAATTTGAGATGCAGGCACAGGAACATGATTTAGAAGTGTTTCAAAGCCCATTTTAGCATTATTCTGCTCATCATCAAAAGGAACAGCGCGCTCATCGCCCCAAAATACGAAGGTTTTGTCCCATGGAACAGTCTCTGTATAGGGCGCACTGCTGAGGATTTCATGCAGCTGCAGCGGAGAGCTGCCGCCGGTCAATGCTACGGTGAACCTGCCACGTGCTTGTACAGCCTCTACAGCAATATTTTTGAAAGCTTCAGCCATAGCTTCACTGGCTTCGCGTTGATTCTTGAATTTTTGTACCATAATATTTTTGATTTTGCAATGCACCTATTGATCAAACCAGCAGTAAATGACTGCATTCATACGAAAAAGCAGTAAGATTACTGCTCAATTAAAGTACCAACCAGGACCTGCCATCTCTGGCCAACATGGCATCGGCCTTGTGTGGTCCCCAGGACCCGGCGTCGTAATTGGGATAATCCGTAGCTTTGTTTTGCTCCCAATCTTCCAGTATAGGCATGATGATCTTCCATGCCGTTTCAACCTGATCAGCGCGCATAAACAAGGTCGAATCACCCTGCATTACGTCCAGCAACAATGTCTCATAAGCTTCCGGTGACTGATCAACATAGGTATTGTCATAGTCGAAGTTCATCTCTACGGTGTTTAGGAGCATTTTCAGACCAGGTCGCTTTGCCTGCATGCAAAGCTTGATCCCCATTTTGGGCTGTATGTTGATAACCAGCAAATTGGGTGTAGTGTTTGTTGCCTCGCAGGGAAATAATTGATGAGAGACGGGCTTGAACTGAATAGTAATCGACGTGTTCTTTTCCTTCAGGCTTTTTCCGGTACGCAGGTAGAAGGGCACCCCTTTCCAGCGCCAGTTATCAAGGTAAATCTTCAGGGCGGCAAAAGTATCTGTATTCGACTGTGGATCTACGCCCTTCGAATTCCGGTAGCCTTCAATTTCCTTACCTTTTATCCATCCGGTACGGTATTGCCCACGCACCGCGTTCTCCCGAACCTTTTCAGCTGAGGAAAAAGGCCGGACGGCGTTCAGTACATCTATTTTTCTGTTGCGAATCTCATCGGCTTTGTAGGTGATAGGCGGTTCCATGGCGATCATACACAGCAGCTGCAGCAAATGATTTTGGATCATGTCCCGCAAGGCACCCGATTTATCATAGTAGTTGCCCCTGTGCTCTACTCCCACTGTTTCAGACACGGTAATCTGCACATTGTCGATATAATTTCTGTTCCAGAGAGGCTCAAAAATGGAGTTGGCAAAGCGAAAGGCAAGAATGTTTTGCACTGTTTCTTTGCCGAGATAATGATCTATCCGGTAGATCTGGTTTTCTTCAAAGCTTTCTGTTAGCTTCTTGTTCAGCGCCCTGGCGGTTTCATAGTCTCTTCCAAAGGGTTTTTCTACCACCAACCTACTGGTTTTTGGATTGCTGGCGATTCCAGCCAAACCTATGTTGGTGGCTATGGGCTCAATAAATTGCGGTGAAACAGACATATAAAATATCCTGTTGGCTTTGACTTCCCATTCCATATCTAACTGATCCAGCTTTTCTGCAAGCCCCTTGTAGGCTTCCGCATTCGTGAAATCTGCCCGGTAATAGGAGATCTTTTCCGCTAGATTTTCCCAGTTTCCATTGGTCGAGCTTTCTCTTCGGGAATATTTGTCTATGCCATCCTTCAGAAGCTTTTTAAAATCCTCATCAGTATTTTCATGGTGGCTTACCCCAACCATCGCAAATTGCTTTGGCAACCAGTTATCAAGTAGCAAGTTGTACAGGGCGGGCACGAGCTTTCGCTGGCTGAGGTCACCTACTGCTCCAAATATTACCAGAACGGTAGGGCCGGGCTTTCTTACAGATTCGATCATATTGGGTATCGAGTGTTATGGGTTAGATTTAGGTTCTAGTTTTTATCATTAAACAATTAGAAATCAGACATTCAGCAATCGAGCTATTTCCAGATTGTATGGAAATAACCCTCTTTATCAATTCTTTCATAAGTATGGGCACCAAAATAGTCCCTTTGTGCCTGAATCAGGTTCAGTGGCAACCAGCTACTTTTGTACAAATCAAAATAAGCAAGAGAGGCCATGGATGCCGCCAGAGGAACGTGCGCGTCTACACCCATTTTGATGAAATCCCGGGCATCTTTCTGATATTCAGCAAGTTTTTTTGCCAACGTGGAATCTACCATGATGTTTTTCAGTGATTCATCATCCGAAAATGCCGTTCTAAAATCTTCAAGCATGGTAGCGCGGATAATGCAACCTCCCCGCCAGATCTTAGCTACTTCAGCCAGATTAATATCATAGCCATAGGTCTCCGAAGCTTTTTGGATCATAGAAAATCCCTGCGCATAAGCGGTGATAAAAGAAAAACAAAGGGCGTTCTTTACTTTTTTGATGGCTTTGCTTTTATCCACGTCAAGAAGATCAGTTTGTTTCGGATAAATTTTGCCCGCGGCCACCCTTTCTTCTTTGATGGCCGAGATATCACGCACAACCACAGCCATATGAATCGATGGTACTGGCACTTGCAAATCAAATGCATTTTGTGAGGTCCATTTCCCTGTTCCTTTCTGGCGCGCCTGATCAAGTATGCTGTTTAAAATCAGCAAAGTTCCGGAATCGTCCTTTTTTGCAAAGATATCGGCCGTAATTTCCATCAGAAAAGAGTTGAGTTCGCCCGCATTCCATTCCTCATAAATTTCTTTAAGGGCCGCATCAGAAATACCAAGTCCGGATTTCATCAGGTGGTATGATTCAGAGATGAGCTGCATGAGCGCATATTCGATCCCGTTGTGCACCATTTTGACATAGTTACCGGCGCTTTTGTTGCCTATAAAAGTCACGCATGGCTCACCATTCACCTTGGCCGCTGCTGCCTCCAGAATGGGCGCTATTAATTGGTAAGATTCCCTGCTACCACCGGGCATGATACTCGGTCCTTTTCGGGCGCCTTCTTCTCCTCCAGAAATCCCTATGCCCATGAAATGGATACCTTTTTCGTTTAAAACATCAAATCGCCTGTCGGTATCGGGAAAATAAGAATTTCCCCCATCCATCAGCAGATCTCCTTTATCCAGCAGTGGAAGCAGGTCTGCAATAACCGCATCTACGGGAGCGCCTGCCGGCACCAGCATCATAATCTTTCGGGGCGACTTCAGCGACGCTACAAATTCTTTGGCTGAGGTGGTTGCGTTTACATGCGCCTTTTGCGACTCTTCAACCAGTGAGGTGACTTTTTGCGGATCCGTATCCAAACCCATTACACTAAAGCCGCTGTCTGCAATATTCAGCAGTAAATTTCTGCCCATTACTCCCAAACCCACCATTCCGAATTCGTAACCTTTGTCGCTCATTTTTTCAAGTATTTATTTTCTGTTTTTAATAGCTTTTCAAGCCTGCGTTGAAACCTTCCTTCCCCAATATAGTCTGCTTCTAAAAATGCGTTGACGATCTCCAACACCAGAGAAGTACCCAGCACCCTGCCGCCAATGCATAGTAAATTCATATCATCATGCTCCACACCCTGATGAGCGGAGTAGGTTTCAGAAATTAAAGCCGCCCTTACTCCCGGTATTTTATTGGCGATAATGGAAGCACCTACCCCACTGCCGCAGATGGCAATGCCCTTTTCTACCTGCTGCTCAGAAACCGCAATGGCCAAAGGTAAAATTTTGTCGGGATAGTCATCCTCGCTGTCAAACTCAGTAGCACCGTAGTCAACAAGCTTATACTGCGAGGTATCGAGGAGCGTTTTTAGCTTCTCTTTGAGTTCAAAGCCTCCATGGTCTGCTGCTAAGCCAATTTTTTTCATGTTGATAAGTATATAAGCTTACACGCCTCAAAGTAAGAAAAAGTTTAGATGAATTGCTAAAGGATTGATTATGTTTTGGTTGGATTGGTGTGAAATTCCCTTTGCGACACTCAGCAGCTCAAAGCAACAAAACACCGAGGTGATCGATCTTTTCAGAGTCTGGTCTCAGAAGGAAATGAGACTGACTAATTTCATCTGGATAAATTGTTTTTTAATTGCCAGCATCTTGTCCTGAACCAGTTTCGGGATGGAACACTCCTTTCAAAGGATCACCCCGCTCCCTATTTCACTTATTTCCGTCAAAATCCTGACCCGATTCGGAGAGTCTTTTCGGACATTTTTGTTTGGGTATACTTCGTCTCATGGCTATTTCGTGTTTAAAGAACTCCTGCGAGCACACGAGCCACAACGCCGAGGTTGTTCGAACTGGCTGAATCAAATAGTATCATTGCAACAGCTTCAATTCCTGGATCAAACGAAAAAAGACAAACGAGGCCAATGGCGTTTCTTACGGTTACGTTCGGCAATGTGGGCCGCTGATTAATCCTAAACCAGCACCTCAACTTCTGTAACTACTTTCTTTTCCTTCCTCTTATTAGGTTTTTTCTTCATCTTATTCAGCCAGATCAGCGTTCCGGTGATCGGAAGGCTGGTCGCTATGAGGCAGGAGATGAAGTACAAAAGCTTTGAAAACTGGCCATACACATTTCCAAGATGCAACGCTTTTATCGATCCGGCTATGCGTTCGTTGAAGGGCTTTTCTCTAAAAATTTCTTTTGAAATTACATCGGTAGTAGCAGCATCCAGCGTGATTTTATCACCGGCTGCCGGAGCAAAAAAGCCTACCCTACTTTTGCTTATCTCTACAGGTGCTCCTGGTGATGGAATGCTCACTCTGTAGTCGCCCTCGTACGGCAAGGCCAGATCTGCTTTGGACAAATAGCTTTCAAGAGCTAGCACCGACACAGGAACTGCTTCTTCCTGCCCCTCAGTGCCAGGGTTTCGTTCTGCATTATCTCCCCTTCCGCCAGCAGATCCCCTTCCGCCTCTCTCATTTCCTCCTTTGGGTTCCTCGTAAGTACCCAGCGTTTTTTGAAGAGCCGTTCTGTACCACGGAAATGACCATTGGGGACCGGTAATTCCCATCAGAAACAGGATGATTATGGAATAAAACGCCAGAGAATTATGCAGATCATGGTTGGTTCGTTTCCAGCTACCGCTCCATTTAATCTTCAATCCCTGCTTCCAGTTCTTAACCTTCCTTGGAAACCAGATAATCATACCGGTGATTACTCCAAGTGTAAAAAGTATAGTAGCAGTACCGGTTATGTAGCTACCCAGCTTCCGGTTTTCAAGTTCCCCGAATATTGGCTCTTCAATTTTGTCAAGCAACAACCACCTATGCAAGCTAAACATATATCCCATAAATGTTGCTGTGGCCGTTTCTTCATTTGAATCCCCGACAATATCTCCGGTGTATGGATTTACATAATACGTTGTGCCAAACCGACTTTTGTCACCTTCTTTTCTTACACTTAATTGATAGGTTCCGGAAAGGTTGTTGGGTATAGATATAGAACTGACTTTTCCTCCGGCAAATTCGCTGACCTGCGCAATGATTTCATCAGCAGGAAGCCGCAAAGCATCTTCAGGAACCTCCACGGCATGCAGATGCGGTGCTGCCATTTCCCGAAGCTCGGTATTATAAACATAGATAGTACCGCTAAGACAGACTACTATGATAATAAGCCCACTGATCAGACCAGCCCAAAGGTGGATGTCGTTAAAAAATTTTCTGATTTTTGGCCAGGTTTCGCTTTTCTTAGGTCTTGACATTGCTATGCTCTATTTAATCTTCAAAAATAGCGGAAAAAATCCTCTTCCTGCTGTACTGCATTACATTTTATTGATCCCACCAAACTTTGTCCTGCGTCACCAAATCACTCCCCTGCTTCGAAGCCTCGTTATTATTGGTCATACGCTCTGTTTCAGGATACATCATCCTTAGTGGTCTTGCGCTGGCCGAAGGCGACTGTAGAGAATTGGGAAAATCTGGAATTCCAAGCCTTCTGTGGTCGTTCCAGGCTTCAATGCTTGAAATACTGTTTAAGGCCAGCCACTTTTGTTCTACAATCTGCTGAACTGACCCGGCATACGCTACTTCAGTACCTGCCAAATACGGAGCCAGCTCTGAAGCATCGACGCCCATATAATCAAAAGATGCTGCAATCGCCTTTTCGTAATAATCTTTTGCTGATCCATCTATCCAACCTCGCTGCGCAGCTTCTGCCTGAAGAAAAAGGCTCTCAAAAGAGCTCATCAAAACTGACGCCTGCTTCGAATCTTTAAATATAGCAGCAGGCTGGCCACCATTTTCCTCGGGTCCTTTAAAGGCCGAAGTAACTTCCCTGCCGTACAACTCATGATTCACTACAGGATCCCCAAATAAGACACCCTTATAAGCGCCGTCCACAGCTACAAACAACTGCTCCAACCTTGGATCATTTTTTTCTTCGTATTGTTGTATGGCGTAAATGGTGGGCCGAATGTCCTGATAATTGGAGGTAACAGCTCCCTGCACATTCCTGTAGTAACTCTCCCAAAAAGGGTTCAATTTGCCTGCTGTTTCCAGGTAGCCCGGTTGCACCAGGGCACTTTCGCCTTCGCCGAGAAACCCACTTCCTTCGCTCTTAATCACTGCAAGTTCCTGTTGAACATAAGCTTCTGTACCCGCCTCACTTTGGCGAATCAAGCCTCTTAATTTAATGGTATTTCCAAATTTGATCCAAAGTGCCTTATCTCCTTTAAACAAGACATCATCATTCCCTGCTCCCATACCAGCCGGTGCATTTTTGATGTCTGCAATTCCTTCAGTAATGAGATCCATTGCCTTTTCGTAAACCTGTTGTCCGGGCTCATACCGGGGGGTTGACTGATTGGTTCCCTGTAGTGCGTCATCAAACGGAAGGTTGTTATAGATGTCTACCAAACGCATAAAATGCCATCCCTGCATTATCTTGGATGCGCCTGCATAAAATAACGCCCCTTCAACCTCCGCTTGTTCTTTTATAAGTTGGTATTGAAGTAATGTGGTATAGCTGGTTTCCCAGATTGGATAACCGTCTCTCACATCTCTCATACCCTGGCCATTATAAGTCTTCTGATTGAAGAAAAGATTGATACCCTCACTGGTAGTACCCCAGTATCCTCCCCAAAAAGCGCCCAGCTGATTCAACTGCCCTGTTTCCTGGTTAACAGTAGCAACAAGCGCGGCAGGAAATTTTGCGCTCAATTCAAGGTTCTCTGAAACCGGATCGTTTGGATTGTCATTTACGTCCAAGAAGTCTTCACAACCTGAAAAAAGAAAGGCACAAAAGGCAAAAATTAAACTCTTCTGAAAAATATTGTTCATGATCTATATAATCTAGTATTGTGTTTTCCTTTAGAATGTAATGTTGACATTGAATCCGTAAGTCCTGTACGGTGGTACCATTCTAAAACTTATATAACCGTCAGTTGAATTGTAAAGATATTCGGGGTCGCCATGGTCGTTGTCAGCATGGCGCACCATCAATAGATTGGTACCCACCACACCTATACTGGCTTCACTAATAAAGTTCTGGCGTGCCAGTAAAGAGTTGGGGATGTTGTAACTAATGCTCAATTCCCGCAGTTTAAAGTAGTCAGACTTTACAGCGGTATTGCTTTGCACCTTCCCTTCAAAATCCCAGAAGGCTTTATCACCCGGAGAAGTTACTCCGGTATTTGGCACATAAGTGCCGTCTTCCTGTTCTATAACAGTATTAGGATATAGGAAAGGCTCACGACCATACTTCACGGTATTTGGATGGGTTCCGGCGGTATACTGTCGCGGAATAATTTCAGAATATAACCATCCACCCATTCTCAAGTCAAACTGAGCTGCCACCGAAAAATTCTTCCATTGATAATGCGAACTTAGTCCGATTTGGGTAGGTGGTACCATGGTTCCCAAATGGGTTTCCTCTTCCGCAATTAAAGGGTATCCAGTTTCACCATCAATAACGATTCGCCCCTGAGGATCTTTTTTGTAGTCCCTTACCATCAAACTGGGATACGCCTGCCCTACATTGGCATAAGATTGTCTGAATATATTGTAGGAATCACCTTCATATAGCTCTTTTACTTCATTCTTTATGTGTGAATAAGTTAGGCCCAGGTTCCACTTGTGGGTAAAATTATTGATAATGTCGCCGCTGATGTTTAACTCTACAATGTTGTTTGTTAATCGTCCTGCATTCACCACAGCGGTTCGGTAACCCGTCGCGGTTGAGGTTGTGGCATTAAAGATTTGCCCTTCCGAATCAGAAAACACATAGCTACCTTCTACATGTAATCGGTGATTGAAAAAACTCAACTGCGCACCAACTTCATAAGATGTTACAAACTCAGGTTCAATTTCCGGGTTCGGGTATGCAGTGCTTGGCGAAAAGCCTACCAGATTTCCGAAAGGAAAACCATTTTCCTGGCTATAGGCATTGTTCAACATATACGGATCCAGGGTCACATTTCCGGTTTTGTTCCAGGAGGCAAAGAGTTTACCAAAAGTGAGGATTTTATTGTTTCTTAACGACTCAATCGCATCGCTGAAAATAAAGGAGCCACTCACGCCCGGATAAAAGTACGACCTGTTGTTTTCGCTTAAAACCGATACCCAGTCATTCCTACCTGTAAGCGTAAGGAAGAGGTAGTCGTTGTAGCCTGCAGTCAGTTCGCCATACGCAGCCAGAGAACGATATTCTATAATGCCCGAGCCAGACCCAGAAGACAACTCTCCTACTCTACTGCCAGGATTGTACAGACCTGGCAGTAGCAAATTGTCGGCACCTATAGAAATGGACTTGGTATAGTCTGACCGGAAATTCTGGCCTAAAAGCAGCCTTGTTGTAAACTTTCCGAAACGCTTATCGAAATTCAGGATAAAATCCCCATTAAACCTTTGAAAGTCAGCACTACCGTCCGTTACGGAACCCACCACATTTCTTCTGCCGGAAGCCTCAAATTTTCCCGTAGTATTGCGTGTCTCTTCCGAGCTGGTGTACATTCCAAGCCTGTACATGGCACTGAACCAAGGGGTTATGCTATAATCTAGTTCAATTTTACCGTTCAGAATATTCTCGTCGGTCACCTGTCTGTAATTATCCAGCAGAAAGAATGGATTTTTGATCTGGTCAGTAAAATAGTTCAAAGGATTGGCAATTGAGGTGGGATCTTCCCAATTTTTCATCTGATCAAAATCTATATTGGCCGGAGAGGTATAGGCTGACAACCAGGGGCCATCCGGCGCCATATCTTTATGAAACTTCACATAATTGATGTTGTAGGAGGTTCTCAGTTTACCAAATGTTCTTGAGCCATTGAACCTGGCACCTGTTCTTCTGCTTTTATCGCCGGGAAGAATTCCTTTCACGTTTACATCCTGCAATGAAAAATAATAAGTAGTTTTTTCGTCACCTCCTGAAAAAGAGACGTTGTTTTGAATATTCACTCCGGTCTGAAACAGATCAAGACGGTTGTCATCTTTTGGCGCTGCATATAAGTTCTGAGGTTGCGTACCGTCCGGCAGTGCAGGGCCAAAGTCTTTCATAGTGCCATCAAATCTCGGCCCCCAGGACTCGCTTTGAAGCGGATCGTATACGCCGTTTTGCCCCTGGCCGAATTCAGTTTGGGCGTCGGGCAGTAAAAAAACTTTCGAAAAAGTGGTAGTATTACTAATTGTGACCCTGTCATTTCCGCTGCTTCCATTTTTTGTTGTAATCATTAAAGCGCCATTTACTCCTTCAGAACCGTAAAGCGCTGCAGCATTTGCACCTTTTAATACCGTTAGCGTTTCAATATCATTAGGATTTAACCGATTAATATCAGGAACCGGTACGCCGTCTACTACGTAAATAGGAGCATTTGCGCCGCGGTTCAATGAACGGGTCCCTCGCATCACGACCTGGATTTGAGGATCTACTTTACTATCATACATATTAATGCGCAGGCCGGCTACTTTGCTGGTCAACCCCGTCAATGGATTGACTGTCTTGCCCTGGTTTAACTCTTCATTGGAAATTACCTGTGCACCACCTCCTACTTCTTTGGCTGCACGTCTGATACCCAAGGCGCCAGTAACCACTACTTCGGAAAGAAGCCTTATATCTTCTTCCAGTTCAATTGTTAGCAAGTGTTCGTCATCCGGAGCTATAACCGTTTGTGTAAGATATCCCACAAACTTGATCTCCAAAGCATCTCCTGGTTCGGCATACATTCTGAAGGTTCCATTTCTGTCTGACACAGCGGTGGTTTGGCTTCCCTTAATTTGTATGGTCGCACCCGGAATGGCAAGACCTGAACCTTTTTCGGTAATGAGACCATTGACGTGCACATTCTGGGACAAAACAGCATATCCTGAAAAATTTAACAGTACAAAAAATAGAAGTTGCTTCATAATCAATTTTCTTTTCCTAATTTTACTATTCTTATTTAGACTTAATCTAAAAAAGAATAATTTTACGCAAATATAGAAACTGCCTGATGGGCTAGGTAACTCTAAAAGGAATAAAGGATGACGTCAAAAGGAGTAAAAAGCGAATTAGTTTTTAAATCCTTACTGGAAGAAGAGAACTTATTCATTGGCGGTTCGGGGGACAATCTCAGCTCGTCAAACCACAAAGAAAAAGAGTGGCGCTTTCCCCATGGAAAAGGGTATGAATATTTATCCGAAAACATTTACTACCGATATGTAAAGATGGACAAAAAGATTGCCCAGGATACCCTTTTGAATATGCCTCCGGATTTTGTTCAAATGGTGTTTTGCCTGAATGGCAGTTGCAGGTATGTTGTTAAAAGCGATCCCAAATTGATTTTTGAGTTGGAAGGACAGCATCATAACATGGTGTATTTTGGAAATCAGGAAGTAGAATTAAAGGTCTCCCCGCTCGAGGAGTTCGAGGGTGTTGTTATTTATATCAGGCACCTGCATTTCCAAAAGTATTTTATACCTCAAGTTCCGAAGCTTAAAGAATTTCACAATCAGATCTCCGTGTGCAAAGGCGGTTTGTGCCTGTTAAGCAATACCAATCTACCCCTGAACTATAAATTAGCGCTGGCTCTCCATCAGTTGATAGAGGAGGATGAGCCTAAGGAAACACGATATCATTTTGTGGAAGCGAAAGTCGTTGAGCTGCTGATGCTACAATGGGCGATTTTAGTAAAAAAAGAAAAGAAGCTGGATACTACACCTCTAAAGGAAGAGGAGATTGAAAAAATGTATACGGTGAAGAAACACCTTATTCATAGAATGAATGATGGTCTCACCCTTAAAAGCCTTGCCCACGAAGTTGGCACCAACGAATATCACTTGAAAAAGCATTTTAAGCAAGTATTCGGGCAGACTGTTTTTGGCTTCCTGCATTCTTACAAGATGGAAATGGCCAAAACCATGCTCCTTGATCCTATGATAAGGATATCTGAGCTTTCTGAGAGGCTGGGTTATAAACATGCCACCCATTTCAGCGCGGCATTTAAGAAACACTTTGGGCATTTGCCCCGGGAAAGAAGATATCAGGAAATGAAAGGTAGCGGCCGTTCAAAAAAACCAAGCGCCAGCCAGAAGAACATACTATAGTTCACC
>CAZHZR010000081.1:0-3108 GCA_964537095.1 uncultured Roseivirgaceae bacterium
TTGTTTCCCTGGTGCCAGACAATAAATACAGCCAAATGAACGGCACCAGCTTTGCAAGTCCGGTAGTAGCCGGTGTTGCCGCATTGGTATGGTCGCATTATCCGCAATTTTCTGCTGTTGAAATCCGGGAGATTTTACTGAAATCAAGTACCAAATATCCCAGGCTCAAGGTGCACCTGCCTGGTGATATGGCGAATGGAAATGCAAAGGTCAAGTTTTCTACGTTGTCTAGTTCGGGAGGTGTAGTAAATGCTTATAACGCACTCAAACTCGCTGAGAAGCTGGCAAATGAAAAAACGAAGGCTCAGAAGTTGTAGTTGCAGAGTAATTCTTTAACGATTTTCCGATCTGTCGCGGTCTTAGGTGCATTTCTTTGGTTTGATGCGTTTTTGAATTAGCAGGAACCAATGGAGAGCGATTTTTTAAGTCGTTTGCTTCAAAGGTTCCTGCTAATCAATCCGATAAAATCGCTATGTTCTGGATTATTTCTCTTTTAGACTGTATCGAATTTGATGGCATCCTCCTCCCCTGAATTTTAGGGAGTTTTAAAATAGGCTTTAAATGTTGTTCCCTGATCCACATCGCTTTCTACTTCGATCCAACCCCCTCTGTTCTCAATAATTCTTTTAATAATGTACAAGCCAATGCCTGTACCCTCTACGTGGGTATGCAGCCGCTTGAACATGGTGAAGAGTTTTGGCTGGTGTTCCTTGCTGATGCCCATGCCATTATCACTGATCATCAGAACCGTAGCGTCATGTTCAGTATAGGTTTTAATATCTATCTCCAGTTGCCTGTCTTTAGTACGGTATTTTATAGCGTTGCTAAGCAGGTTATAGATGATGCTCCTCAGGTTTTTTCTGGGATACACCAAATACGGCACCTGAAAATCTTCCCTGATAATAGCATTTGATTCCTCTATATTTGTATTTATTCCATCCTTAACGTCTTCCAGTATTTGTTTAAATGAAATTTCAAGGGCGTCTTCTTCCAGGTCTTTCTGTACTTTGGTAATTTCCGCAAGATCTCTGATGGTGCTTTTCAATTTCTGAATGGAAAGATCCACCATGTCCAAAAGTTTTACATCCTCTTTGGCTATTACCGGCTTAAACCGCTTCCTCATCAGGTTAACCAATCCTTCTAAATTCACGATAGGACTTTTGAGATCATGCGATGCAGTATAGATAAAATTGTCCAGATCAATATTGGTTTTTTCTAATTCAAGGTTTTTTACTTTAAAAGCTTTTTCACTGGCTAAAAGCGCTTTGGTTCTGTCTTTAACCCTTTTTTCAAGATCGTTATTTAGTTTTATAAGATGCTCCTCGGCAATTTTTAACTCTTTAAGTGCCTGCGCTAATTCTCTGTTCTTTTTTGAAATTTCCTTTTTCGCCAGCTTTTGTTCTTTATTTGCAATTTCTAATTCTCTGGTCCGCTCTGCTACCATTTGTTCCAGATTCTTATTAAATGTTCCCAGTTCTCTGTTTTGAGTCTGAATTTGCTCCAGCATCTGGTTAAACGCATCTGTCAGGTATCCCACTTCATCGTTCCCGATTTTTTTCACCCGTACAGAGTAATCTTTATGTTCAGAAATAATACTTGCGGTTTTTGCCAACTCAACGATCGGTTTTGAGATACTTAACTGCAAAAAATTTGAGATCAGGTAAGCTATGAGTGTGGAAAATAAAATAACTAATAAGCCGATAATACCATATAGTTTTAATCTTTCATTGAGGGCCTTCAAGTCAGATTTCAAGAATAAGGTACCTAAAACCCTTTTTCCCTGAACTACAGGCTGGTATCCTTCAAGGTGAGAATTTGTAAAAATAAATCCCGTCATTCCAGGTTTTATCATGATATTTTCATGCGAAAAGGAGGGAGGGTACTTCGTAAAGAAGGCGCCTGTGGTATCAAATAAAACTGCGCCTACCAGATGTTGCTCGGCTGTGATGGCAGATAATATTTCTTCCGCGTCTTCCGGACTATTAAAAGCCAGGGCAGCAGTGCTGTTGGCTGCAATGATTTTCCCGAGGGTTTTTACATGGTTAATAGTGGACTGGCGAAAGGTATAAAATTCATATGCGAAAAAAGATGCACAAGTTAAGAGCAAAACTGTACCACTGGTTACCAGCGTAACCATTATCAGTTTTTTTCTAATAGGTATATCTTTAAATAGCATATTAATGGGTTTCATTGACGGCGACTATTTCAGCCAGACTTAAAAGCTTCGAGCTGATCGATAAATTTGCCCTTCTGGCGGCTTCTGGGTTAATTTGAAACTGAACTTTCTTGTCCACATTTACAAACCTTATGATTCCTCCCGCTTTCATAAAGTCTTTGTCATCACTGATCGTGAGAATGTTTTTTCCTTTAATTTTGTCGAATATTTTCGGATAATCTTCTAATTTGAAGCTGTGCATAAATAATATATGGCAATTTTCAACTTCGTTGAGCGTATTAAATCTTTTTACCTTTACCGATCTCCCGTTGATAGCTTCACCAGCTAAAACTTCATCCAGATAGCTTCCGAAAGGATCTTTACCTAAAATACCAATCACTACGGGCGCCTCTGCCGAGTCAAATGACTGGGGGGGCCACTCTACAAACTGGATGAAATTGAATAGGAAAACGGCTTTGATCTGGTGTTCCTGAATGACATCTTTCTGGGCAATAGAAGCCTTAGGGTGATAGAGTAAGAGGGCGATAAGGATGAGTGTGAGCTTCAGAATTTTCATAGCTGAACGGTTATCTTTCCATAAACGCTTCTCGGGATTTTTCGTGGAGAAGGTGAAGATGGAATAAATTCTGTATGCCGCTCATCTAAAAGATTTTGGCCAACCAAACTTAAATCCAGAAAATGGTTCACTTTCCATCCGATCCTAATATCTAATCCAAAATAATCAGAAACTTCTGGCTCCGGCAAGCTGCTCACGTACCGCACCACGGTTCCAAATTCCAGTTGGTCGGAAAGGTCTATATTAGACTGAAGCAATACCTGATGTGCCGGATCGTTACTTTCGGCGGTACCCCCATTGAGGTCGGCACTATTGGCTTTGATCTGCAAATCTTTCTCCAGATAGGTATAGCCTCCTTTAAGGCGCCACCATTCCG
>CAZHZR010000081.1:3208-7712 GCA_964537095.1 uncultured Roseivirgaceae bacterium
GGAATTTCCGGTGTTAGAAACAAATGAAAGTCGGTATCAATTCGTGAGGGAATCCTCACAGCACGCGAAATACTACCCCAGAAGGTTTGACGTGTATGGGGCATCCAGGCAATCCGGCCGTTCGGCTGATATTCGAAGCCTGTAAAGCTGTTGTGCTCGAATTTGGAGCCGAGTGTAAGGAACAATTCGTTTTTTATCAGGGCAAATTCATCCTGAATGAAGGCATTGAAGAGCCGAAGCGTCTTGTGGCCAGGCAAAAAAAGGAACAACTCAAGATTGTCCACTTCGTGTTCCATGAAGCGAACTCCAAGTCCCCAGACTATCTTATGATGTGCTCCGGGCTCAAAACGATGTTGCATGTCAAGATCATATGTATTTAGATTTTCCTTCAGGCCGTTGTTAAAGTCCCGCCAGGTGTGATCATAGTATGCCTGGATTTGAAGATTAGATTTTGCCGAAAATGCGTGGTTCCACCTTCCTAGTGCATTCTCACCACTTACTGAAACATGTTCTTCGCCGTCCGGATTGGGCCTTCCGTAATATAAATCGGATTGAAAAGTAAAAGAATTGCGCGTAGAAGGCTCGTAGTCCAGCCTCAATCCCGCTTGTAACATGTACCAGTCATCCTTTGCATCCTGACCATCAAATAGCAATGTTTCGTCACGTTTATAACCGGTGGTGTAAGCACGATAGGAAAATTTTTGACCAATGGTCCCACCGTAACGAACACTGCCCAGGCCCCGCATCAAAGTTCCACCAGCAGCTTCAGCAAAAAGACCCTGCGATTCTTTCGAGTTTTTTGTAATGATGTTGATCACGCCGTTCACCGCGTTCGACCCCCACAGGGTGCCGCCTGGCCCACTGATTACCTCAATTCTGTCAATATCTTCCAGCAACAGGTTTTGAACGTCCCAAAAAACACCGGCATAGAGCGGCGTGTATACCGTTCGGCCGTCTATGAGAACCAGCAATTTATTGGATAAAACGTTATTAAAACCCCGGGCGCTGATGGCCCACTGACTGGAATTTACCTGGGCTACCTGTAGATTAGGTGCTAGTTTTAATGCCTCCGGAATATTGGTGGCACCCGACCTGCGTATTTCTTCATTGGTAATAATCTGTATGGCAGATGCGACTTCAGATAGCTTTTCAGAGCGTCTGGAAACCGACGTGACCTCAATATTCATAAGCTCTTCCATACTCATCTTTTTTAAAACTGAAGCAGATAAATCCTGCGAATCCTGGGCGGAGAGCAGCCAGGGAAAAGAAGAGATAAAAAGCGTAATGAGAACAAGGCTGATCGGAGGCCTTTTATGACGGAAAGTTTGAGCCGCTAACTGCGAAAAGTATATATGAGGAGATACAAGCATGTCAGAACAAATTCAAGTTGCTGGTTGTGTTTAAATTAGAAGAAATCATAACCCGGCTAAAACCGGAACGTCTATTGCTCCAACTATTTCTTGCTAGAATATTTTTAACAGGAATAGAAAGATTTCATGTTTTAATTTTTTTTAAATTCTAACGACCAATGCTTTTCTTGCAGCAAACTAAAATAATGAAATATTTCGATTTCTGAATATAATAATAGATTTTTTGTCAGATAAAGACAAAATAAGTACAGACATTCTACAGAAAAATTTTGAAGAAAATGGGGAAAGGGAAGCAAAAACAATTAAAGCATTAACCTGGCTCATGAAGTGCGCTACAGTCAACTATGATTTACTTGTTATGGATCGTAGTCTAAAGAAAATTATCAACAAGGAATTGTCAATCTTTGCCATCGTTAAGTTGGCTAAACAAATTCATTAGGATCTACACAGAAAACTATTCCATCGTTTTAACATTCAATCTTTTCATTTCTATATATCCTGTTTGTGGTCGAAACGCTCCAAAAAGTCGGCGACCCTGCGCACAAACATACCACCCAACGCGCCGTCTACCACCCTGTGGTCGTAGGAATGCGATAAAAACATTTTATGGCGGATTGCAATAGCATCCCCTGATGGGGTTTCTATCACCGCAGGCTTTTTCACCACTGCGCCGAAGGCAACAATACCCACTTGAGGCTGCACGATAATCGGAGTTCCCATTACGTTTCCAAAGGAACCCACGTTCGAAATTGTGAAAGTCCCGCCGGAGAGTTCATCTGCGGTGAGTTTGTTGTCCCTGCCTTTCCTTGCAAGTTCATTTACTTTTTTAGTAAGGCCTACAATATTGAGCTGATCAGCATTTTTAATTACAGGAACAATTAAATTTCCACTAGGAAGGGCTACGGCCATTCCTATATTTATACGCTTTCGTTTGATTATTTTATCCCCGTCCACACTGATGTTCATCATGGGGTAATCTTTAAGTGCTTTTACAACAGCCTCAATAAAAATAGGCGTAAATGTAAGACTGTCGCCTTCTTTTTCTTTGAATAAATTCTTTACCCTGTTTCTCCACTGGACAATGGTGGTAACATCTGCTTCAACAAAAGAAGTTACGTGGGGAGAAATGCGTTTGGAATCGATCATCCTCTGGGCGATCATTTTTCGCATTCTGTCCATTTCGATAATCTCATCTTCGGCATTTACAGAAACTGAAACATTTAATGGCTCATGCCCAATGGTAGATGAAGCTGCCCTGGAATCAGGCTTTCTATTTTCTATATATAAGAGAATATCCTTTTTTGTAACACGTTTTTCCTGGCCCGAACCCGGAATCTGCTCCAGTTCCTGCATGGTGATCCCTTCCTTCCTGGAAATATTCAATACCAGGGGGGAGTAAAACCGACCGGAAGCCGACTTGCTTTGGAGTGGAATTTCTTTTGAAGCTGCAGAAGCATCAATTGTTGGAACAGGTTTTGTTTCTGCTTCTTCTTGTGATTTTTCAGTCTCTGTGGCGGCATCTGGATTATCGACTTTGGTTCCATTTTTATTGCTTTCAGCGTTTTCAATAGCAATGATGGCAATGGGCTTACCTACTGCAACTACTTCTCCCTCTTTTGCCAGTATTTGCTTTAGAATGCCCGCATGGGTAGCTGGTACTTCTGTGTCAACCTTATCTGTTGCAACTTCCAGAACAGATTCATCCTGCTCAATATGGTCTCCTTCTTTTTTCAACCATGAAAGAATTGTCCCTTCCATTATGCTTTCACCCATTTTGGGCATTATCATTTCTACCTGTTCCATGAGTTTCAGTAAGTGTTTAATTGCAAATTTAGAATTTTCATGCTTTAACTCAACGGTTTTGTGTTAAACTTTGCCAGAGCAAATGCAAAGCTGCAATGGCGGTCGATTCGATGTTGATTACCCTGGTTTTTCCTAAATTAAGCTTTTTTGTAAGCGTTTGTTTTCCATCCGCTACAGCTATCCATACAGTACCTACGGGTTTTTCTGGCGTGCCGCCTCCAGGGCCCGCAATACCGCTTGCTGAAATTCCAACATCCACATTGAATTTTGTACGGACTTTCTGAGCCATTTCAATAACAGCCTCTTCACTTACTGCACCGTGCATTTCCAGGATAGAAGCGGAAGCTCCCAATAAATCCACTTTAGAATTGTTATGGTACGGAATAATTGAACCCTGATAAAAGGCGGAGCATCCAGGAACCCTGGTAATCATATGAGAAATAAATCCGCCTGTACAACTTTCCGCAATGGCTATGGTTTTCTTTTGACTTTCAAGCAGTTTTCCAACGACTTCCTCCAGCGTGTCATCATCAAAACCATATACATGATTTTCAATAAGAGGTAGTAATTTAGCCACTTCAGCCTTAATCAGCGAATTCAGATGTTCTACATGATGGCCCATGGCCGTCAGTCTCAGCCGTACCATGGAGACAGAAGGGAGGTAGGCCAGCTTTAGCGGATGGGGCAGGGCTTTTTCCCAGTCGCTGATTTTGTCAGACAGCCAGGATTCTCCTATTCCTATAGTTTTGATCACTTTGTGAATAATGGCTGGTGGTTTAAAGTAATCCAGAAGCCGCGGCAGTACAATATTCTCCATCATTTCCTTCATTTCAAAGGGAACTCCGGGCATGCTTACAAAAATTTTGTTATTCTTTTCAAACCACATTCCTGGGGCCGTCCCCAGTTTGTTACTGATCATTTCACACTTATCCGGAAGCTCCGCTTGCTTCCTGTTTGTTTCTGTAAGCTCAAACCCCCGACTCTCAAACATTTCTCTCAGCGCTGCATAGGCAACCGGATGTAAAGAAATAGGAGATTCAAAATATTTTGCCATTACAGGCTTGGTGAGGTCATCGCTGGTAGGACCAAGACCTCCGGTAATTAAAATAACGCTGGCTCTGCTTTCTGCTTCTGCCAGCATCCGAAGCATCTCATCTTCGTCATCTCCTATAGCTGTCCTTCTTGTTACTTTAAAGCCATTGGCATCCAATTGCTGACTCATCCAGTGGGTGTTGGTATCCAGAATCTGGCCATACAATATTTCGTCTCCAATGGTGATGACTTCTGTTATTACATCATTATGATCCATCAATATCAGTCGGTTATTAAGC
>CAZHZR010000081.1:7812-12032 GCA_964537095.1 uncultured Roseivirgaceae bacterium
TGCATGTTTTTTTACATTGCGTGGGTATTACAATATATTTCCTTAAAATTACAGATGAATAGCCATAAGCTGAAGCATACCAGCCAGGATGAATATTACGTGTTGAGAATGACGGTTGTCTGGTATAGGGGTATTAGGCTATTCTTATGACCATTAAAAGCAAATTACATACAGATGAAAAATTATTTTACAATTGCGATATTCGTTTCAATTTTCCTAGTCGGCTGTACGTCGCAACAAATTTCCAGGACAATTGACGGTGTACTTGGCGCGGGATTAACTACTGACGATGTAGCAGCAGGGCTAAAAGAAGCATTGACAAAAGGGGTAACAAAAGGGGCTCAGTCTGCCTCGAAAACAGACGGCTTTTTTAAGAATTCCAAAATCAGGATTCCATTGCCTGCTGAAATGCAAAATGTTGAGAGGACGCTGCGACAGGTTGGCCTGGGAGATGAAGTGGATAACTTTATTCTTACCTTAAATCGAGGTGCTGAGGAAGCTGCCAAGAAAGCTGCACCTATTTTTATTGATGCTGTAACATCTATGAGCATTCAGGATGCATGGGGGATTTTGAAAGGTGAGGAAGATGCAGCCACGGCCTATCTTCAAAGAGCCACTTCTCCTAAATTAAAGGACGAGTTCAGACCGGTAATTGAAGCCGCTTTAAAGAAAGTGAATGCTACAAAATATTATTCTGACATTGTGAACGGCTACAATAAAATACCCGGTGTGACCAAATTGAATCCGGATTTGAACGCATACGCTACAGATAAGGCCATTGAAGGCTTGTTTACCTTGGTAGCAGAAGAGGAAGCCAATATTCGTAAAAATCCAAGTGCCAGAACTTCCGAGTTGCTCCGAAAGGTGTTTTCACAAGCACCCTGATAATTGGCTACCTCACGACTATTTTCTTTGTTACACTTGCTCCGCTGGTTTCGATTCTGATGATATACAAGCCAGCAGGGAGCGAAGACACATCCAGTTCCAGCGGATTTGTCGTATAGGGCAGCACTTTCTGTAGTGTCAGTTTTCCTGGTTGGTCATAGATAGAAATTAGCACGTCGCCTCTATGGACAGATGAAAACGGCACCTCAATCTTTAATATGTCAGAAACAGGGTTCGGATAGATGTTAAACGGCTGATCTTTCTCTTCTTTGGAACCTGTTAAATATGCTACTGTGAGGGTGTGAACCACGCTATCGGATTCATTCGTCTTGTTCCATACTTTTAACTTTATCTCATATTCACCACCCTGGTCGAAAGTTAGGGTAGGGTTCGGCTCTTCGCTGACAACCACGTTATTTACCGACCATTCCCTCTTTTCAACACAAACGCTTTCTTCAAACAGTTGAACCTCACTTTCAGGGTAAAGTTCATTAAAATAAATGCTGTCGGAGGGAAGGGTAAAATTCGCTTTTAATTCCTGGTGTAGTATTATACCGGCTTTGAGCTTTTTGTAAAATACAGGGTGAGCGGTTCTCATATAAACATTTTCCAGCATAACAGGAGGGGGAACCGAAAGTAAATTACCCTCTCCAATCTTATTTACAAAAAGTGAGTCAGAATAATACGTCACCTCCTCTTGTATGCCAGGATCGATGGTGATACCTTCACCTTCGCAGATTTCATGCAGCGGTAGTTCCACAAATGGCTTTCTTAGTTGTGCTTCTCTAACGTTTTCCTGCAATGCTTCGAGACTTTCGCCCGCGGTGATAACGAAATGAAGATCAACCTCGTCTCCTGCTTCAAAATCATACAATTTTGTCGACACCGTTGTTGCAATATTTACCGGACCCATGTTAAAACTTGGGCTGTTTTGTAACAAAGAATATTTTTCCGCTTCAGATACAGTTTCGCCGTAAATAAAATCCCAGTTGTCGTCGTATAAGGAAATGGCATTAAAATCCAAAGTTTGATCGGATAGTAGCGCAAGCCCTGCATAAATTTCTTGTTCCGGATAATAAACATAGCCCAAATTGTAGGTAGGATCAAAGCCGGAATGGTTATTCATAGAGTCTACGATGTCCCAATCAAGGTACAAGCCCAGCTTCAGGGTATCGTGGCGGCTCCCGCTGTTATTTTTGATTTGGTAATCCAACATGAGAAAATCACCGGAGGTACCTGTTTTGTAAGCCGAAAGTGATTGGTTGATATACAATCCCAGCGACTTGGGGATTCCCAAATCGGAGAAGGATGAATGAACTTTAACAAAATGACCATCATCCTGAACAACTTTTATGCTTTTTTCAATTCTGAAATCTTTTTCTCTTTTAAGGGTATAATAGCTGTTAAACATATTATCAGAAATGGTTTCGTCGTTCCTGGCTATCAGGAGACTTGCGAAATCAAGAATAAAATCATCCTTATAAATTACCCCGATGCCGTCATTGAATTTATCAGAATTGTAACCAAGATTTCCATTGCTACCGATGGTCATGGCGAGATTTCCATTGTCTACGGTATAATAATCAGGCAGGGTATTGATATCGAAATACTGGTAATCGCTATAGTTGCCTCCTTCAAAACCCAGGCGGAACCTTAGCCGTTCGCCAGGAGGGAGGGTCGGTTTGATATAAATTTTGAACTGCGCGTTTTCGGGAGTTAGCGTTAGTAGTTTTGAAAAGCTATTGACGGAGTCTATCAACACTACATGCGGTGATTCTATGGAGAGTGTAATGCTAATATCGCGGGCTTCGCGTAAATAATTAACAAAATTCCCGGAAATGGTCACGGTATCTCCATAGCCGGCAAGATTACCAACGCCGTTGTGGAACTGCATGTTGCGGAATCTTACTGCGGCGGATGTAGAGTCTACCAATGCGTTGAACATATTCAGTCTGCCTTTGCCCAAAAGCTCTCTATATGGATTGTTGCCGCTAATGTGATAAATATCGTCTGCAGTGACTCTTAGCCGTTCCATCACCTGCAATGCATTTAATTGGGGAAATCTGGCTCTGACCAGGGCAGCTGCTCCTGCCACCGCCGGTGAAGCGAGGGAGGTGCCTGATGAACTCCCGTAGCCCGACCCCGAGGTAGTATAGACGTTAGTACCAGGGGCCGAAATATCTATGTAAGGACTGAAGGTAGAACCAGGTGATTTTACGTCGGGAGAGCCATCTTTTAAAGTATTGCCCACAGAAAGTACATTTTCATAGGAGGCAGGGTAGAATTCTTCGTTCAGGTTTGAATTTCCCGCAGCAGCCACTATCACCACGTCCATTTCCAATACTACTGTATTGATAATATCTTCTGCATATCGGGAATAACTCCCGGCGCTTCCCCATGATAGGTTTATAACCTTGCATCCCTTTTGTGCTGCATAAAGAATTGCCTCATAACCATTGTAAAATGAAGTGCCTACATTTGTGTACACTTTAATCGGCATAAATTTGGAGTTGAAACCTGTGCCAGCCACCCCCTTGTTATTGTCTGTTCTCGCAGCCGCAATTCCCGTTACTTGTGTGCCATGGTTGTGCACGTCTGAAGGATCATTGTCTTCATCGGCAAAATCCCATCCATAATAATTATCAACGTATCCATCGCCATCATCATCAATTCCATTGATAGGATCCGCCTTATTCAAAAACACATTGGCTTTTAAATCCTCATGATTCAATTTTACGCCTGTATCCAGTATTCCAATGATTATTGAACTATCTCCTTTTTCAATTTCCCATGCATCATATGCTTTTATAAGATCAAGATGGTTTTGCCGGCCCGTCAATGGATTCGCCTCGGTATCATTGGGGATGTAGAGCAATTCCATCTGATGGTAAGGCTCAACATACTCCACAATCTCCAACTTCTTCAATCTATTTATAAAAGTCGTAAGGTCTTTGTCAGCCGGAATGGTTATCTTGTAGATGCGGTCAAGACCGAATTTTAACTTCAAATTTGGCCTGGAAGCTTTTAATTGGGCATTAGGGTGGGCTTGATTTACTTTAAATTTTCTTAGATCGCTTGATTTATTAAATCTGGCTTGTAGCTGGCCAAAAGAAATGTTTTCTTTTAGTTTAATTACTATTGTTTGATTTTCTTTAACAGGGTGTTTAGCTCCTCTTTCTTCAATTTTTTGGGCTGAAGACTGGGAGCACATGTACAAACAAAGCCAGGTAATAAAAAGTATCCTCAATGTAGAGCTATATAATTACGTAAATATACCAGTACCGGATGTACTTAAATTTACCATTTTAAAAATAGTCGACCTGTGTAATAAATTA
>CAZHZR010000082.1:0-3322 GCA_964537095.1 uncultured Roseivirgaceae bacterium
TTTCTACAGTTAAAGTACCCACATAGTGGAGCAAAAATTTAATAGGAAGTCGTTTCAGGCTTGATGATAAAATCCCTGCGGTACCTTCTGCCTCGGGAGGCAGGCTGTCATATTGCGGTTCTTCTTCAAACATGCCTCCGTAAACTTTGTAAGCTAAGTCTTTTAAAACAGGGCGCGGTTGGTCGTATTGCGTATAGCTGATGTTTTTGAAGGCAACAGCACCGTGGTCACCCTGGATACGCAGGGGTCCTTTGGGCGCTTCTTTTTCGCTCATTGCGCCCCTGGTCGGCCCAAAAAGCTCAACCATTTCGTGTATTACTACCCCATTAAGCTCCACCTTGATCAGTTTCGCATTTTCCACCTTCTTTCCTCCCCTGTCAAACCTGGGAGCCTGAAATGCTATCTTCAAGTGCTGCCATAAACCAGGAGCACGGCTCACATTCTGACGTGGGGCGTATCCCTGATACCCCTTTTGACCCTCCGGCTTGCTTTCATCCCATCGTTGATAAATGCCACCGTTTTCACCAGGACTTAAAGTCTTTGCGCCCCAACTGTCAAGTAACTGGATTTCGTAGCGCCCCTGAAGATAAATGCCGGAATTTGATCCCTTCGCCATCATAAACTGGAGCTCGAGATCCATATCGCCATGTTCAAAAGCTGAATACAAATCTTCACCTTTGGCCTTTTTACCGGGGATGTTCACCAATACGCCGGTACCATTTTCAGTGGATAACTGATTTTCTTTGTTGAGGTCTGCATTTACTTCACCGACGATTTTCCAACTGGGGCCGGGTGATTTGAAAAAGGAAAGATCTTGCAATGCTACCTTTGTCTGTGCGCTAGCTACCGTAAACAGCATACTAAAACAAAGAAAACTCAGGATCTTTAGCAAGCAGAACCTCGAGAGGGGATGTCGGACTAATGTCATTGTAAATTTTTATGTGAAAGAATTATATTTGTTCAAATTCAAATGAGACGGAAGGGAAAATCCATTTGGCAAGCCAAAATAGAAAAAAATAAATAATTTTACTTCTAAATTTTTCCAAACATATTGCGATTTATGCGGCATGAATTTAAGAGATTATATTACAAACTGCAACCGCCGGGAGTGGGGAAATTCTTCCGGAGAAGTACTTTTCAAAAACTCAAAAACTTATGTAGACGAGGAGCTTTCAGCCTGGATCAAAAAATTCCCGTAAACAACTTCTGCGAACTTACCTACAACCCGGCAAACTTTCAATCCTCAGCGCCCTTAAAAAATAGCAGAGGCCATAAAACCAAAAGGTTTATCCAAACCTGGTTGTGCACAATTAAACTGCAGCATTTAATCCATCGCTATTGCATTAATGATTATTATCCTGCAGCGCATAAAATAAGGGCTATCTAAAAGACAGCCCTTAAATGGGTTATTTGCGTTTGCGTGCTTTCATGCTCGCAATCGAAAGAATAAATTCCATACCATACTTTACTTACTGTCTTGAAATCGCCATTAAAAGATCATGCTGGGTAATTATGTGTACATCATTGTGCTCATCCCTTACCAGCAAAGCTTTATTATCTTTATCTATCAAAGACGATAAAACATCCACTGTATTGTTCAGGGCGACAAACTGAAATGGCTTCTCCATCACTTCTTTAACCAGACTATTCCTCAGTTCGGGTTTTTCAATAAGTTGATTTAAAATTTTAGAATCTGTAATACTCCCAACAAATTGATCTTTATCCACTACTGGCAATTGAGAGACACCCATGTTGTTCAATTTTGCGATTGCTTCTCCGATGGTCGCATCCGCCTGTATGCTTTCCAATTTACCGTTTCCATTTTTCCGCTTCACAATATCACTGGCGCTGGCAAAATGACCAGCCTCCAGATAACCATGATTTTTCATCCAGGAGTCATTATAAATTTTCCCAAGGTAGCGGGTGCCGTGGTCTGGAAGAATGATGACCATGACATCATCTTCCTTAAGATTCTCCCTGGCATATTCGAGTGCGCCGTGCACTGCCGAGCCGCATGACCAGCCCACAAACAACCCCTCTTCCCTTGCGAGGCGCCTGGTCATGATGGCTGCGTCCTTGTCTGTAACCTTAATAAATGAGTCTATCAAGTCAAAATCTACATTCTTAGGCAGGATATCCTCCCCAATCCCTTCGGTGAGGTAGGGATAGATTTCATTTTCATCGAAAATTCCTGTTTCCTTATATTTTTTGAAAACAGAGCCATAACTATCTATGCCTACTGTAATCACCGCAGGATTCTGCTCCTTTAGAAATTTGGCGGTGCCGCACATAGAACCACCAGTACCGACGCCGGCAGCGTAGTGGGTTATTTTACCCTCGGTCTGTTCCCATATTTCGGGCCCAGTACTTTCGTAGTGCGCCTGCGAATTTGAAAGGTTGTCATACTGGTTGGGGTAAATAGAGTTCGGCGTTTCCCGGTTCAGCTTTTTAGCAACGGAATAATAGGATCTTGGATCATCAGGTGTAACATTGGTGGGACAAACAATAACCTCAGCCCCTACTGCCCTGAGTATATCAATTTTTTCCTGAGACTGCTTGTCAGACAATGTAAATATACACTTATACCCTTTGGATATGGCGACAAGGGCCAAACCCATACCTGTATTTCCTGAAGTGCCTTCTATGATAGTTCCACCAGGTTTAAGTGTTCCGTCTTTCTCGGCATCTTCTATCATTTTTAAGGCCATCCTGTCTTTCATGGAATTTCCAGGGTTGAAATATTCAACCTTAGCCAAAACAGTTCCCTTAATTCCTTTGGTAACTGAATTCAATTTTACCATGGGCGTATTACCAATGGTCTCAATAATCGAATTATAATACATAACGAAGTTTATGGTTCATATACAAAGTAATTTACGTCGCAAAATCGCCAACGTAACAAAAAATATTCAAGAGGTAAAACAATTTTACCTGAGATTCTATTTAAACACAAGCTTCTATAAAATCGTTTATCAATATTACTAATAATAATTGCATTCATTAACTATAAAATACTGAAAATGGACGAATTTCAAAACTATATCGACCCGATGGTCAAAAAACTGAGGGAATTGGAAGAAGAAGGTTTCAATGATCAGTTTAAGTTTATACAAGACCAGGGATTGCAGTCAACCACTTCGAATAACACCTACCAACCAGGAGAGTTGAGAATAACCAATGAATTCAGGTTCGAGGGAATAACCAATCCATCTGACATGTCTATTTTATATGCTATACAAGCGAAAGACGGAACGAAAGGAACCCTGGTAAACGCCTATGGCACTTATGCGGATGATGAATTGGAGGAGTTCTTAAAGTCTGT
>CAZHZR010000082.1:3422-7342 GCA_964537095.1 uncultured Roseivirgaceae bacterium
GGATCATTGGCCGGTATCCTGCGTACTGGCCAATAGATACAACACCGCCATTCGAATGGCTACTCCATTTTCCACCTGATTTAGTATAATGGAGTGCTCTGAATCTGCGACATCACTATTTAATTCTACTCCCCGGTTTATGGGGCCTGGATGCATGATCACAATTTCTTTGTCGAGCGAATCCAGTAATGCTCTATTGATGCCATAGTATAAAGAATACTCTCTTAGCGACGGAAAATATTTGATATGTTGACGCTCCAGTTGAATCCTTAAAACATTTGCAACATCACACCATTGCAGCGCTTTTCTCACATCCAATTCCACCTTTACTCCCAAATCTTTGATAAATCGTGGAAGCAGTGTAACCGGGCCACAAACCATGACCTCAGCACCTAGTTTTTGTAAGGCAAATATATTAGACAATGCGACTCGTGAGTGCAAGATATCTCCTATAATGGCCACTTTTTTCCCTTTTACATCACCCAATTTCTCTCTGATGGAAAATGTATCCAACAATGCCTGTGTTGGGTGTTCGTGCGTGCCGTCTCCAGCATTGACAATATTTGCTTTGATATGCCGTGACAGGAAATGCGGTGCTCCCGGACTTGCATGTCGCATTACAACCATATCGACTTTCATAGCAAGGATATTGTTTACTGTGTCAAGCAGGGTCTCACCCTTCTTTACGGAGCTATTGGAGGAGGAGAAATTTACAACGTCGGCAGAGAGGCGCTTTTCTGCAAGCTCAAATGAAAGCCTTGTACGGGTAGAATTTTCAAAAAAGATATTGGCGATGGTAATATCTCTCAGAGAGGGCACCTTTTTAATGGGCCGGTTTATAACTTCTTTAAAATTATCAGCAGTTTCAAAAATGAGTTGAATATCTTCGAATGTGAGGTCTTTAATTCCTAAAAGATGCCTGACACTTAACTGCTGCATATTAATCTTGCTTGATGTTAATTAACCAAATATTATCATTTTCGGCTCCTTGCTCCTTCCACTCTACCAATACCCGTTGAGACAGGGTGGTATGAACATTTCTTCCCACATAATCCGCTTCAATGGGCAAGTCTCTGCTGTATTTTCTATTTACCAGCGTTAGTAGCTCTACTTTTTGAGGCCGCCCAAAAGCGATCATAGCATCCAAAGCGGCTCTGACTGTACGTCCGGTGTACAATACATCATCGATAAGCACAACCTTTTTATCTTCTATAATAAAGGGCACTTTTGTAGCATTAGCCCTGAGGGGTGCATCTCTCCTACGAAAATCATCTCTGTAAAAGGTGGTATCAAGATAGCCCAACGAAATGTCTTTGTTGAGGATCGTTTCCAACCTCCCTTTGATCCTTTCGGCTAAAAAAATACCACGGGGCTGCATTCCCAGAATAACAGTATCTTCAAACATGCCATGGTTTTCAATAAGTTGCTGGGTTAGCCGACTTATTGTAACTTCTAGTTGAGGACTGTCAAATATTAATCTCTTTTGCATAAATCAGGAGGCGCTCCAATCAAACCCAAAGCCGCATATAAAAGGGAAAAGACTTTGTTGATGCAAATATAAATAAAAGCCTAAGATTAAAAACCCGAAAAGAGGTATAGTTTTACCATGCCAGAGGGCAAACCATTTCTATCTAGAATGCACGGAAAATCAAAAACTGATTTTATTAATAAAAAAGACTTCCTTTTCAATTCCAGAAGATTCTTTATTCTTAATTCGCTGTACGCCGTAAGCGAAGAAATAATTGTCGTACCAAGCTTCTAAACCCCCATATTGATCTTTATAACTTTTTACAACCTGCGATTCGCTGTTTAATCTTATATCTTCGGATGACTCCCCTTCAATTACTTCTCCTCCCGTAATAATTTTAGACCTGATCTCACCGTCATAGAGATATAGCAGCACAACTCTGTCTCCCTCAATACCAATATTCACAACTTCGTCATTCAGGCTATAGCTTTCCACATCATTTATTTCAAAGCTGTTGTCCCAAAGCACTTCTCCTTCCGAATTAAAACCAATCACTATGGCATGGGTAAATTTATATCCAACAAAATCTGAAGCCCGGTATCCTCTAAAGGGACTGCTATAGGCTCCAAATAGCTGGCTATTGTAATATCTGGGGTAAAAAGCCTCTCCTACCATCACATAATTGCCTTCTTTTTCGATCACGTCTCGAACAAGAAGCCGGTATGTAAACTTTGCTTTTTTCCCTTTGATTTGGCTCCTTTCTATTCTCTTCTGCACCCTGGCTTCACGGCGTGCAGGCATGTATTTGAAGAAATTTTCAAGATCTGCGTAGCTATAATAAGCAATTTCCTGATTCCCGTAACTGTCAACCCGTGCAATAAAAACTCCTCTGGAATAGGCTGATCTTTTATGACTATACGTGCCTGTCACCATTATTTCATCTTCCTTAAATGGGGTCGATCCTGCAAAAATCAAGCTTTTTTCATCCTCGGGCTCCAACCTTGTGTTTTGCAGCAGCACCCCATCCTCTGTAAAACTCATCAGGGTAATGGTTGAATACCGATTTAATGTCTTTTCAGTAATAAGAACATTAAAGGTTTCCGTTTCAGGATCTACCTTTAGCTCAAGGATCTGGCTTTCTCCTTTGTAAATGCCGGGAATTACCTTGGATTTCCTTGATCGCATATCATAATGTACAATCGTGGGGCGTTGGTTGATCATCCCTCCTATTAAAGCAGCGTTTCCCACAATTTCAAAGTGTGTCAGGTCCATCGGAATCAATTGCTTCACCAGATGATAAATGGTATCTCCTGAAAGCACGTCCATTTTTATGAGTGTAAAATCCTCTTTAGGGTTAGTGCTGTTTTTTAACAGAAAAAAAGCATTTGCGTTACTGTAAGCGTAACCGACGATATCTAATTTGTAATCGATGGACAGCAGTTTTGTCCATCTTTCGTCTAGAGAAGTGTCAATAGCAGAGAATTCCCACCGTTTCATTCCGCCTTCAGCCCTATCTTCCTTTTCACGGTATAGCATGAGGCCTGCTTTTTCGGCAGAGAATATTCTATGATACTCCTGGCCACTCTCCATGGTTGTTTCAAACCGCTGCGGTTGGGTAATTTGTCCTTTGGTCGCGCTAGTAGCTACAAGCACACTGAAAATAATAAGAATGAGAAGTCTCAAATTCATAGTTTTAGGCAGTCGTCGTCTTTTGGCCAATTTCCAGAATAATTTTGTATTCTTCCTCCGTCAATGACATGACAGAAAGTCGGCTTTGTTTAATGAGCAATATATCTTTTAGAGCTTCAGTTTCTTTAATTTGTTGTAGCGTCACCGGTATTGAGAATGACTTTAGAGGCTTTATTTCCACAGCTAGCCAGGTATCCGTTTCATCGTCAGGGTCCGGGAATGAGGCTTTAGAAACCTCAGCTGTTCCTACTACACTTCTTTCTTTGCCGCTATGATAAAACAGAACTTTATCTCCCATTTCCATTTCCTTCAGGAAGTTTCTGGCCTGATAATTTCTAATCCCGTCCCAAACGGCATTTTTTTCTTTCAATAAGTCTTGAAAACTATAGGTTTCTGGCTCCGACTTTACTAACCAATGGTTCATCACATTATATATTTATCGTTCATTCTGTGTTTTTTTGGCCCTTAACAGACCGTTTTCCAAGCTCATAAATTCTAGAAAAAAATCCTCTCGCGCATGTTCCGGTTCTTTGAACAATATCCGCAGCTTTTCATCCTCTAAAGTCCATTGCGCTTTTTTCTTCTGGCTGCCGTCCGTTGGTGCTATCGCATAAAATACAAAGGTGCTGTCAGCATTTATTTGAAAGCCCTCACGACCCCGGGAGGGCGGAAAATCGAATTCCTGTTCACGATAGGCACGCACATCAGCAGAATCTTCTTCGTGGGAATGTATCCAAACCTGGCTCATCACTTCCTGCAATAT
>CAZHZR010000082.1:7442-11914 GCA_964537095.1 uncultured Roseivirgaceae bacterium
GAGTTATATATTAAATCTAAAATACAGAAATTAAACAAGAATTATACAGTCGGAAGCATTAACCTCCTGCCTTTTACAAAGACTTAAGCATTAATTCATTAATTTTGCTCTCCCTCAGGAAACTAAATTTATCAACGTGGCAAATAAAGATATCATCAAAATCTTAAAAACTACAGTGCAATTAATGGAGTTGCACGATGAAAATCCTTTCAAGATCCGCGGTTTTAACAATGCCTTGTTTAAGCTGGAACAAACTGCTGAGGACCTTTCGTCTATGTCTTTAAAACAACTGGAAACCATCGAGGGTGTAGGAAAGAGCATTGCTGCCAGTATTGATGAAATAAACCGTACCGGTCAATTGGCACTATTGGATGACCTGATCAGTAAAACTCCCGTAGGTGTCATTGACATGCTGGGGATTAAGGGAATTGGCCCGAAGAAAATCAGGTTGATCTGGAAATCTTTAGACATTGAAACCATCGCGGCTTTAAAAGAAGCCTGCAATGAAAATAAGATCGCGAACCTAAAAGGCTTTGGAAAGAAAACACAGGAAAACATTCTGGAAGCTTTGCAATACCAGGATGACAATGCGGGTAAGTATCATTATGCCTCTGTACTTCCCGTTGCAAGCTCGCTGAAGGACATGCTGGAAAATAAATTTCCCGATGCCCTGGTGTCTTTCACCGGCGATTTAAGAAGAAAAAGCGAAATTATATGCTGTGTGGATTTATTGATCGGGGTTGATAACCACTTAGAGGTTCCTGTTTTGCTTAACGAATTCGACGATCTTGAAAATCATGCCAAAACATCAGGTCCTTTTATCTGGCGGGGTGCTTTTATAACTACCGGCCTGGAGGTGAATGTCAGACATTGCTCAAAAAGAGATTTTTACAATAATTTGTTAAAGCACACCGGGTCCGCTGCTCATTTAAGTACCCGGCTAGAAAATGGCGATAACCTGATAAAGATTATTTGCTCTCATAAACTTAGCAGCGAACAACAGGCTTACGAGATTGCAGGATTGCCATATATTGAACCTGAGATGAGAGAAGGAGTCTGCGAGTATTCTCTTGCATCTCAAAATCTACTTCCTGAAAGGCTTATCGAGGTGGAAGATATAAAGGGAATTATCCATAACCACTCTACCTATAGCGACGGGAAACATAGCCTTCGGGATATGGCCTTGCATTGTAGAGATCTGGGATATAAGTACCTCGGTATTTCAGACCATAGCAAAAGCGCGTTTTATGCCAATGGATTAAAAGAGGAGCAAATTGTTGCGCAGCATGCGGAAATAGATGCGCTCAACCTGGAACTAGCGCCTTTTAAAATCTTTAAAGGCATTGAATCCGATATTCTTTCAAATGGGGATTTGGATTACGCTGAAACGGTATTGGGAAGTTTCGATTTTATAGTGGCTTCTATTCATTCCGGGTTTGTCTCAGATGAGACCAAAAACACTGAGCGACTATTAAAGGCTATTAGAAATCCCTACACCACTATCTTAGGCCACCCTACTGGCAGATTGCTACTAAAAAGGGAAGGCTATCCCATCAATCACCAGGCGATCATAGATGCATGCGCGGAAAACAATGTGATTATAGAAATCAACGCCAACCCTAAAAGACTTGATTTAAACTGGCGTTGGGTTCATTATGCATTGTCGAAAGGTGTGATGCTGAGTGTAAACCCTGATGCACACTCAAAGGAAGAGTACCAAAATATGAAGTTTGGTGTAGCGGTAGGCAGAAAAGGTGGGCTCACAAAGGAAAAAACTTTGAATTGCTTGTCTCTGGCCGAGGTTGAGGCTATTTTTAATCAGAAGAAGGTTTCTATTTAGTTCTAAAATGATTCGTATATGACGGGTATCTTTACTCTCGTTATGATTTTATAATTCCCTTAGATCTCAATGATGATAAAAAAAATTCTTGTTATCCGATTTTCATCTATTGGAGATATTGTGTTAACCACTCCGGTTGTCAGAGCTTTGAAAATTCAGTTGGAAGATGCGGAAGTACACTTTTGCACTAAAGTTCAATACAAGGGGATAGTTGAAAACAATCCATATATAAGCAAAGTCATTTGCCTGGAAGATAATCTGAACCAACTGATTAAGACGCTTCAGGCAGAAAATTACGATTACATTGTAGACCTCCATAATAATTTACGAACCCGGATTATTAAATCGCGTCTTAGAAAAAAATCAAAAGCTTTTGACAAACTGAATTTCGAAAAATGGCTTTATGTAAACCTTAAAGTTAACCGGATGCCAAATGTGCATATTGTTGATCGGTATCTGGATGCGGTGCGTGAACTGGGCGTTACGAAAGACAATCTTGGGCTGGATTATTTTATTCCCCATAAAGACGAAGTGGAACTGGAATGGCTTCCTGAAACTCACCGCAATGGCTATATAGCCTATGCCATTGGAGCACAACATGCTACCAAAAAGCTACCGGTCAAAAAGATGATAGAACTTTGCGACAAGATCAACAAACCCATCGTGCTGCTGGGCGGAAAAGAAGACTTTGAAACAGGTGAACTGGTTGCTAATTTTTTTAAAAAGAACAGCAAGTCGGAAAGTTATGAGCCTTTGCTAAAGGAGTTGAACAAGAAAGCTGACATCTATAATGCCTGTGGAAAATACAATCTCAACCAATCTGCTTCACTTTTAAAGCAATCGCAGGCAGTGTTTTCGCATGATACAGGATTGATGCATATTGCAGCAGCATTTAAAAAAGAAATTTATTCGATTTGGGGAAACACCACGCCTCATTTTGGCATGTATCCTTACAAAACCAGATTTACCATTTTTGAACGCAACAACCTTTCCTGCAGGCCCTGCTCAAAAATCGGCTACAAAAAATGTCCTTTAGGCCATTTTAAATGTATGAATGAGCAGGCATTTGATTTCTACCTACCCTAAGAAGCCATGGCGGACTGCATGCACTCCGTCTCAGTTCGCTTGGTTTTCTTTCATTGCTTCCAATGAAATACGCTCCTCTCTTTTCTTCTTCTCTAACAAAGGCGTGATCTGTTTTCCCTCGTCATATTCCTGCACTTTTAATCCAAGAAGGGCGGCAACAGTAGGCGCAATATCCACCAGCTCATATTCCTCTGTGACCAGTCGATCTTTTGAGAAGTCCGGACCCAGAGCCAGCAAACTTATGTGTTTGCAGCCCTCACACTGATCTCCATGGCTTACGAAGCCATTTTTATGTCCGTCGACATGCCTGCCGTGATCGTTGGTAATCAGGAAAGCAGTATTATTCTGGTAAACCTTATCTGACTGTAGAATTTTCCAAAGTTGATAAACCAAGCTATCGGTTTCCTGAATGCTCGAAATGTATCCCTCCCAGTTGTTTGCATGAGCATTTGAATCAGGACCTTTAAACTGTACCAGGAGGAGATTTGGTTTTTGGGTTTTCAAAGTTTGCACCACTTCGGCAAATGTTTCTGCATCGCTTCTATCCTCTCCATTTCTACCGCAGTTGGTGAAGGGCGTCATCTCAGGCTCCCATTCATGATTCTTTGTTCGTGCCAGTACATGCAGTTTACTTTTACTGGTAACAATTGCTGCTTTTGCAGGAGGATTTGCCGTGTGCATCAAATAATGATGAAAAATCGATAGGTCTTTCGGGGCTTCGCTGCCATCATTCGACATCAATTGGTAATTGCCGGTGACCAATGCAGTATGACCGGCAAGGGTATAAGTATGTTTGTTGTTTTTGAAATTTGAAAAGAAGGTGCCCTCATGAAGAAGGGAATCAGCCATGTATGGAATGAGAGGCTGCCCCTGGGTACCCCAGGTATCAATATACCGAGGCCCGTCAATTACCACAATCACTACTTTGGTAGTGTCAGTAGCGATGTCTGTTAGGCCCAGTTCCTTGTTTGTGGCAGCTTGAGGTGTACAGCTTTGCATATGTGCTATACAGGCAAGCATGCAAACCAGAAGCAACACATTCCAAAAAACATCTTTCCAATAAATCTTCATAGAACTTTGGTGTTGAATTAGCATTTATAACACCATGGGGCATTTTAAGTTATATTTCGAACCTTCAAAATTTGTGTCAGAGGTTCAATACAACAGGTTTTAAGGCAATTACTGAAACCGCAGCGAGGTGGAAATCGGGAGATAATAAGAAGAAAAAAGCCCTGAATACTCAGAGCTTTTTATAAATGCGTTATAATCAATATTATATCGATAAATTAGATCTTTTTAACATTAACTGCATTGATGCCTTTTTTACCTTCCGATTCGTCATAGGTAACCCTATCTTTCTCGCGGATTGTCTCAGAAAGTCCTGATGCATGAACAAATACTTCTTTTTTACTCGTGTCATCGACAATAAAGCCAAAGCCTTTACTTTCATTAAAAAATTTTACTGTGCCTGTTGCCATAATTGTAATAGATAAAATAATTAAAATAATTGTTACCAAATATAATTAGAATTTGCAAAAAATATCTT
>CAZHZR010000083.1:0-6613 GCA_964537095.1 uncultured Roseivirgaceae bacterium
TCTATCACCTGCATATCACTTATTTTTCGGTCTTGAATTCGAAATCGCACCAATGTAGCTACTTGGTGAAAACCTGAATTTCCTGCTGCGCCGGGATTGATGTACAGCATTTTGTTCAGCTTCGGATCTGTAATTATCTTAAGGATATGCGAATGCCCACAGATAAATATATCTGGAGGATCTTGTGTGATAATGGGCTTTACGACTTTGTTATAACGAGGTGGGTAGCCGCCAATGTGCGTAATCCAGACTTTCAACCCTTCGCATTCGAAGCGCAGATTTTCAGGATATTGAATCCTTAGTTCTTTACCGTCTATGTTTCCAAATACTGCCTTAAAAGGCTTGAACGCTTCCAACTGTTGTGCCACTTCCATGGAACCTATGTCTCCGGCATGCCAGATTTCGTCGCAGTCTTTAAAATGATGAAAAATTTTGGGATTTAGAAAGCTGTGCGTATCAGAAAGAAGCCCGATAGAAGTCATGGATGTTATTTTTTTATGTTTTTATAAACCGAAATCCCTGCGGCGGCTACAAATAATACGCCCGTAACTGTGTCAATCCAAACCGCGGGCACGTCGTAAATCGCTAGTTTTTGAAGCATATAAGTAATAAATGAAGCTGGAAGATCCGTTTCGCCCAATTCTCTTTTAACATCCCAATGCCAGTCGGTTAGAAAACAATAGCCCCAACCATACCATGCTCCCAATACTCCCCATGAAAATGCAGTCGCAATAACACAAAATAGGTGCAGCTTTAAAAGGCGGTTCCATATCCAACCGCACAAATTAAATCCGATCACCACCAGGTGGGCAAAAGTATATACAATATCTAAAAGTTGAAGTTTGCTATCCAATCCCTGCTACTGAGTGTTTACAAGATCCTTGAGTTCATTCACAGCATGCGTGTCCCTCTTTCGCTCTTCTTTAATTTCCTTAAAGGACGACTCCAGAATAAACCCTCTTTCTATAGCATGTCGGGCTGCTTCCTGCGTATCTTTTACCAACAACATCTCTACGCCGGTGTGTTCAATACCTTCACCAATGGTTTTAATTTCCCGCTGCCTTTTCTTTTTGCTTACATCTCTGATATAGATAGCCAGGATCCGCTCAGGATACTCATGTACGATTTTGCTGTAGATTTCCGCATCTTTTTGACCGCTATCCCCGATTAAGATAAATCTCAGCTCATGGTAAGTTGTAAGAATATGCCTGATCTTATCTACTTTATGGCTGTGGTTCCCTCCGCCCGATTTCCAGAATTTATACCAGTCTTCTTCGAGGGTTTGTAGCAAAAAAGGTCCTTTTGGAATGCCCCTCACACTACAAAAATCCACCAGAAGGTCATACAAATTCCATTCGCTGCTAGAGACGTAAAATATGGGATTGTACTTGTCGGAAATTCCGTGTTGTAAAGCTTTGTAGAACGCGGCAACTCCTTCAAAAGGAAGGCGGCTGTGGGCGTTTTTGAAGAGCATAAGCCGAATCTTCTTTAAGGCATTGGTGGCTTTCGATATGAGGATGGTGTCATCAACGTCTGAGATTACCCCGAATTCGCTTTGGTGTGACAATAGCATTACCTGCCCCGTGGCTTTCACATCTTCCTGATTTGGGACAACTTCTTCCAGCAACTCCAAGGCTACTGGTTGCCAGGCGCCTTGTGTGTCAATCAGGTGCTGCGGAGTAAAAGTGACTTCAAAAAAACCTCTTTCATCTGTTTCCACTATTTTAGTCTCTCCCATAAAAGTTGCACGCAACTTAACACCTGGAATTTCATCGCTCACAAACCTTTTCATCATAGCGATCATGTTTTCCCAGACCGTATCATTAGCCTCGGGCGTACACAGGCCTTTGTCCTCCAGCACACTTCCCCTGAAATAGACAATGTTTTGGTTCCCAAAGCCGCGATAAGGTAGAATTTGAGGAACCCCGAGCCAGCCCAATTCCTGTTTGATTTCAAGTTTTAACTTCCGGAACGGACTTTTGACCTTTCTAGCTAATTTAACAAACGGCTTTTTCCATTTTTTCATAGAGCCTTATTATACACTTCCGATTTCTTATTAAAAAATGGCTGTAAGCTTTAAAGGATTTTAACAAACCTTTTTCAGGAAGGTTATAGTGTGACACCAACAAATTTACACAAAGATGGCTAAAAATCATGGAAATCAGATAAAGGACGATGCTCAATATGAAAAACTTCGGGAAAAAGGGATGAGTAAAGAGAAGGCTGCTCGTATCGCAAATTCACCAAAGCAGGAAACTGGCAAAAAGGGAGGAAAAGCCTCCAAATATGAAGAACAGACTAAAGAGCAACTATATAGCAAAGCAAGAGAGGTGGGGATTTCGGGAAGATCGAAAATGGATAAGAAAAGCCTCATAAGTGCATTGAGAAATCATTGATGTCATTGCTTAAACCAGGAAATGATAAACCGGGCTGCCAGGCAGCCTGGAAAAGTAATGCTGAAGGCAACAAACCTCGCGGCGGTTTTGACGTAAGAACGATTAAACATTTATAAGTTTCCTGTTTTCTAACTTAAAATTTTTTCTTTATCTTGCCTCCGTTATCGTACACGAACAGATTAACCAATGTTTGTCCCCTTCGGAGGGTCTTGTTGAGAAGGAAGTTAAAAACCAGAAATTTTTTGCCGGTAGTTTAAATGGTCTATAGAATGCCTCTATAAAACATTGACCGGTTTTATATTATTACTTTTTTCTTTAATTTCGCTTGCGATTGAAGACGACCGTTATTTTACAAAAAAGATACTATACATATGTCAAAAAATGCAGAATTAAAAATTGGTAGCGAAACCTATACTTTACCAGTTGTTGAAGGAAGTGAAGACGAAAAAGCTTTAGACATTGGTTCCTTGAGATCTGAAAGTGGGTACATTACCTTGGATGCTGGCTTTAAAAATACCGGGGCTACTAAGAGTGCTATCACTTTTCTGGATGGAGAAAAAGGCATTTTGCGGTACAGAGGATATTCAATAGAGGAGCTGGCTGAAAAATCATCTTTCCTGGAGGTGGCCTACCTGCTAATTTATGGAAATTTACCATCTAAGACAGAATTCGATAGCTTTTCTAAGGAAATAACGGTGCATACTTTGGTGCATGAGGACATCAAAAATATCCTGGATGGTTTTCCTTCAAAGGCGCACCCGATGGGCGTTTTATCTTCACTCGTTTGTTCACTCACTGCATTTTATCCTAATTCTTTGCATCCGAACCGTAGTGTTGAAGAGGTTAATTTAAGTATCATCAGGATCCTGGCTAAAATGCCGACCATTGCAGCCTGGTGCTACAAAAATGAGGTGGGTCATCCGGTTAACTACCCTAGCAACAGCCTTGACTATTGTTCAAATTTCCTGAAGATGATGTTTGCGTTGCCTGCAGAGGAGTACGAGCCGGATCCGGTGATTGCAGATGCGTTAGACAAGCTATTGATTCTACATGCTGATCACGAACAAAATTGCTCTACATCTACCGTTAGAATCGTGGGGTCAAGTCATGCGAGCTTATACTCTTCTATTTCTGCAGGTATTAACGCATTGTGGGGGCCGCTGCATGGAGGTGCTAACCAGGCAGTAATTGAAATGCTGGAAAATATCAAAAAAGATGGTGGTGACACTTCTAAATATATAGCCAAGGCCAAAGACAAGGACGATCCTTTCAGATTAATGGGCTTTGGTCACAGGGTTTACAAGAACTTTGATCCAAGGGCTAAAATCATAAAAAAAGCTGCGGACAGCGTGCTTGATAAGTTGGGAATTAATGATCCGATTTTAGAAATCGCAAAGGGACTCGAAGAAGCTGCTTTGAAAGATGATTACTTCGTGGAGCGAAAATTGTATCCTAATGTTGATTTTTATTCAGGCATTATTTATCGAGCCATGGGAATCCCTACCGAAATGTTTACGGTAATGTTCGCTTTAGGCAGGCTGCCGGGCTGGATTGCCCAGTGGAAAGAAATGAGGGAGAACAACGAACCTATAGGCCGTCCAAGACAAATCTATGTAGGGGAGAAAGAAAGAAGTTATAAAGGATTTGGTGAAAGATAATCGGACGCCTTTTATTTGAATCCTTCGATTGCCTTAAAGGCTGCGCTTTATGTTCAGCCTTTTTTGATTGAAGTCCATCTATCATTGAACCTTTACAAAATTAGGAAGCTTAATTATTGATCTTGAAGGCATATATGATGTTCGGTCTGACATCAAGACATTAAAAAATATCAAATTAGAAATTTAAAGTTATGAGTTCCAAAGAAGATTTCGAAAGTTCGGTAACCAGATCAAAAGAATTGGCTGTGAGGCCTTCTAATGAAGATCTTTTGCAAATGTATGGCTTGTATAAGCAAGCTACTTTAGGAGATAATAATGATGAGCGTCCGGGAGGGTTTGACTTCAAAGCCGTTGCAAAATACGAAGCATGGCTCCGGCAAAAGGGAAAGTCAAAAGAAGATGCGAGATCAGAATACGTTACTTTGGTAGACAGGCTTTCTAATGCCAGTTGATAAACTTTGCAATTGAACCAAAAACACTACTGCTTATTCAATTAATATAATTATCTTTGCAGGGATTTTTAAGATTCATGATAATCCCTGACAGAAGTATAACTGGTTTGCTTTATATTCCTTCTTTTCTATCTCCTGAACTTTAATAATTTAGCCTCCAATTTAAAGGATGGGATAAATATATAACAAAATCTAAATTTACAGCTTATTTTAATGATCATCCGGCATGTTTGCTGCCTGATTAAAAAAGCATGCTGTTAAGAAAATAGCAAATGAAACCTGCCTCTCGATAGTAAACGGGACGATGAGGATTAATAATGTTTCATTTGTAGTACTCAAATTTATAATTTTTACAAATGACAACATTACCTTTTCAGTCCTTAGCACTTTCGGACGAAATTTTAAAAGCAGTAGAGGAAATGGGCTTTACAGAAGCCTCTCCAATACAAACTGAAGCCATTCCTATTTTATTGGAAGGAAAAGATGTTATAGGACAAGCACAAACTGGTACCGGTAAGACCGCTGCCTTTAGTATTCCAATGCTTGAAAACCTTGATCCTGATCAAAAAAAGATTCAGGCACTGGTGTTATGCCCTACCAGAGAGTTGGCACTGCAGGTGAGCAATGAAATAAAAAAGTTATCCAAATACAAAAAGCAGGTACATTCTCTTGCTGTTTATGGAGGTGAACCCATTGATCAGCAGATTAGAGCCCTGAAGAGGGGAATCAGTATTGTTGTAGGAACTCCTGGAAGAATCCTTGACCATATCAACCGACGCACGCTTGACCTTTCTGCGGTAAAGACTATCGTTTTGGACGAAGCGGACGAAATGTTGGACATGGGTTTCCGGGATGACATTGAGTCTATCATGGAGGAACTTTCTGAAGATAGGCAAACGGTTTTCTTTTCTGCTACGATGCCAAAGCCAATTTTGGCGCTCACCCAAAAATATCAGAAAAATCCACAGTTAATTAAGGTCGTAAAGAACGAACTGACGGTTGCCAGTATTGAACAATATTATTACGAGATAAAAAGCGGCTTAAAAGTAGAAGTCATGACCAGGCTCATCAGCCAGAATGATCTCAAGCTTATGCTGGTCTTCTGTAACACGAAGCGAAAAGTGGATGAAGTGGTTGAAGAACTACAGTTAAAAGGATTTTCGTCCGAGGGTTTGCATGGAGACATGAACCAGAACCAGCGTAACCGTGTGATGGCCAAATTTAGATCCGGTGCTGTTACCATTCTTGTTGCGACGGATGTTGCTGCCAGAGGGATAGATGTAAGTAACGTGGATGCTGTATTCAATTACGATTTTCCTTTGGATCCTGAGTATTATGTACATAGGATTGGAAGAACGGGCAGAGCCGGTAAATCAGGTAAATCATTTTCTTTCATTTGGGGCAAGGAGAAATTCAGGCTGCGCGATGTGGAAAGATACACCAAAGTACAGATTCAAAGACAGCCGGTTCCTTCAGGAAAAGAGTTGAAGAACATCAAAAGAGAGCAGTTTCTCGAGAAAGTTAGAGAAACTTGTAATGAAGGTGGTTTGGAAACTTATTCTGATATGACCCAAACGCTTCTGGCCGAAGGCTTTGAAGAGAACCAAATTATAGCTTCTCTTATTAAAATCCATATTGGTAAGCAAGAGGAGGCGCTGGAAAACCTGAATCAGTTTAGCGACCGCGACTATGATTCTGATCGTCCGGAGAGAGGTGAAAGAAGCGAAAGGGGCGATAGAGGAGATAGAGGTGGTTCCAGAAAAAGAAGAGGTGACGAAAATTCCGCCCGTATTTTCATTAATCTTGGAAAGACTTCCAAAATCAGACCGGGCGACATCGTTGGTGCAATAGCAGGCGAAACCGGTGTTCCGGGGAATAGCATTGGTGAGATCGAAATTTTCGATAAATTCTCGTTCGTAAATGTTCCCAAAGATGAAGCTGAAAAGATCGTGCGCATCATGAGCCAAAGCCAAATAAAAGGGAAGAAAGTAAATATGGAAATTGCCAAGCCAGGTAGCGGCGGCGGTTCCGGAGGAAGTGGATATGGCGCTGCCAGTAGTAATAGCAGCCGTGACGGAAATGGCAAGAGACGAAGAAGATCCTAATC
>CAZHZR010000083.1:6713-11727 GCA_964537095.1 uncultured Roseivirgaceae bacterium
ACCACAATTGACATAAGAAGACCGTATCATATTCACATTGCAATAGCTCCTACAAAAAATGCAGATCGTATTGAATGGTTTGTTGAAAAGGCAATTGAGTTTGGGGTCAACAAAATTACGTTTCTGGATTGTGATAATTCTGAGCGCGTTAAGGTTAATATAGAAAGACTCCAAAAAAAAGCTATTAGTGCAATGAAGCAGTCGTTGAATCTGTGGCTTCCCAGATTAATGCCTGTTCAGGATTTTGCCAATGTTTGCGAAACTTCAGAGGCGGACCAGAAATTTATCGCCTATGTGGATGATGCCATACCTTTCCACCTTAAAGTAGCGGCCGCTCCGGAAAAGAGATATCTTATATTAATAGGGCCGGAAGGGGATTTTTCGGGCAGAGAAATTGAGATTGCAGTGGGGAAAGGTTTCGTGCCTGTTTCCCTGGGCAAAAGCAGGTTGAGAACAGAGACAGCCGGCCTTGCAGCATGCCATATTCTTAATCTCATAAACGATTAGAGCGCACGGAGAATCAAATCGCTCCCGGCTGTACGAAGGTGTAATTTAGAGGCGGTAATGGAAATAATTTCGTAGGTAGTGGTTTCAGCCTCACGCAATCTTAGCTGATTTAGATCTGCGGTTCCTACCAATTCCCAAGTGCCGCTGACATCGTCGGCAGATTCGTCAGGGCAAAGAATTTCGCCTTTTGCGTAGACGTATTTTGGCAAGCTTTTCGCGTCCACGGCTTTATAGAATGTGAGCGTGTCATCCACCTTACAACTAACTTCAGTTTCCAAAAGCCAGGCTTTGCTATTGTTTTGCATAAGTAGCCGACCCACCTGATGCGTTTCCAGTCTCACCGGGTAATCATCATCTCCGCAACCGAGTAAAACAAGGCTTAACAATACATAAGGTATAAATCGCATCTGATAAGAGATTTAATAGGGAAATTGTTGAATTTTTTATTTTGATATTATACAAATGATGTAGCAAGAAAAGCAATGAGCTTTACAAAGACCCTGCAATTTATCGGCCCTTGAATTCGCTGATTCAAATTAACGATCTGATCAAGCATCTTACATAAAAATTAAGCTAATCATTTATAATATTTCTAAATTGTTTGGCTAATTATTTATATTGGCCCTGAAACAAATTTAAGGGATTATTTTTTCATTATGGCGTTAAATTATATCTGGATTGGATTTTTTTTGATAGGGTTTGTCATAGCGCTGATGAGGGTATTCGGCTATTACTTTAGAAATTACTTTCAGGAAACTTTCGGAATATTATTTGACCAATCGGACCTAAACGTTTTCAGTGATATCGTTAACAGCACGTTTTCAATGGCTGAGACCAGTGTGAACATTGCTGTTTATTTAATAGGTGTAATGACGCTTTGGCTGGGTTTGATGAAGATCGGAGAAATGGGAGGCGCCGTAAATGTGTTATCACGTATTGTTGGGCCTTTTTTTGCTAAACTGTTTCCCGAGCTTCCCAGAAATCATCCGGCTGGAGGCTCTATGCTGATGAATTTTTCTGCCAACATGCTTGGTTTGGATAATGCTGCGACCCCTTTGGGGCTAAAGGCAATGCATGAGTTGCAGGCGTTAAATCCTTCAAAAGATACTGCTTCCAATGCGCAGATTATGTTCTTGGTCCTGAACACTTCGGGGTTGACCCTTATCCCCATTAGCGTGATGGCGTTGAGAGCAGCCGAAGGTGCTGCAAATCCTTCTGATGTTTTTCTTCCTATATTAATAGCAACTTATTTTTCCACGATGGCGGGTCTGATAAGTGTATCCATCTTTCAAAGAATAAACTTGCTTCAACCTGTTGTATTGGCGTATCTGGGAGGCGTCAGCGTAATCATTGTAGGTGTAATTTATTATTTTCTGAACCTGCCTCAGGAACAGGCGGCCGCTCTCTCTAGTCTGGTGGGAAATTTTATCCTCTTTTTTATTATCGTCGCATTTATATTACTAGCTATAAGAAAAAAAGTAAATGTGTACGAATCATTTATTGACGGTGCAAAAGAGGGGTTCGAAGTGGCGATCAAAATCATTCCATATTTGGTGGCGATGCTTGTGGCGATTGGCGTCTTTAGAGCATCAGGAGCGTTAGATTTTATTGAAGCGGGAATAGGTACGTTTTTTAGTTTTATGGGCCTAAACACTGATTTTGTCCCTGCGCTGCCGACCGCACTCATGAAGCCATTAAGCGGAAGCGGAGCCCGCGGTATGATGATTGAAGCGATGAATACTTATGGTGTAGATTCTTTTGTAGGACGCGTGGCTTCTACGTTGCAAGGCTCCACAGAAACAACATTTTATACGCTGGCTGTATATTACGGTGCAGTGAGTATCCGCAAAACACGATATACCGTGACCTGCGGTTTAATTGCAGATTTCTTTGGTATAACAGCTGCAATTATCGTAGGATACATATTCTTCCATTAAATCAACAATAATAACAGGAGTACTATTTTGCAATCATTTACTTAACGGGTTGGAATGACAGCTTTTTTCCTAGCAAGACGTCCCAATTTTCCTTTAATCTATTGATTTTACGCAAGTTTGCTACAGATATTACACCATCTTTTTGCGCTTTTCCAGCCCGCATTTTTGTGCTTTTGTCTAATTTTTACTCTAAATAGGTATATTTTAGGGGTCACCTTCTGCAAGAATAATGCATATATAGAAAATTAAGGAATTTATTACCTGGTTTTTAGAAGCACGTGAGGTTTGTCCCGTAATTCCTTTTTTAATCTTTTTTGATCATGATATCTTTAAAAAATTAATAAAAAATTATTACCATATGCAAGTTAAGAAGGCAGCAATAGAAAAAACGATATATGACAACGCAAAGAATCATTTCCTGGGAAATTTCCCGGAATTTCTTCCAATAGAGCAGGCCTATGTTCATATTGGTATTTATTTGGGTTGGATCATTGAAAATAATCTATATTCGGAGTTTTTTGAGGATGAAGCTGAGGTGCAGATGTTTCGTTTCCGCAGGAGGGAATTGAGTTGCACAATCCTGAGCGAACTATGGGATGGATACTTAGGCTACGAGCTTTTTAATAATGATGGTAATCTTTTTACTTACTACTATTATGGCAGTGGTATTTACAAGAAAGATTATGAGACAGTTTTGGCAGAAGATCTACCCACCATTTATCATGTAAAGGATAATTGGGATGCATATAATAAAATGACAGCTAAAATTGATAGCAGGTTTGAAGAGTGGAAAAAGCTGGTATCGTAATCAATAAATTAAGAGAGGGAGCGGGAATTGAATTCGTTTGTTGGCTTTTTTTAATCGTTAAAGCGATTAACAACAAAGGTTCAGGTTGTTCCTGCTTCTCCGTTTCAAACTTCAACCTCTATTTCCAACGAGCTTTATCAAACCGCGAATATTTTTAACCTCTGCGCTGGATCCCTTCGCCATAACAAGGTTTAGCACATCGGGATTTTTATGAAACAAAAATAGGGCATCTGGCTTTCCTGTCTCTTCATCCCTTAATTTACCCAGTTCTTTTCTTCCTGTACAATATGTTTTACTGTTACGTTGCAGCCAAACTTCTGCTGAAGATGCTTCGCCAGGCTATCCGCTGCGAAAACACTTCGATGTTGCCCGCCGGTACATCCAAAATTGATTTGTAAATTCTCAAAATTCCTTTTCAGGTAATCATTGACGCTGATGTCAACCAGACTATAAACATGTTGCAGGAAAACGGGCATTTCTGTTTGGTACATCAGAAAATCTTGAACCGACTTGTCTCTGCCGGTCAGGCTTTTATATTTCTCAAACCTGCCCGGATTCAGGAGTCCACGACAATCGAAGGTAAATCCGCCCCCATTACCCGAAGCATCTTCAGGCAGCCCTTTTTTATACGAAAAGCTGTTAATGCTCACAGTAAGCTTGCTTTCCGGTGTCGCTTTTGCGTTTTCAAACCGTCGGATAATATTATCGTCCACCATGGCTTCCAAAACTTTCTGAAGCTCCGGCAGCCTGATAGGAATAGCTTTGTTTTCTAAAAACCATTTTAAATTTCTAAGAGCGAAGGGGATACTGCTGATAAAATGCGATTTTCGCTCGAACAGACCCCGGAATCCGTAAGCTCCGAGCGTTTGCAACATTCTGATGAGTACAAATCCGTAATAATTATCCAGGAAATCTTTTTTTATAAGCTGATTGTCCAGGATGTCATTTACCTTGTTGAAATAATAATTCACCAATTCTTCCCGCCACTCATAAGGCATGCCTGCCTTGGCCTGCCACAACATAGATGCCACGTCATATTGAAGTGCCCCCTGCATACCTCCCTGATAGTCTATAAAAAACACCTTGTCGTCTTTCACCATCACATTCCTGCTTTGAAAATCCCGGTGCATGAAAAACTTATTGTGCTCCTGCATCAGGAAATAGCTGAGCATTTCAAAATCGTTAAGCAACAAATTTTTATCATAGGGCAGTTGAAGCGCTCGTAAGAAATAATATTTAAAGTAAAGCAGATCGGAATAAATGGCATTTCTGTCAAAGGACCGGGTAGCGATGCAATAATCATAATCTAAGCCGATGCCCCCGTGAATCTGGAGCTGGGCAAGTTGTGACAAAGTTTTGCGGTATAACTCCAATGTGCTCTCAGTGAACCCGTCTTTTTGCAGCACGTCAAAAAGCGAGGTGCTATCTAAATCGGACTGGATGTAAAGTCGTTTATCATCACTTTGATGGTAAATCTCCGGCACGGACAATTGTTTGCTGTTGAAGTGTCTGGAAAATTCCAGAAAAGCAGCATTTTCACGAATGTTTTCGTTATATGTGACAATATAAGGTCGTTGGGTGGTCTCTACCCGAAAGTATAATCGATCACTACCCGCCTGGGCAAGTTGCTTTATGGATTCAACTTCTGCGCCTGGCTTCCAGCTCAAAAAGTAATTTTTTACCTGATCTATAATAGTTGGCATGTTTCAATTCTCTTATTAAACCGTAAATTACAGGCAATATTGCTTTTATGCAATGTTCT
>CAZHZR010000084.1:0-1808 GCA_964537095.1 uncultured Roseivirgaceae bacterium
GAGATTTGCGAAATGTCAGTTTTTCCGGATTCTACTATTTCTCTTAACTGTTGTAAAGTGCTTCCAACCCATATAAAAAGCAACGTGCGTGGGAGCATGCCCAAAAATCCAGCCCAAATGAATTTCGCAAAACTAACATTCATCATTGAAAGCACCACATTCATAATGGCGAAAGGCAGCACAGGAGAAATCCTGCATAATATGATAAATGAAAGCTGCTTTGTGTTGATGGCATCAATAAACTGTGCTATTTTCGGAAGCTGGCGGATAGATGATTGAAATTTGCCCTGATCGATATATTTGGCTATGAGAAAGCCCAAGGCTGAAGCACTCAAATAAGATATCAGCATGAATGGAATGGAAACCCAACCAAGAAAAAAGCCGCCAACCAATGCGATAAAGGTAGTGGGTGTCATTGCCAGCGACATGGTGATAGTTGCGCATATATAAAAAAGCATCCACTCGAGAAGGCTAAAACCCTGGATGTGTGTCTCATGTTTTAAAGCCAGCACGGTCACAATGGCGCTGCACACGAGTGGCATTACCATCATCCAGATTACTAAAAAAAGAGAATGTTTATTCTCCCGAAATAAGGGAACAAGAAACATAGGTTAGCGTTCTTAATATTAAGTATAGATTTAATAAGGTAGTATAATCTGGGCAAGATAATAATTCTACAGGAACAAAAGCCTTGTCAGAGAATAAATGGATATTTGAGATAGTATATTATTAGCCATCAAAAACATTACAAAATGAAATTTGGTACAAAAGCAATTCATGCGGGTGTGCAGCCCGATCCTTCAACGGGTGCAATCATGACACCGATTTTTCAGACTTCTACCTATGTTCAGACCTCTCCTGGCGTACATAAAGGATATGAATATTCCAGAACTCACAATCCTACGAGAACCGCATTGCAGGATAGCCTCGCTGCCTTGGAGAATGGAAAATACGGCATTTGTTTTTCTTCCGGTCTTGCGGCTGCCGACGCGCTTGTAAAGCTCCTGAAACCGGGCGATGAAGTAGTATGTACAAACGACTTGTACGGAGGTTCATACAGAATATTTACGAAAATATTCGCCAACTATGGCATAAAATTTCACTTCGTAAGCATGGAGAATCCTTCCGCCATAGAGAAGCATTTCAATGACAACACCAAAATGGTATGGATAGAAACTCCCTCCAACCCGATGATGAACATTATTGATATTAAAGGGGCGGTAGAAGTTTCCAAAAAGCGGGGAATAAAAGTGGTGGTAGATAATACATTTTCCACCCCCTATCTACAGAGCCCACTTGACTTGGGTGCTGACATTGTCACGCATTCTCTTACAAAATATATTGGGGGGCATTCTGATGTGGTAATGGGTGCGATAGTTTTGAATGATCAGGAAACTGCGGATCGGTTAGTTTTCATACAAAATGCTTGCGGGGCAGTTCCTGGGCCACAGGATTGTTTCCTGGTGCTGAGAGGTATAAAAACACTACACATCAGGATGCAAAGGCATTGTGAAAATGGCAGAAAAGTGGCTTTGTATTTAAAAGATCATCCTAAGGTAGGAAAGGTGTTTTGGCCCGGGCTCGAATCTCACCCCAATCACCATATTGCAAAAGCGCAAATGAGGGACTTCGGGGGAATGATATCTTTTACTTTAAAAAGTGACCGACTGGAGGATGCCATTGCGGTACTGGAGAAATTTAAATACTTCACCCTTGCTGAGTCTTTGGGCGGCGTAGAATCTTTGAGTGGTCACCCTGCGAGTATGACGCATGCCAGCATTCCAAAAGAGGAGCGGGAGAAAGTGGGT
>CAZHZR010000084.1:1908-7943 GCA_964537095.1 uncultured Roseivirgaceae bacterium
ATCTGGAATAATTCGTCCAGTTCCGGTGTTAAAATGATCTCTGTTCTACGATTTTTTTGCTTTCCTTCGGGAGAATCGTTGAGGTTCAAAGGTAAAAATTCGCCTTTCCCGGCTGCCGTAATTTTTGACGGTTCCACACCGGCTTCCGTAAGAATATCCACGATTGAAGTAGCTCTTAAAACACTAAGATCCCAGTTGTTTTGCATATATTGAGACTTTCTTGAAATCGGAACATTGTCAGTATGGCCTTCTACCATGATGTTGATCTCCGGATTGTTTTTAAGGACAGTAGCCAGTTGCTTTAAAGCATCAACACCTTTTTTGTCCACTTCAATACTTCCAGACCCAAACAATAATTGTTCTGCTAACGAAACGTATACCTTCCCGTTTTTTACATCTATGGTAAGATCACTCTCCTTAAAATTTAATAAAGCCTGGCTTACTTTATTCCTTATGTCATTCACCGCCTTTTCTTTTTCTTTTAGCACCTTTTCCAATTCCTGAATCTTTTTTTGCTGATCTACAAATTCCTGGCTCAGCTTGTCGCTATTTGCCAGCAAATTGTTGTAGTAGCCTTCTAGTTTCGCGTATGCTTCTCCTTGAGACGCGGTATCTTCAGCCAGCGCGTTTATTTGAAGGTTCAGGCTTTCTATCCTTTGCCTTAATCTGTCAATCTCTTCACGGGCGATTTCTAATTGTTCTTCCGTATCTGCTTTGTCATTTTCTACCTGCATTTTATCGGTGAGCAGCGCATCATATTTCTTTGTAGAAACACAAGCAGATACACTAATGATCAACAACAAAATGATAGAGAACTTCTTTAGTAAATAGTAGTTTTTCATAAATGGAAATAAAAATCTTTTAAATTTATTTGAAATGTAATGGCCTTTCGAACAGGATCGGCTCTTATCTAATTTTTTGCTAATGTATGGTATAATCTTTATTTAAAAAAAGTGAATACCTGTGGAAATGGTAAGGAAAGATACGCCCCTTCGCGATAAATTTATGAAACAACTTTTCATAGGGACACGCTATTTTGTTTAGGCAAAAATTGTCTATATCTTGAAAATCCTTGCTGAAGGATCTAAGTAAGTTTAGGAATTGAAACGTTAAAATTTTTTATTTATGATAAATGAAGGAATGTTAAAAGAAAACGCGTTAAGGGGCAAAACCATTATTGTGACGGGAGGTGGTACTGGTCTTGGTAAAGCAATGGGGAAGTACTTTCTGGAATTGGGGGCGAACCTCGTAATTACAAGCCGAAAGCTGGAGGTTTTGGAGAGCGCGGCTATAGAACTCCAAGAAGCTACAGGTGGGCAGGTACTGGCAGTTGCCTGTGATATCCGTAAATACGAAGAAATTGAGACTGTTATCCAAAAAGCTACCCAAACTTTCGGGAAGGTCGACTGCGTATTGAACAATGCTGCAGGAAATTTTATCAGTCCTACCGAGCGCCTGAACGCAAAAGCCTTTGACACCATTGTAGACATAGTGCTGAAGGGAACTTATAATTTTACCTTAGCCATGGGGAAACATTGGATCAATGAAAAGCAAAAAGGTAATTTTTTGAATATTGTGACTACCTATGCCTGGACAGGATCAGGATATGTGGTACCATCAGCCTGTGCAAAAGCGGGTGTCTTGGCACTCACAAGGTCACTTGCTGTGGAGTGGGCAAAATATGGAATTAGAAGCAATGCCATTGCGCCCGGACCATTTCCTACCGAGGGTGCCTGGAGCAGACTCTTACCGGGTGATATGGTGAAGAAATTTGATCCCGCCAGGAAAGTCCCCCTTAAAAGAACCGGGGAACACCAGGAATTAGCAAATCTTGCCGCCTATCTTATGTCGGATTATTCGGCTTATATTAATGGAGATGTAATTACAATTGATGGTGGAGAATGGCTATTGGGTGCCGGCGAATTTAACAATCTGGAAGTGGTTACACCTGATATGTGGGATATGCTGGAGGCGATGAGAAAAAAATAGTACTTTCAGCTAGGAAGTATTTCAGGAGCAGGCAAAAAAATAGCGGCTGGTAGCCGCTATCAAATTTTAAATCTATAAAAGCTCAGTCAATTAAAAATCTTTCCCTAACCTCATCGTAACTGGGTGCATCTTTTTTGAACAGCAACCAGAATAATGTTCCTGATAGAGCAAATCCTGCAAGGAGCAACAATAAAAGGATAATAATTTGTTGAAGAATAATCATAACTTATAATTTAAATTAAAAAATAAACTTGTGATAATGTAAGTTTCAAAGCTAAATACCGTCTTTTTCAATAAAGTAACCGGGAGGAAGTAAATTAAATGATACTTTTTTTACTTTCTCAGGCCATAAGGTTTAGCGGTTTTCATACACTAATCCACTTTTTTTACCAAAGATTTAAGGCTAAACGCGCAGCCATTAAATTTTGTTTCAAATTGGGTTTAAAAATCAGTCATGTAAGATATGTCGCCTTACTTTAGCTTTCGAGGGTGTTTTTTCTTTAGATACGCGTAAATTTTGGAATACTCGCTGTTCTCCTGATTAGCCAGTTTGACCTTATCACGATCAAATTTAATAGTAAGTTCTTTAAAGTCTGAGCCTTGCGTTTTGATCACATCCTCCGAATAACATACCAAATCCTGCATGTTAAACACCTTGCTTTTGAATAAAAAGGGGAAATCTACCGAAAGTCTTCCCTTGCCGAGCCTGACAATTTTATAACTTTTGATTGTTTTGATGAGCACTGCAAATGAAACAGGGGTGACCACGACAAAAATCACATACTGATACCAATGATGAACCTCATTGTTGAAGTAATTATAAAGTGTGTACCCGAGCAACGTAAAGCAAATTAACAGAAACATGCTTAAAGCAAAGAGGGTATTGCCTTTTGGTTTGGAGACGATCATTTTTTTTTATCTAAAAAAGGATAAACAGTAAATTCTAATTTTCTAAAAACTGGCGAGAGAAGCTTCTTACATGTGGGAAAAACGCTTTGAAGTCAGCTTCAAGTCCGTCATAGTACTTTATTAGATCCTTTGAAGCATCTGCCATGTTGGACTTAAATTTGGTGCGATTGCCAATGCCCTTGCACGTTTTGTCGATACCATCAATATTCCCGTAGTTCACCAGCCAATTTTCCTTGATCATATAAGGAAGCATTATTTGGGCGCCTTGTGGTAGCTGATCAAAATGGTCGCTTAGTAGCTTGTAAATATTGTCAGCATACTCCTCCAGGTTTAGAGAATGATAACTCGACCAGTTAGCAGCCAGAAAGTGATCGTAAAATACATCTACAACCACGCCGGAATAATGGCCGTGACGCGTTCTCAATTTGTCCTTGCTTTGAGATACCAGCGGATGACTATCGGTAAAAAAATCGATTTCTCTATGGAGTTTGATTCCTTCTGTAATAAGGGGCGGAAATTCGTACATTTTTTTGCCTTTTACAAAATCACCAATAAAATTCCCAATCGTAATGTATTTAGAACTGCCGGATAAAAACAAGTGAGATAAGAAATTCATAGAAGTGGATCAAATGATTTATTTGGAGTATACGATAATTATAGGTATTATTTGCATTAAAATTTTTGAAATCAATCTATAAATTGTTCTTCTAATCATAATAAGGTAGACACTTTATAGTTTACAGTCATCAGAGAATAATTTTTTATGTCTAAACCATTACTTAGTATTTTAGTAAATCTGGCAAAGATAGACGGGGAGATAGTGCCATTGGAGTTAGACAAGATTTTTCAGATCGGAGCTGCTAATGGTATGAACGAGCAGGAAATTTTAGAGGTGGTAGAAAAGCCGGATCAAGGATTCAATCTAAGTGCTTTATCAGATGATGATCGGTTTGAATATCTCTATAGCCTCGTAGAATTGATGAAAGCGGACGGGAAGTTGTACCTCGAAGAAATCAAGTTTTGTTCAAAAGTGGCTGCCAAGCTGGGCTATGATGAGGCAGTAATGTATGACCTGATCACCGAAGTGTACAGTGACTATCAACAATACGACAGAAGCTGGCAAAAGCAAAGAATTCAAGAATACCTGAAAAAATAATAAGATGTGCATTTTTCTCCCTGATTAAATGATCGCCGCGAGAAAACAAATTAATATTGTGGGTATTTAGAAGGGGAAGTTAGAAGACATATGACGCACTTATTTGGTTTATAGATGCCCTTCGTCAACACCTTCTTTTTGCAATGCAATTATCTCACCGTTCAAGTAATACAAAGCGCCTATACCTTATTGATTAAATGACAGCTATTGAATCCTTACAACTTAGCTTATCTCTCTTAAAGGAAGAAAAAGAAGAGGACCTGCGGCAATATAAAGAAAAAATTCTTCGAACGTCATTACAAGACAGGAAGAAATCAGGTTTGTCCTGGTATCCTGTACAATTGAAGAAAACCATCTATGGTACCGGCGAAAAACTTATTGTGGCCTTGGAGAGAAGTGCTGAGCTTGACAAGCCGCATGTTTTCCAATCCGGGAAACTGGTGAATATTTTTTTGCAATCAGCAAATGGTTCTACTGTTGAGGAGCAGGTATCAGGAGTAGTAAATACGGTCAAGGGAAATACCATGTTGGTAACACTAAACCTAGGCAGCAGCGACAATAGTCTACCCGACTGGTTAGAAGCTGGAAAACTAGGAGTGGACCTGTTGTTTGACGAAGCATCTTACCGCGAGATGGAGTTTGCCGTAAAGCAAATGATTACTGCAAAAGAACGGGCATTACGACTCAGAGAGGTAATGTTGGGGACTGAAGTCCCTAGGTTTGGAAACCCGGATTATGCCCCGTGCTCCAGCCTTAACAACAGTCAGAATGAAGCGGTGCGCCATATTTTGTCGGCAGAGGATGTCAGCATCGTACATGGGCCTCCCGGAACAGGGAAAACAACCACCCTGGTGCAGGCGATTGCTTCTGTGCTGGAAAAGGAAGCACAGGTTTTAGTTTGTGCCCCCAGCAATGCGGCAGTTGACCTTTTAGTTGAAAAACTTTCAGAAAAAAATATCAATGTAATTAGAATCGGTCATCCTGCCAGGGTCACCGAAGAAGCGCTGGAAAAAACGGTTGACGCACTTCTTGCGAAGCATCCTGTATATAATGATCTGAAGAAAATAAAGCAAAAGAAGGAAGAATTCAGGAAGCTGGCCTTTAAGTACAAGCGCCATTTTGGACACGCGGAAAGAGCGCAGCGAAAAAGATTAATGCAGGAAGCTTCCTCTTTACAAGCTGAAGCTGAGGCCCTTGAATTCTACATTTTGGAAGACATTATCGGCAAAGCACAGGTAATAGCCTCTACTCTGGTGGGGGCGTCTGGGAATCAATTGCAGAAAAGGCGCTTTTCAACTTTATTTATCGATGAGGCCGCTCAGGCATTGGAGCCGGCTTGCTGGATTCCAATTTTAAGATCGGACAAAGTTGTTTTTGCCGGTGACCATCACCAGCTTCCTCCTACTATCAAGTCCGTTCACGCCGCCAAAGGGGGCTTGGCGAACACGCTCTTCGAGAAGGTTATTGAGCAAAAGCAAATTGGCAGTTTGCTGAAAGTTCAATATAGAATGCATGAAAAAATCATGGACTTTTCTAACCGTCAATTTTATGGAGGTGCCTTGAAAGCCCATGAAACTGTTGCCGGCCATACACTTATATCCGAAGAAAGTCCTCTTGAATTTATCGATACTGCAGGCGGAGGTTTTGGAGAAGAAATAAATCCAGAAACCTTGAGTCGCTACAATCGGGAGGAGGCGAATTTTTTACTGAAACATTTGGATGCGCTTATGCACCGCATAATGGAACAGGAGGATAATTCCGATGAAGTCAGCATTGGGATCATTTCACCCTACAAGGCACAAATCAATTTGCTTGCTGACGGAATTCAAAAATTTGAAGTTCTGTCGGGAATAAAGGAAAATATAACAATTGACACCATTGATGCATTTCAGGGCAGAGAAAGAGATATAATTTATATCAGCCTCGTTCGATCAAACGAAGAAGGCGAAATAGGTTTTTTGGGCGAATTGCGCCGGATGAA
>CAZHZR010000084.1:8043-11567 GCA_964537095.1 uncultured Roseivirgaceae bacterium
TTCGATCAAACGAAGAAGGCGAAATAGGTTTTTTGGGCGAATTGCGCCGGATGAATGTAGCCATGACAAGGGCCAGGAAAAAGCTGGTAATGATAGGAGATAGTGCTACGTTGGGTCAGAATAAGTTTTATAGCGACTTGATCGATTATGCCTCCGAGATCAATGCTTACAAAAGCGTTTTCGAGTTCAGTGAATATTTGTGATCCTGTTGCCCTTAAAGTGCCCCTGCCATTGTTTGTGTTCTCACAAACAACAAACTTAGACTTCCATTTCAGTGGCGATGTGAGGACACGCGCCGCGGTAGGTATGGTAGGAGGCTGCCTGGATTCACCTATATAAAATTCATAGTGATAAGAGTGCAGCATTCAACATCACCATTCAACATTCAAAATTTATAATTTCACACATGGACGTTTTCGACAAAGCTTTATTGGATTATTTCCATCAGAATGCAACGCCCGTTCTCTTACTACACAACAGTTACGGAGTTCCTGAAGAGATGCCAGTGGAGGTGTTTTTCAGAGAGATTGAAGACATGCCGGATATAGAGCTGTGTGCACTGGACATTTGCGAAGGCGATGTGCTCGATATTGGTGCCGGGGTGGGTATGCATACTTTAATACTACAACACAGAGGCTTTGACGTGACCGCGCTTGAAATTTCAGAAGCAGCAATTCAGATAATGAACGAAAACGGTGTAAAATCGATCATCAAAGAAGACATCTTTAGTTTTGATCAACGAAAATTTGACACTTTACTTCTATTAATGAATGGCATTGGCCTGGTGGGAAATATTAACCGGTTGGAAATTTTTTTGGAGCATGCCAAGAAAATTTTAAAGCCAGACGGACAGGTTCTTCTGGATTCCAGTGACATCAGGTATCTCTATGAAAACGCACCGCCACCGGATGACAAATATTATGGAGAATTATCTTACAGGTACGAATACAAAGGCGAGGTTGGGGAATGGTTCGACTGGCTGTATATCGACCAGCTAGCGTTGGAAGATATTGCTGATAAATGCGGGTATTATTGCCAGATTGTGTTTGAAGATGATAATGACCAGTATCTGGCGCGACTTGCTCTAAAGTAGTTTCTGCAAAGCTTGTTTAGATTGCCTACTTCGCAATAGACTTCCTTTGTTTGTATTTATAGCTTAAGTAACTCAGCACGTCGCCAAATTTATTAATCCCGTCCATCAGGCTGTCATCTACCTTTTTCCCATTCATCCGAAGTAACAAAAGGCCATAAATAGCATTCAGGCAAATTTGAATGGGCTCCTGAATGGTTCCATTGGCATGGTCCATGTTTTTATTGATTTGAATTTTCGCCTGATCGTATATCTGACGATAAGCATGGTCAGATTTCAACAATTGCCTGCTCATTTCTGCGAGTTCCCCTACAATATCGTTCACAGCCTTCAAATGACCTTTTTCCTGGATATTCTCTGCTGTCATCTGATCCAGTACTTCTTTGTACCAAACAACTATCGCTTCTTTTTCTTTACCATCAACAGGGAAATGATTAATTACATAATCCGTTATTTGATCCATGTCGAAATGATAGACACGAATTAAGTCTTCTGTCTGATACATGAAAATGATATATTCAGAAATATTATTCTTTTTTTTATTTTCCGCGATAGACATATAGGCCTGGAATTAATTATGGTTTACAAATATCGACATTTTATAGTAAAATTGAAATTCTGCAAGAAAACGTAAGAAGAGTTCTCTTTTTTAAATTTGTAAATTATGTTTAGCTCTTCTGATTTGAATCCTGTCACTGCAAAACAATATTTATATACTAAAAAAATATTACCTATTTTTGCATTTACAACCCACTGAGCGTGTTTTGAAAGGTATAGCTTGGTAAGAAAAATTAGGAATGAAGAATATTAGGAACTTTTGCATTATTGCACATATAGATCATGGTAAAAGTACACTTGCAGATCGCCTGCTAGAATTCACTAATACTGTTACGGGGCGGGAAATGCAGCAACAGTTGCTGGATAGTATGGATTTGGAGCGTGAACGCGGCATTACAATCAAAAGCCACGCCATACAAATGGATTACCTGTTTAACGGTGAAAAATATGTGCTTAACCTCATAGACACCCCGGGACACGTGGATTTTTCTTACGAAGTTTCCAGATCGATTGCCGCCTGTGAAGGTGCGTTGCTGATTGTTGATGCTTCTCAGGGAATTGAGGCGCAGACAATTTCCAATCTATACCTTGCTTTGGAGCATGACCTTGAAATTATTCCTGTCCTGAATAAAATTGATCTACCGGGAGCTATGCCGGAGGAAGTAAAAGACCAGGTGGTGGAATTAATAGGGTGCGACCGGGACGATATTATCCTGGCAAGCGGGAAGGAAGGTATCGGTATTGATGCTATTTTAGAGGCCATCGTAAACCGGATCCCTGCGCCTAAAGGTGATATTGAGGCGCCACTACAAGCCATGATCTTCGATTCTGTATTCAATTCATTTCGGGGGATTGAAGTTATCTTCCGAATCTTTAACGGCACCATCAGCAAGGGTGATAAGGTTAAGTTTGTGAACACGGGAAAAACCTATGATGCCGATGAAATTGGAATTCTACGTTTAAAGCAAGACCCGCAAAAATCAATTGCTGCAGGGAATGTCGGCTATCTGATTTCCGGAATAAAGGTGGCGAAAGAAGTAAAAGTAGGAGACACGATTACGCACGTAGATAGGCCCTGCCAGCAAACGGTAAAAGGTTTTGAGAATGTGAAGCCTATGGTGTTTGCCGGTATTTATCCGGTGGATACAACGGAGTATGAAGAACTTCGGGCTTCTATGGAAAAGTTGCAATTAAACGATGCTTCTCTGGTTTGGGAACCTGAGACTTCCGCCGCTTTAGGCTTTGGTTTTAGATGTGGTTTCCTGGGGATGCTGCATATGGAAATCATCCAGGAGCGATTGGAACGGGAGTTTGATATGACTGTGATTACCACTGTTCCTTCGGTTCAGTTTCATGCGGTACGGTCGGATGGCAGTATATTAAAGGTGAATGCACCATCAGATATGCCCGAACCCAATGCAATCAATCACATTGAGGAACCTTTTATAAGGGCACAAATAATTTCAAAGTCTGAATACATAGGTGGGATCATAGCCTTGTGTATTGACAAGCGGGGCATCATAAAAAACCAGGTTTATCTTACGCAGGATCGGGTAGAACTAAGTTTTGAATTGCCGCTTTCTGAAATAGTTTTTGATTTTTTTGATCGGTTAAAAACGATATCCAGGGGATATGCTTCGTTGGATTATGAACTGATAGGCTTCAGGGAATCCACCATGGTGAAGCTGGATATCATGCTGAACGGCGAAAAAGTTGATGCGCTTTCTGCGATTGTACATAAAGACAAAGCTTATGATTGGGGGAAGAGACTTTGCGAAAAACTGAAGGAGCTTATTCCACGCCAGATGTTTGAAATTGCAGTTCAGGCTTCTATAGGAACAAAAATCATTGCCCGGGAATCAGTGAAAGCGATGCG
>CAZHZR010000085.1:0-11302 GCA_964537095.1 uncultured Roseivirgaceae bacterium
ATTAAAATAGAACCAAGCAATGACAAAGTACTTCCCCAAACCTGACAGATATGAGAACATGCAGTTTCGGCGCTGTGGCCGCAGTGGTTTAAAATTGCCCCTGCTTTCGCTGGGTCTGTGGCATAATTTCGGCGGGGTAGATGCCTTTGAAAATGGCCGTAAAATTATTCATACCGCTTTTGACAAGGGCATCACCCACTTTGACCTCGCCAATAATTACGGCCCTCCTCCCGGTTCAGCAGAAGAGAACTTCGGCACTATCTTGCAAAAAGACTTTAAAGGCTACCGTGATGAGTTAATCATTTCTACCAAAGCCGGATACACCATGTGGGAGGGACCCTATGGTGATTTTGGATCTAAAAAGTACCTGGTTTCCAGTCTGGATCAAAGTCTTAAAAGGATGAAGCTGGACTATGTAGATATCTTTTACCACCATCGTCCCGACCCCGACACCCCATTGTATGAAACAATGGCTGCTTTGGATTTGGTTGTGAGACAGGGGAAAGCCCTTTATGTAGGCATTTCGAATTATAAGCCGGATGAGGCTGCAAAGGCGATGCAAATATTAAAAGACCTTGGAACGCCCTGCCTTATTCATCAGCCCAAATATTCGATGTTTGAAAGATGGGTGGAAGAAGAAGGATTGCTAAAACTATTGGACGAAGAGGGAGTAGGTTGTATCCCTTTTTCACCGCTGGCGCAGGGCATGCTCACCAATAAATACCTGGAGGGGATTCCGGCAGACTCCCGCGCGGCCAATCCCCATGGGTTTTTACAGAAAGATAGTGTTACACCTGAGAAAATCGATCAGATTAAAAAGCTGAATGTTATCGCCGAACAGAGAGAACAATCTCTGGCGCAGATGGCTCTGGCATGGCTGCTAAAAGATGAACGCGTTACTTCAGTACTCTTAGGTGTCAGCAAATCTGCTCAGCTAACTGATTCGCTTCAGGCACTAAGGAACCTACAGTTTACGTCCGACGAATTAGCGGAAATAGAAAGAATACTCGCTGGCTAGGCTAGACCGGTGAGTGCCACTGACAAGGTTGCGTTACAGTAAGAAATAGGTATTATAATCAGCACTTACAAATGAGGAAGTTAATTATTGATCATTGTCGTTAGCCTTTCATCCTTGTTTCTTAGGTCCAAACCGCCCTCATACACTGATTTTAAATTTACCAGATAAAAGGCCCATCCCGAGGAACATCCCAATCGAACATATTGCTTGGAATGATCGTCTAATGGAATTTCTTTTTGAGTGAGTTCTACAATTACATATTCATGTTTTTCGCTTAGTCTCACATCTACAAGAGAAGGCCCTTCAAAGGTAAATTGTACAAAATCCCTGCCATTGGCTTCTCTGATGACACCTTTTGCCACATCGTCGTATAAGAACCATAGCCACTCATAACTATGGCCGTTTTGAGCTGCGGCTGTTTTATTAATGGAGGCGCCATTCACATCTAAGAAATCGACATTTTTAAGAAACCATTTTTCTATTTCAGCAGGTTTTGTCCAGGCATTATAAATGTCAGAAAGCTTTGCTTTAATAGCTATTTTTTTCGTGAATGAGCTCCAGTCGAATTTTTCCATTATTTGTTATTTGTATTTACCTTAGTTTTTACTCCTCAAACAGAACAAAATAAGCTCCGGCTGGATCCTGCATTATTGCATAGCTGGATTTCCCCATCTTTTTTGGACCTTCTATCGTTTTTCCTCCCAAAGGTTTACTTTTTTCTATGCTGTCGTTGAGGTTTTCAACGGTAATATACAACAGCCATTGTGAGGGGAAATTTTGCAGCGCGCCCCGCTTGTGACAGATTCCAGCTATCACCTCTTCTGAACCAGTCTGGGGATGGATGTTAAAATCATTGTAGGTGCCTTGATTGACAACTGATGAATTCCAGCCAACTACCTGCTGATAGAAATTTTTGACTTCTTCTGCATTTTCTACAGTGAGGTCCTGCCATAATATTTTTCCGAATTTAGGCATCTCTTTACACTTTTATCATACAAATATAATGTTAGCAGATATACAAAGTGGTGGTAAAAAATGCCAACTTCAAGGGCTATTTATGTCATTATTTTTTAAATTGAACTTCTAAAGTTTAAGTATGGATATAACCCTCCTTTTAACACAGTACCATCGGCCACTAAGCGTGGCTGCATTGCTGGATTTTTTTGAATCGGTCAATGCTTTCTACAAGCATGATGTAGGAAACCCATTTTTTAATATTCAGCTTGCATGTATGGAAGAAGGGGGCGCCTTTGATAATAAAGCTTTCGTACCTTTATCATCCATTGAAAATACGGACCTTATCTTTATTCCAGCCTTCAAAACTGGTGATCTTCCCACGTATCTTCAGGCAAATTACCCGCTCATTCCATGGCTGCATGAGCAATTTCAAAAGAAAGCTGAGATAGCCAGCTTTTGCACCGGTGCTTATTTGCTAGCCGTGTCGGGGCTGCTCAACGGCAGGAAAGCTACTACCCATGTAAATGCTGCAGGAGAGTTTGAAAGGCAGTTTCCCGAAGTTATTTTGGTCAAGGATGAGGTAGTTACAGATGATGGTGGAATTTATACAAGCGGAGGCGCAACATCCAGTTTTCATCTGATGCTACATATTCTGGAAAAATTTTGTGGCAGAGAAATGGCTGTACGGGCTTCAAAATATTTCGCAATTGACCCTGACCGGAAAAGGCAGACCCATTTTGCTTCTTTTGCTCCGGTAAGGCATCATGACAAAATTATTGCAGATGTACAGGAGCAAATGGAGAAGACTTTTGCTGATATTCACACAGTTGATGAAGTAATAAGGGACTTTCCGGTGAGCAAAAGGAATTTTATTCGGCGGTTTAAACTTGCAACGGGCAAAACACCGCTGGAATATCTGCAAAATATTCGAATTGAAGCCTCTAAGAAAATCTTGGAATGTTCGGACGCCTCCATCGCCGAGGCAATGTATGACGTTGGCTATTCAGATGCGAAGGCCTTTCGTAAATTATTCAAGAGAATTGTGGGTTTAACGCCGCGGGCATACAAGAAAAGGTTTGAAATTAACGTCAGGGTGGTTCTTGACTCAGAAGCTAGCTTCACCCACGAGCCGGTGTGATATTATACGATCGCTAATTCCCTGACTAATTTGTCCCTGCCTAGCGTTAAGTTCCTGGTGAAACAAGGTATGTTCTAAAGAGGAATCTATACTATTCAGGACGGTTTTATCAAAGGCCTTCAATCTATTTCCAAAGCATTCATTTTCTTTCCAAGCCCCCTGGCCTTGTAGGCGTCAATCTATCCGGACTGCCTTTGATTTACGTGACACGCCGTTTTCATTAAATGCCTGAATAGAGATGTAGTAGGATTGCTCAACGCTGAGACTTTTCAAATCCAAAGAGGTCGCGTCGTACACCAGCCATGAATTGTAGAGCTTATCAGGAGCTATACCCCACAGCACATTGTAGCCCTGGCAGTTTTGCTGTTCATCCCAGGTTATCATAGCATCCCGCCGATCGCTTGCACGTTCAACCCTAAGTCCTTTCACCTTTGCTGGAGCCCCCCCGGATCCAATTCCAAAAATGCGTAAATCTGATATGGAGAGGTGGCCCGTTGGTGCGTGTATGTGGTTATATCTAACATAGCGTACGGGCCGCGGCGTGGCCAACTCCACATAATCATTTGGTACATCTTTGTAACTATTTGCCCGGTCAATCAATAAGGTCCAATTTTCTCCATCCAAGGAGCCTTCTATGGTGTAGCGGTGATACAACCCTGGAATCTTTCCGTATAGATCGGACTGGTAATCATTATAATTGACCTGAATAGCATAGACATTTGCAGGTTTCTGGAGGTCTATCTGCACCCATTGCCGGTCATCATTTTTAGCAGCCACCCAAAAAGATTTCACGTTCTCGTCAACCATGTTCTCAGCAGCAAATCCGGCAAGTGAAGAGGAGGTCATTACGGGTTTTTTATAGGAAAGTAACATCCATCCTGTGAATTGTCCAGCTTGATTTGGGGTGGCGGGTGCAAAATGCGGGTAGTCTCCAAAGGAAGTATTTGAATACATCAAGCTGTCTTTGTCGAAATATGCAGGGTACATGACGATGCGCCGTTCCCAACCAATGTTTACATTTACTGCCATAGAGCCAAAATGCCAATACTGGTTTTGTGGGCCCAATACGGTGCTGCCGTGTCCGGCTCCATTTGCAAATCCACCTGGTTTATAGAAGACCGGGTTGTTGGGCGCATAGGTATAAGGGCCCAAAGGTGCAGCGCTCATATACACGCCATCTGCATAGACGTTGAATTCTGTTCCCGGTGCGGCATATTGCAAATAATATTTTCCGTTGTGCTTTGTCATCCAGGGGCCTTCTATATAACCTCCTAAAGTGGTATCGGCATGATTTTCACCAAACCTTTCCCACCCATGCTTTTCCTCATCTAGATTAAAAAGCTCAAAGGTCTCTTCAGAGGGGCTAAAATTTTTATCCATTTCAAGCCTCTTTGCCCTGATTGGGTATTTATTGGATGAGCCCCAAAATACATAAGCCTCATTGTCATCATCAATGAATAATGCCGGGTCCTGTAGGTCGGTTAAAATAGCAGGTATTGCTTTCCAATCACCTTTTTTAGGGTTGTCAGTATAAAGAATACTCATGGCTCCCGACGGATCGCCGGTAACATAAAGCACAGAATCTTTATAGTTAAAAGCTGCGGGTGCGTTGGATCCCTGAAAATACCACTTTTCCGGCGTTACAAAGTTCCAGTTCAAAAGGTCGGTTGAATGCCAATAGCCTAGTGATCGGGTGACAAACATAAAATACTCTCCTCTAAACTCCACTACGGCAGGGTCTGCACCTGACCGGTAGGAGATTCCTCTGTACGCATCATAGATCATGTAGGTATAATCAATATTAATAGGATTACAATACGTATTCATCTGTGCGTCCTGACCATGCGTTTTCGGCAGTGGAAGCGCCAGAAACGCAAGGACAATTATAGAAATGGATCTGCTGAAATACATAAGTAAGTGCTTAGTACATAAGAAGATAATTTGAAAAGGAGAAAATTGTTGCAAGCCAATGTTTATTAAATGCCCGTAGGTATAAAATCTATGCTGCTATTACGGGTTTGTTATGGGTTTTTATTCAGGAATTATTTTACATGTTAGAAATTTGTGGAGACGTGGTGTTTCATATATTTCTGGATTTCCCCGATATACGGTAGCGCGGGCCTATTTTTTTTAAACATAACAGCCTATTTTAAGTAATATTAGCGCGAAGATGAGCGTCAGTAAGCTTATTTTTTTCTTTGCTTTAATAAACGAATGAAGGCTGTGTTATTCATGCGCAACGAAAAATGATAGACTGGGTTGAGAGGGCAAGAATTTAGTCTAATCTATGTTTTTGTTCCGCAAAATTTCTGCAGAAATACACTGAAAATCGAGTTGTTGAATTGTTAATAAACGCCAAAAAGTATGTTTGTTACGGACCATTTTTTAGATTAGTACCAACAACTTTTTAGTTTTTCCTCAGCTTGGCTGATTTTTGATGTACCACATTACATAACTATGAAAAAAGGGCCGTGACGGTTATACATAGTGCCAACCTTCAGGTTCAATTAAGAAGCTTACAACTACTAATAAATAATTGAACAACTAAACATCTGTTTTTATGATTAGAAAATTTTTACGAAAAATAGCCCAAAGCAGGAAACGAGTACTTGGGTCGCTGCTGCTGCTGGCGGGGAGTAATTGTTTGTTTGCCCAGGGTACGGTCACGGGAACAGTTATAGCTGATGCTGATAATTCGGCGCTTCCCGGGGTGAACGTAATTGTTCAGGGGACTTCTCAGGGAACAGTTACCGACATTGACGGCAACTATACCGTAGAAGTTCCGGAAAATGCCGTGCTTACATTTTCATTTATAGGTTACATCACGGAAGAAGTGCCTGTAGGTGGAAGATCAGTTATTGATGTTTCGCTAATAGAAGATATCACTGCTCTGGATGAGGTGGTGGTGATTGGGTATGGTACGCAGCGGGAAAGGGATCTGACTTCCGCCATTACTACTATAAGGTCGGAAGATATCACCCGCACGCCCACCAGCCAGGCCATGCAATCGTTGCAGGGAAAAGTTGCCGGTGTTCAGATTGTGAGTAGCGGTGAACCTGGAAGAGGACCCACCGTGCGCGTTCGGGGCGTTGGGTCTCTCGTAGGGGAGTCAGATCCGCTTTACGTGGTCGACGGTATGTTTTTTGATGACATTGATTGGCTGAACCCTTCTGACATTTCGACCATGTCTGTTCTAAAAGATGCTTCTGCTGCTGCTATTTACGGGGTGCGTGCCGCCAACGGTGTGGTGCTGATTGAGACAAAAGGAGGTTCGTATAATCAGGAAACAGAAATTGTTTATGACGGCTACTATGGCGTTCAGGTGCCGCAGAATGTGTTGAAGATGGCCAACTCACAGCAATTTGCGCAATATGTTCGCGAGACGGGTTCCGCTGCTGACCTTTCTTTTCTAAACACAGCATTTCAACGCTTTGGTAGAAGCAGAGTTGACCCCAACGTTCCAAATGTTAATACCGACTGGTATGACGAAGTCCTGCAAGCCGCGCCTATCCAAAATCATTCCTTAAGTATAAATGGAGGGGGAGAAAAGGCAAGATACTCATTAGGAGGAAGCTTTTTTCAGCAGGACGGTATCGTACAGGAAACCAGGAATGAATACGAGCGCTTTACATTCAGGAGTAAAGTGGATTTCAAAGCGAAGGAATGGTTGACTGTCGGTGGAAACGTAAATATCAGCAATGGGACGAGGTATGAGGCAGATAATTCGGTATGGTTCAATACTTATTTTGCCGTGCCTTTTTTACCTGTGTATGATGACCAAAATACTACGGCTTCTCCGGTACGACTTTCGAATGCGCAGAAATTAGGGTACAGAAGTCCACAAAACCCTTATTATAACCTTTTATATAATGACACACGAATTAGGGAAACCCAATTGTTGGGGAATTTCTATGCCGATTTTTCTTTAATTCCCAATAAGCTTTCTTTTAAAACCACCTACAATTATAGCAATGCAGCTGAAAACAGACGGGACGTGGACTTTGAACACAATACCGGAAATGTGCAGGTTCCTTCGGCTTTGACAAGAAATAATCTTACCTCTGTAAACCATATATGGGACAATGTCCTGACTTACCAGGAGTCATTTGGCCTCCACCACTTCACTCTGATGGGAGGGTATTCCTATAGGAATGAAAATACCGAGGTGCTTTTTGCTTTAGGTAGAGAATTAGATCCGGCACCGGAGCGAGGATCGGAACAGTATTGGTACCTATCTCGCGCAGGCACAATTGAAGTGGGGCAAGTAGGGGACGCAGATCCTTTAAATAGTAACTTTGGAAGCTTTTATGGAACCTCCTATTTCGGAAGGATTGCTTATAACTACGATGACAGATATTTAGTTTATGGAACGCTCAGAAGAGACGGCACCAGTAAATTTCAGCAAAAATGGGGAAACTTTCCCACCGTAGGGCTTGGCTGGGTCATATCTGAAGAAAATTTCTTTAATCCTAATTTTGTGGATTTCCTTAAGCTAAGGGGAAGTTGGGGTAAATTAGGAAATGACGGCGTTCCTGCCGCTATTGGCGTTCCAACGCTTAACCAAATGACAACCGCGATAGATGGAACTTTAGTAACAGGAAACTGGGCGCAGTTGATCTATGATTATTTGGATCGATGGGAAACAACAAATGAGACAAATATTGGAATTACCTCAAGGTTGTTCGGAGACAGACTATCGCTTGAGGCGGATTACTATGTCAGAGATACCGAAAATGCTGTTCTAATTATAATAGCCCCATTGATTCGAGATAATTTCAGAAGAAACAGAGGGGAAATTAGAAATTCTGGGTTCGAACTTGCTTTAAATTGGACCGACAGACTTTCAGACGACTTTTCTTATTCAATTGGAGGAAATTTAGCGACTCTGAAAAATGAGGTGTTGGATCTGGGAGGTCAGCCTTACCTGGACGGTGGCTCAGCAGAATTTCGACAGCGATCCATTGTAGGAGAGCCTATCAGTGCTTTTTTCGGGTACGAGGTTGATGGCGTGTTCCAAAATGAGAGCCAGATCGAAACGAGTGGCTTAAATCAAGCCTTTATTGAGGATTCCGGCATCGTACCTGGTGACTTTAGGTATAAGGATCAAAACAGAGATGGATTTATTGACGATCAGGACAGAGTAGTGTTAGGCTCCTATTTACCAGATCTGACCTATGGATTCAATATTGGGGCGAACTATCGAAACCTTAGCCTTACGGCTAATTTCCAGGGTCAGAAAGGACACCAAATTCTCAACAGGAAACGAGGCGAAATAATTTTTACCCAGGACACTAACATTGATGCAGATCTGGCAACCAATCTGTGGCGTGGCGAAGGTACCTCAAATAGCTATCCTTCGGCTGCCGGCTTAAGGAAAAGCTACAATCAAAAAATGAGTAACTATTTTGTTGAAGATGGTTCTTATTTTAGAATTCAGAATGTCAGACTTTCCTACAACATCATAGACCAGGCATTATTTGGGACCACACTTCCTGACGTGAGAATTACCTTGACGGCAGAAAGGCCGCTTACTGTGTTTGAATATAATGGATTTAATCCTGAAGTGCAGGACGGACTGGATCGTCAAACCTATCCCATCCCTGGAATCTACACTGTAGGATTAAACATCAGCCTTTAACAAAGAATGGAAAATTTTATGAAAGCAATAAAGTTTACAAAACTAATAATGACATTCGGGTTCTCTTTCGTGTTATTAAATGCGTGTGATGACAAATTGGATGAGCCGCTCGAATATGATGTTCCTCTCGAAGGTATTGATTATACAAGAACAGAGGATATGCTTCCTTTGTTGACAGGATCATACGCTCTTTTATATGAGCTCCAATGGGAGACCTTTCCGATAGTTTCTGTACGTGGTGATGATGTAAACGCCGCCGGTGATCAGCCGGCTCTAACTGAAACGGATTACTTTAGGTACGACCGATCTTTTTGGATGTATTCATCTACCTGGTTAAATCTCTATTCGGACATATTGAAATACAACGCTAATATTGCGCAGATTGAGCTCTATAAAGAATATGCTTCTAATCCTGCGTTGGCGGATCAGTACATTGCTGAAATTAAGGTGATGCGAGGGTTTTCACTTTTTCAACTTTCCAGGCTTTGGGGCGATTTATTAATTCCTACTACACCTTATCCCGAAGATTTATACCTGGCGGAGGTCTCATCAAGGGAAGAGGTGTTGCAATACATCGCTGCCCAAATGGATGAGGCCATTCCTGATTTACTGGACCTTCACCCCAGCGAAAGATCAGATGTTAGAGGTGGGATTACAAGGTATACTGCATTGGCAGTTAAAGCGCTCGCTCATCTGGAACTGAAAGATTTTCAAGCAGTAGCTGATGCGACGGGAGAAATTATCGGTTCTAATAAATTTGCTTTGGATCCTGATTATTATAACCTATTTAAAATTCCTGGAAAGCTAAGCGAAGAAAATATCCTCGAGCTTCAATATTCTGACTTTGGACAAAGTTCAGGCGACACCAAATCTTACCTAGATGAATTTTTTGGTCCTAATGATTGGATACCCGCAGTTGCAGGTGCTGGGCCAGGCTGGGGTTTCTGGGAGCCAACTGAGAAGTATATTAAATTTATGCTCGATAGAGGGGAAACTGAGCGACTGGAAACCACAGTAATCTTTACAAATGAAGGAATTGAGCAAATTAAGGCTGATCCGGAATATGCCTCATTACCTGCCTGGATATCCAATACCACCCGGGATGGAGACGTCTTTGGCAGAACAGACGGAAGTCCCAATCCAAGAGCAAAATTTTATAGTGGTAAACACTATCTTCCGTCGAATCAACTGACGCCTGGTAGAACAACCTACGGTACTAATAAGAACTTTATTGTAGTACGATATGCAGAAATCTTGTTAATGCATGCTGAGGCGCTTACAAGTGGAGCAACCAGTTCGGTGTTGAGTGCTGACGCCGCTGTAAACGAGGTTAGAGCGAGGGCAGGGCTGGGAGACATATCCGGCGTAACGTTGGATGATGTGCTTGATGAAAAATTTGCCGAGTTTGGCATGGAGTGGGGTATCCGATTTTATGACCTGGTAAGACACGACAAGACGGAAGAATTAGACCATGCTGATAAGACGTACGATGAAAATACGGATAGATTTTTACCTTATCCGTTAGATCAGTTGGATCTGTTGCCACAATTAAAGGAAGATCAAATTTAAATTAAGACGAAATGAAAATATACAAGCTTATTATAGCAGGAATCCTACTCGCCACTGCTGGGTGCGATGACGGATATATTGATGATATAGACGCTGTAGCGCCGGGTGCGGACGAGGCGCCGCCGGATGTAACCATCACCTTTCCCACAGCGGACATAGTTATACCATTTAATCAAGAGGAAGCAGATGTAAGTTTTAGGTTTCAGGTGGCTGATGACATTGAAATTGCATCGATCAAATTAGCAATGGACGGGGCGGAGCTAGAAACCTATACTGACTTTGCTGACTACAGAAATGTCACAAATGCTTTTACCTATGAAGCTCTCCCTGTAGGTGCTTATACTTTCAGTGTTACAGCCGTGGATGGGGCTGGAAAATCTACCGAACGGTCAATTTCTTTCAACCTCACAAATTTGTATGTGGCCAAGGAGGGGGAAATATTTTATATGCCCTTTGAAAGTAATTCATACCTGGACTTAATAAGTAAGGAATCTGCAGTAGTTGTCGGGAATCCGGGTTTTGCTGAAGTGGGAGTATCGGGAATTAGCGCATACGCCGGGGCAGTGGACTCGTACCTCACGTTTCCAACCGAAGGATTACTTAATGAGGAATTTAGTGCCGCATTTTGGTATAACATAAACGCTGCTCCAGATCGTGCAGGTATTCTAACTGCTAGTGCCATTGATGAAGCCAATCCAGATTTAATGAACAACCGTACTAAAGGTTTTCGGTTGTTAAGAGAAGGAGGAGCAACAAATCAGATAATTAAATTGAATGTAGGAACCGGATCTGCAGAAGCGTGGTTTGATGGCGGTGCTGCGGCCACTGTTGATCCTACAGCTACCGATTGGGTGCATGTAGCGTTCACAATTTCACCAACGCACGCAATTGTGTATATCGATGGTGAAGTAGTAAGCCAGGGAACTATGGAAGGTATTGACTGGACCGGTGTAGACCTGCTTACAATTGGTTCCGGAGCTCC
>CAZHZR010000086.1:0-11246 GCA_964537095.1 uncultured Roseivirgaceae bacterium
GTTCAAATTTCTCAAAAGAAGCAAGCTCTATTAAAGCCTGTACCTCTTCGTTGTACATCATGGGGACGATCACCAGACATGAAGGCGTAGCATCGCCCAAGCCTGAGGTGATGATGGTATAGGCTTGTGGAATTTGAGTGAGTACCAAGGTTTTTGCCTCCAGATAAGTTTGTCCCACAAGTCCCTGGCCAAGCTCTATTCGCTTCTCCATAAACTTTTTTCTATCAAAGGCAAAGCAGGCAGCCAGGCGGAGATACCGTTCATCCTGCTCGCTTCCATCCAGAACAAACAGGCTGCCTTGTTGTACATTTAAATATTTGGAAATAAATTTTAGTGCATTTTGACACAATTCCTCCAGGTCATGCTGGTGGTTCCTGATAATTTCTGAAAACTGTGAGAGGCCTTCTGTAGCCCACAACCTTTTTGAATCTTCTACTTTCACCTTTTTCATTTGCTCACGCATTAAAATAAGTCGTCCCGCAAGATTGTCTTTGTTTAAGGCCGCATTATCTTCATTTATATTTTCCCATTGCACCTCATAATTTCCCTCCGAAATCTGGTTTACGAAATCCGAAGCCCGCTGTAGGTTCACGATGGAATTTTCAAGAATTTCTACCTCTTCTCTCTTCTCTTTACTTCCATCATTGAAAAGATACTTCTCATTGTTTTCTTTTAGGTTCTCCAGCAACAATTCTCTGTTTTTCTTTTGTTTCCTTAAATTGAAGAGCACAAATCCTAAAGTAGGTAAGCCAAATACAACCAAAAGAATTTGTACCAGCATATTTCGCCGCATGGCAGCCTCATATCTTTTGTTTGATTCATCTTCCAGGTTGTTTTCAAATTCCATCATCGCATCATGCCATTCGGTATAAATAGGAAATAATTCATAGCCGTAATCTTCAGACAGTAATCTCAGATATTCGTCTTTATTCCCGTCTTTTAAGAGGGTGATCATTTGGTCGTATAATTTATTATAGTGGGCAAAGCCATTTTTTACCTTTACGTAATTCTTTTGATCCTTATATTTCTGCAGTGCAAACAGACTATCTAGAACAAAGAAGTTCCTGTTATGTAGTTCAGCTGCTGATTTTACATCTATAAAAAGAAACCGGTCTTCCGGAATAAGCGCGTATCCTCTTGAGCTTACATCCATTCGCTCAAGGTTTTGGTAGAGCCGGGCAGCTTCTGTTACAACAGCATTTCGAATTTCCAGATTTTCTAGTGTCACGGTCATTTCATGTCTGTTGTAAAACGATAAAATCGCGCCAACAAGAATGAGCCATACTACTGCTACGATTGCGACATTTATAAAATGCTTTTCCAAAAACTGCTTCATGTTCTGATTATATTGTGTGTTTTGCTCCTATGCAAGATTGTGATTCCTGCGAACTGGTTTTAGAATATGAGGCAAGATAGCTAAACGAGAGTAACAGGAACTTCCAAAATATTCGGATTAATTACACGTACAAGGAGCAAGTGAAAATTCAAAATAAATGCTTGAAATGGAAGCAAAAGGATGAGTGTATATAGGCAAAATACCATCCACGCCGGCGCGAAAATAGATTTTTACTACTCTTTTGTGATCTATTTTCTTTCAAAAGATCCGTATTTGTGATAGCAGTTCTATATCTTTTGGAGTAGGGACTGCAGGAGCGTTCTCGTCTTCCGCTTTTCTCTTTAAAGCGTTTATAAATTGGATTGCAACAAAGATAGATCCGGAGATTATCAGAAAGCCCATACAAACCTGTAGGAAATTCACGACAGCTCGTATACAGTGCAGGAAAAATGGCTTTATTTATGCAAAACCCCTGCACTTGCTGAAAAAGTAAAACAGGAAAAAATGTTTAAAATGATTATCTCAGGTCAAAGGGCCTTTAAGCGCTTTTCAGCAGGCACGGGGTGGTTACGCTGGTTGTTAGGATTTGCTGAAAATCTAAGAAAAATTTTGACCTGGAGATGTCTTTTCTATTTACATTTCAGCAATCCAATTAATAATGTTTGAGTATGACAACGGAAAGATTCGCAGCGCTCGCTAAAAACAGGCTTAAAATACATCGTAATCTTCCACTACCAAAGAATGGGAAACCCTTGCAAAGGTTTATATTTTGAACGGTGCAGGACTACTAAAGTAGTTTGCGGCTTCCGTAGCGTTAAGTAAGGTGGACGTTTCGTTATATTTGGACAACGGAGAATAGATAAATAGACAGGAATTGTCTTTAATGGTATTTATTACGTCGTCTGATATCTCCTTAGACACGGCAGGGCACCCAAAACTCCTTCCCAACCTTCCGTTGGTTTTTATAAAACCTTCACTTACATAATCAGCGCCGTGCATAACAATAGCCCTGTCAAAGGCATTGTGATTGATCCCTTGTTCTATACCATTCAAGCGTAGCGAAAAACCATGCTTTCCAACGTAGGTATTGCCAGTTATATAAAACCCCTGACTGCTCATATGAGATTCAGCTATATTAGAAAAATTTTCGGTGATTGCATTCCCAGAATTTCGTCCGTGCGCCACCAGGTCATTGAATAAGATTGTTTTCTCATTCAAATTAATAATCCATAGCCTTTTTTGATCAGAAGGAAGCGTGAAATCTATGATAGTGAGGAACTCCTCGTTCTTAATTTTATTCTGACCAAGCAGATTATAATAGCCAACCAATCCTTTCCTAAATACTTCTAAAGATGGTTTGTTAAGATCTGGAGTAGAAATTACAAAATTCAGTTCCTCATAGATGGCAGCAATGAAATCATTCAACTTCTGAACGTTATTTTCTATAGAACTTTCACTTTTAAAGGATTTAGCTGGTATCTCATTGGAAGAATTATAAAAGAAATTGCCGGAAGCGATGGGATTTGCGAAGCTGGTTGCAAACGTAAAAAAAATTGAAATTACGAGAGATTTTAAAAACATATAGTGGCTTTTAAGGAATTTCTGTTTCATGTTCATAATGAAATGGTGCTATGAAAAGTTCCATTAAAAGCAAATTTACGCAGCCAGAACTAAATAAATATAATTGTATTAACCGCAGAAATCGCTGGCGAATACATGCCCGACATTATTTAATAGGACTTGCGGAAGCGAATCCCGATTGATTTGGTAAATGACCCGGATCCAAAGCCTCTTTCTTCGCTGGATAAATTGGCGGAAAGCTTAAATGTAGAAACCAGGCCAGTTTCTCAAACCTGGGAGTTTTAAATTATCGGAGCAGTCGCTGGCCCTTGTGTTTTAAGAAGACAACCAACATTTTTCTTACCAATGCGTTTGAGAGCAGCTTGTATGTTCCATAACAAAATGCAGCGATTTTAAATAAATGCCATTTCATGTGAGTCGATATTGTAAGTTGAAAAAAAATAGATAATCTGTTCATGAACGGATTATCGTGAAAAAAAATTATCGCAGCACCTTATCTTTAAATAATGAGGCACCTTTTGCCAGTAATGCCGTGGTTAGGATTCCTTTCACGGCTCTAAAGGACAACAGCTTATAAGCTAAATAGCCTAAACCGGCTACTTTAGCAATTTTTAGCGTTTTGGGATTCATATCTTTTGAAGTAAGTTAAAAAAGTGTTCTTATTGAGATACAACCCTGTGGCTAGAGGAAAGTTTATGAATATTGAGGTATAGGAAGATATTTTAGAAAAGAAGTTCACACATATTTTGAGAAGTTTTCATCCTTGGTCCAAAATTCAGCGCATTTTCTCCTTTCTTCTATAATAAAATCTTTGTCTTTTTTTAGTTCTTTCCAGTCACCATAACCCAGCTCCTCACAAAGTTTAAAAAAAGAATCACCCTGCCCCTTGTTTGATTTTACCTGAACCATGGCACTTAGCAACGGCCTACCTTCTTTATGTTCTTTTGTAGAAATTTCAGATAAAATCTCTCCCAGTAATGCTTTTTCATGAGAAATTTCTACATTTAAACCGAGTTCGGCTTCAGTAATAAGGCGTTGGTAAGTGATAGGATTTGAATCTGTTCTGGCTAATTGTATAAGTTTATTCCGTACTCTGATGTTCATAGTAATAGTCTGTCCTGTAAATAATAGTCTATTTACGCACTTTTGTATTCGAGTTTGAAATTAGAAAATAATTTCCAATTTGTTGTAGCAATTATCTAAAAACTGCTTTAGTTAATGCAATAAGTATATTTTGATAGAATTATATGATGTTAGATTCGACAGGCTGACATACTTTGATTAGCCTCAAGGGGAATGAATGTGGGCAGTTACCTGAATTGATAAAAGGCAATATCAGAATTTAACATTTTAAAGACATGAAAACAAGATGTGGTTGGGTAAACAATACTTTTCCTGAATATGTGAAATATCATGATGAGGAGTGGGGTGTTCCTGTGTATGATGATAAAATTCACTTTGAATTTCTGATCCTTGAGGGCGCCCAGGCAGGTTTAAGCTGGAGCACGGTGCTGAAAAAGAGAGACGGTTATAGGCAAGCATTTGCTGATTTTGATGTAGACAAAGTTGCTGCATTCTCTCCAGCCCAAATAGAAGCCCTGATTACCAACCCAGGCATTATCAGAAACAAGCTTAAGATTGCTGCTGCTGTAAACAATGCACAGCGGTTCAAGGAAGTACAAACGGAGTTTGGTTCTTTTAACAAATACATTTGGGGCTTTGTTGATAACGAGCCGGTTATAAATGTATGGAAATCTTCCGGGGAGGTCCCTGCTACCAGTGAAGCATCTGATGCATTAAGCAAAGACCTGAAGAAGCGCGGCTTTAAGTTTGTCGGTAGCACCATTATTTACGCGCATATGCAGGCTACGGGATTAATAAACGACCATTATATAGACTGCTTCAGGCATGAAGAGGTTAAAGAATACATAAAGCCTCTCTGAAAATGGAAGTTGATATACCACTATTAATGCAACTAAATAATAAGTTATGAAGTACCTGATAATGATGATTTTTAGCTTTTCTGCCATTGGCTCCGCTTGTAATTCTGAAAAAGCTCCCTGTATTGATCAGGAGAAAATTGATCCACAGGCAATGTGCACCCAGCAATACGATCCTGTTTGTGGATGTAACCAAATGACTTATGGCAATGCTTGCGAGGCGGAGAATGCAGGTGTTACCTCCTGGACAGAAGGAGCATGTGCGGAAGATCCCGGAACGGAAGGTTAGAGCGACTTAATCAGTTCCTTTTTTGATAGTTTAATGCTCCACATACCTCTAAAATCTCCTGGTTGATAGTTGACAGCTTCATCGCGCGGATAGAGGCTTTTTATTGTTTCATAATCTGCCAAACTCAGGTCTTTACCTACTTCACCGTGACACTGTAAGCAAAGGGGATTATTTAAAACAATTGGTTTGGTATACAGAAGATACTCCTCATCAACCTGTTGTACGTTGTCGTCAAGAGCAACACCGTTCTCCACGTTGTATAGATAGGAATCCAGGAGCATGGTTTCCAGTGAGTCCGGATCGTTCAACTTGTTCCTGGTTTTTAGACTCGTTCTTCTGACTCCCGCGCTGCTTAGCGATGAGATGGAGTCGGTGATGGCATAAGCCTCGACATTGCAATACTTTAATGCCTCTTGAATTCCTGTTTCCTGGATATGCTCCTGAAGCCTGGCAGAAATGAAGTTTTGAAGGGTATTGGAAATTTCTTTGCCCTCATCATAGGCAGCTTTCATAATGTCAGCATCAGAAACTTTTTTTATTTCTCTGTTCGCCAACTCTTCCAGGAAAGCAGGATTATTCCGGTTGTTGTTTTTTTCCCCACAGCCGCAGAACAGAATGAGGAGCAATATGAAGAAGGAACGATTAAGGTTTGATGATAACTTCATTGATTGAAAAAGTTCTGTTTACAACGGCACCTTAAAGATAAAGAATGATATGCAAACGGCTTCTGTTATCTATTCAAATTATGTAGCAAAGCCCCTTGAAGCACGAGCCAGCGCTCGCGCTAGTGGTGATTTCCGCTTGATCCTATAGTCTGTTGAAGCGCTTTCAATCCAAGCGCTTATAACAAAAAAAGCTAACAATTGGGACCCAGCCCCTAATTGTTAGCTTCAAGAGATTTCTTTTTTCTAAATTATACGATGGCTAGTTCAGATATTTCCGTAGCAAAGATCAGGTATTTGTTCGTGCCTTTTTGGGCATCAAATATTTTACCGGCAGATACCTTAATGGGCACGTTCTGCTTGTCTTTGTTCATGACCGTCAGCATTCCTGACCACGGTTGGTCCGAAATCACCCTTTCTTTAAATGCTGCCAAGCCTTCTTTAGAAGTGACCAGCGCGTCCAGCGGATTTCCTATCAGTTCTTCTGAAGAGAACCTCAACACGTTTTTTGCGATGTTGTTGGTGGATGTAATTTTAAAATTAGCATCCAGTTCAAGAAGCATATTGGTAGCATGAATGATGTTTTCCTTCTCCTCTCTGTCTCGCTGAGATCTTTCCATCTCCTCCTGCGTAGCTTGAAGTTCCTCCATGTTCTGACGCATTTCTTCTTCCTGTGATCTCATTTCTTCGGTAAGCTCAGTAGATTCCTGAAGTAATTTTTGGGTTTTCTCGTTAATTTTCACAGAAGAAATGGTAGAAGCAATACTTTCTCCGATCTTTTCAACAAATTCTATTTCAAAATCACTGATCATACCAAAGGAAGCAACCTCAATGATGCCGTAGATTTCATCATTAATTTTTAGAGGAACAATTAAGATACTAGTTGGATTGGCTTCACCCAATCCGGAGGTTATCTGAATATAATCTTCCGGCACATCGGTGATGTAGATGGTGTCGCCCTCAAGCCACGCCTGTCCAGCCAAGCCATCGCCTTTGTAAATTTTTTGTTCAAGGTATTTCTTTTTATCCCAGGCATAACATGCCGCGAGGCTAAGAAACGGTTCATCGCGGCCATCGTCCTCTATAATGTAAAGACCACCCTGATTGGCTTTTAGATACTTGATAATATTTGAAATGATCTCATCTGATAATTTACTAATATTGTCATTGTTTCTCCTTAGAATATCTCCAAAGGTAGCCATTCCTTCGGTTGCCCAGTTACGTTTTTTATCCTCCTCAGACACTTTTTTAAGGTTGTCCCTCATTTCAAGAAGGGCGTTGCCCAATACGTCTTCATCACTTAGTGGCGAGTATTTCGCGTCGTATTCCCCTTTACCAATACTCTCAGCAAAGGTGGATGTAGAGCGCAGTCCGACTACCAGGTTGTCCACAGCATGCGCCATATCCCCTACTTCGTCATTGCTAAATTTTTGTTTTTTATCTTCAGGGAGCACTCCATTGCCTAAATTGGTCACTACTTCTTTGACTCGTATCAGAGGTCGTGTGATAGACCTTGCGAGAATAAAGGCTCCTAGAAGACCCAGAATAATGGTAGCAAGTCCTAGCGTAATAATGGTCAAACCAAGATCCCCGAAAGAACTGATTAGCTTTTCCTGAGAGTTTTTTGCCTCCTCATCTTTTACTGCTACAAGCTCGTTGAGCTGAGTGGTGAGACTTGTAGTAGCAGGAAGAATATTCATATCAAGGTTGTCCCTGATTTCCATTACCAGGAATGGATCGTCATAGTCTTCAAAAGTTACCAATTGACTCATGATGCTTTTTTCAGCTTCTAAAAGTGCATCAAATGAGATAAAAATAGAATCAAGCTGAGATTGTTGGTCGGCCGGCCAGTTTTCTTTTAGAATATTCAACTCCTCTTTTAACATAGGATATTCAATCTCAAGGAGATTTTTCAGTGATTCTTTATCCTCTGTATTGCTTTGAAGATAAACCCAGTTGGTAATAAACATCTTGGATTGGGTCGCCAGTAAGGTCAATTCAGTAATGGCATCCATAGAGGGCTCTACAATAGTTGTATTGTCCTCAATTATTTTTTGGCTTATATTCAAGGTGTATATACTGAATAGCCCGTTTAGTCCAAAAATAACGATAAGCAGCAGAAAGCCCCCCAATATTTTATTACCGATACTTAGCTTAATTTTTTTCATTAGTAAGGAGAAATATTCTTATAATAAGATACTTGATTATATTACTATAGCGAGACTGGTCAATTCGTTTGATACTTTCAGTTGCGCTTTATCAGTAGCAGCTTTGTTCAATTCAAACTTTTGCTTTCCATCTACTGTAATAAAGTTGATGCCACTTCCTTTCGTGCCCAAACCATTTCTTTCGGTCATGATAAGTGTAGATTGCCCGCTGATTTTTGAGATAGCCGCTTCAAGGTCATTACTACTTCTGTCTGGAATAAAAAGCATGTGGCATTTGGAAATCTGGTCTACACTTGCAAATTTTTTAACAACCATTGACCTTGTGCCAATTTTTCTTTCGGCTGCTAATTTTTCTAGACTTGCCACCATGGGAGAGTTACCAAGAACTCCAATTACAAAATCGCCGTTCTGATCACTGCTAGGCCACTGAATGTACTTCGTAAAGTTGTAAATAAACACGGAGTGAATTCTGTAATCCTGAGATTTGGCCATGAATGGGATTACGGTCATTACCAGGATACCAAAAATAATTTTAGAAATCTTCATAATTTTCTTTTGTTATTAGTTTAAAAACCACGCCTGTGGTTCTTTAGTGGCACAGGCTTAATAGATAGCTTTGACACTAAAGGCGTGGGTTTAATCACACTTTAGGGTCAACTACTAAACAAAAGTATAAGATCCGGCATAGTAAAATAGGACATTTTTATGCTAAATAATACACTTACAATGTATTGAAGATTTATGCGCATTAATTATTTAGAGTTTTCGGGCATTCGGTAAGATAAAATCAAAGCATTTATTAATTTTGTTAAATAAAAAAATAAGTTATGATTTATAAGCTTGAGGCTATTAAAGATAGATTTGATGAAGTGAGTCAGCTCATTGTACAACCAGATGCAATGAGTGACATGAAGAAATACACGAAATTAAGTAAGGAATATAAGGATCTGGAAAAAATTGTCAGTCAGTATATGCTTTACAAAAATGTAGTAGAAAATATTGACAGCGCAAAGAAGATGCTTTCTTCTGAGAAGGATCCGGAATTTCGTGAGATGGCAAAAGTGGAGCTGGAAGAGCTGGAGGATAAAAAGGATGAAATGGAAGAAGCCCTTAAGAAGATGTTAATTCCGAAAGATCCAAATGACAGCAAGAATATTATTTTGGAGATACGAGCAGGAACCGGAGGAGACGAGGCGGCGATATTTGCCGGCGACTTGTACAGAATGTACCAAAGATTTGCGGAAAAGCAGGGTTGGAAATTATCGACATTAGACCTCACAGAAGGTACATCCGGAGGTTATAAAGAGATCATCAGCACTGTAGCAGGAGAGGATGTCTATGGAATGATGAAATTTGAGTCAGGTGTACATCGGGTGCAAAGGGTGCCAGCTACTGAAACCCAGGGAAGAGTACATACATCAGCAGCGAGTGTGGCAGTGCTGCCCGAAATGGAGGAAGTAGAAGTAGAGATTGACATGAATGATGTCAGAAAAGATACCTTCTGCTCATCAGGACCAGGTGGTCAGTCTGTAAACACCACCTACTCCGCGGTAAGATTAACACATATTCCTTCAGGCCTTGTAGTTTCTTGCCAGGATGAAAAGTCGCAGATAAAGAACTTTGAAAAGGCATTGAAAGTTTTGCGCTCAAGATTATACGAAATAGAGTTAAAAAAGCATAATGACGAGGTGGGTGCTCAACGGAAATCTATGGTGGGAAGTGGCGACAGGTCCGATAAAATCAGAACCTATAATTACTCACAGGGACGGGTGACTGACCATAGAATTGGCTATTCAGTGCACAATTTGCCGGTGGTGATGGATGGTGAGATAGGAGATTTTATTGAGCAACTCCGTATTGCAGAAAATTCTATAAAGTTACAGGCGGGAACTGCCAATGACTGATTTCCCGAATTGATTTTAAACCATAGCACTACATGAACAAATATATCCGTTCCAATCTGTTGGGTGCTATTGTGCTACTTTTATTTTTCTTAGCCTGTGAGCCACAAGAGGAAAGCATAAAGAGGGATCCAAACATTCTATTGTCATTTTCCACGGATACTATTGATTTTGATACGGTATTCACGGGCGCTGAATCTGAGGTAAGGAATATTACCCGGCGCCTTTTGGTTTTCAATCCTCATGATCACGCCGTTCAAATAGACGCGATCAATCTGGCAGGCGGAAATGCTTCTGCTTATAAGCTGATCATTAACGGTGCCCTTACTTCGTCCGCAAATAACCAGGTTTTGCTGGGCGGTGATAGCCTTCTGATTTTGGTTCAACTTCAAATAGATCCTAATGATCAGGACGCCCCTTTTCTGGTCAAAGACTCCATCCAATTTCACCAGAATGATAATCTGCAGGACGTAAAATTACGGGCGCACGGGCAGGATGCGCTTTTTATAAAAAAAGGTGTCCTTGCGTGTTCGCAGGTATGGACTGCAGGAAAAGCTTATGTGTTAAAAGATACGGTTTGGGTCGCGGAGGGATGTATCCTGACGATAACCAAAGGAGCAAATGTTTATTTCGACAACCAGGCCGCTTTGATGGTTGACGGGACTTTGTTGGCTTCTGGTACACAGGAGGAGCGGATCACTTTCAGAAACTCCCGACTGGATATCAAAAACCAGGTTGGGCTGTGGGCAGGTATATTTTTTGGGGGAACGAGCAAAAACAATGAGATCTTATACAGCGACATCCGTAATGCGTACACTGGAATTTCTTTGAATATTGCGGATGAAGATTCATTGCCGGACCTGATATTGGGCCATAGTAAAATAGAAAATACATCAGGGCCTGGAATTTATGCCCGCGGGGCTGACCTCTATGTTTATAACAGCTTAATTAACAACGCAACGGGGCATCTAACAAAACATGAGGGAGGTGGAAATTACACTTATATTCATAGTACGCTTGCGAATTATGGCACCTTGGGGTTTTCAACCACCAATGCTGTTATGTTTTTTGTTGGAAACACTGAGTCTTCAAACGCAACGCCGTTAAATATCCGGTTATACAATAATATTATATGGAGTGGCGGGGGCTTGCCTTATAATTCTGATTTGCTCATTGATGATCCGTCAGCTAGCTACAATTTAGTGATGGGTAATAACCTCATCAGGAGTGTAGATGAATCGCTCGCTATTAACAACAATATAATCGGCACCCAGCAGGATTTTCCTGATTTCGCAGGTATATTTCAGTATAGTTATCGATTGGATTCTCTTTCACCAGCCATCAACAACGGGGCTTATCTTGATTTTTT
>CAZHZR010000087.1:0-8857 GCA_964537095.1 uncultured Roseivirgaceae bacterium
AGAAATAAAACTTTTCTTTGGACAAAGTCTGGGTCGCGGATATTGATTATCCTGAGCCTCCACTAGTCCGGTGAGGGAGCTTCTTTTTCTTAACCACTTTTGATAATCGCAGCCAAATGATTACAAGTACTTGAAAAAAAATATCTCATCCCGATATTGTCCAGGATGAGATATTTGTTGGGTTTGCGACCGCAATGGTTTGAACAGCTGTGGCGAGAAAAACGTAATGCCGTTTAAATAAGGGTGTCTTTGGCGACTAAGTTGCTGCTGAACCTTCATTTGTTATAACGACTCACCTATAACTACATTATAAATATTTCCTCATTCCGAAATTTACGAAGAGAAACGGTGTAAATATCCAAGACTTGCAAACAGGAATCCCTCATTTGGAGATGGAAGTGGTTTGTCAAACCTCTGCATTCCATAGATAGGGATTCCTGATCTTCGCTCCGCTTCGTCAGGAATGACGCCTTTTGTTGCTGTGTAGGTACCATTTGTTAAACCTCGACGCAAGGTGGCTGCGCTGCCTTAATGGATCAACACTCGTTGTGAAACGCCATTGATTTTAAAGATGTAAAATCCAGGCTTCAATCGGTCTACTGCTATCTTTTTAACTTTTTGGTTTACCACTTCATCCACATAAACCTTTCCGTCCCGGTCGTGAATGGTCAGCGTATTTCCTTTGGAATTTTCAAATTCGATGGTAACACCATTCTCCTGCACAGGATTGGGATAAAGTACAACCCTTTCTTCAGCGGAAGCGGTTTTTTCTAAACTCGCACCCACTGCATTTTCTGTGAGCGTTTGATTATTGGCATTCCAAGAAAGGATGGCATCATATTTTGGTGCTTCCTGCCGTGTTTGCGATGGATATTCTTTCCAACCCCAGGAGCCACTTTTCTTATAGGAATCGGTAGAGGCAAATGTTGCAAAGAGCCCACCGCCAATTTGCTTCCAGGCATCAAAATATAAGGTATAGACGTCATACATTCTTCGGTCTCTGTTGGCGGCTTCAAACAGGCTTCTAATTGCGGTGTTGTTGTTGGCGCTGGCAACGCCCACCAGATGTTGACCACCCTCATAGGCCAGTAGTTCGGGAATTTCATATTCGTCCGCAAAGTCTTTATAAGCGGTCATGTACCCTATGGAACGGGAGAGGGATGCGTTTCCTACCTGGTCTCCATAGGTGTTATTGAGCAACTGGTCAAAAACCATATCAACGGTCCAGTTCTCCATTATCGACTCAACGTTGGCCGATCCGAGTCCGCCTCCAAAATAGGGGGCGATGGCAACCGCATCAGGAACAGCGTTACCGCCCATAGTAGCCTGGTATTGAGGCAGCACCCTGTTTTCCAGTAGCCAGACATTTGCTGCCTGCCACGCAATTAACACAGTTAGATCCGGTTTAGTAGACGTTTCGCTAAAGGCATCTTCAAAAATTTGCTCAATTTGCGCCGTTCTATAACCTACATATAGGGCTGCGTCTTCCCAAGGCTTGTTATCATTGGTGGAGATACCCGCTTCAATAGCTTTCTGCGCTGCCTGATCGTCCGCGTCAAACTGTCCGTTCCACACCTCGTTGGAAAGCTCGATGTAGGCCGTTACGTCCGGATCAAGGTTATCCCGGATTTTATCTGCCATTTGTTTTACAAAATTGTCGTCGGCAAGCATGGGAACACAAAACCAGGCATCGGATTTTGTTTGATTGGCCAAGGCTATCATGAAATTGAAGCTTACACCGCCCGTTTGGATGAGCGCGTTATCTGCAGGATAATCGTTCCATGCTGACACCTCGCTGTTGTTGGTGTCCATCCAATCCATGAAGCGATAAACTTTTAAAGTTTGATATTCGCTTATAAACTCCGGCCGAAAAATTTCTGTAGCATTTTCTCGCTCTAATTCTGTAAAGCGGATGTTATTGACGGGGTTGGATGTGCTATTGTTTGTGATATCAAAAAACACAAAAATATTGCTGCTGATTTCCGGGATGTGTATTTCAATTCGGCCGCTGGTGCTGGAAACCACAGATATCCCACTAGAACTTTCACTTGCAAGCGATACGTCTGCCGTGCCATCATAGGTGAAAACATAGTTGCCAGTGGCAATACTGGAAGGGTTTAGGTCCCAGAAGATGGCGAGCCGGCCCGAGTTCCCTGGTTTAAGATAGAGATCGGGGGTAAGTTCACTTTCCGGGATCCTGACTCCGTAATTAACACCTGGCCCTACTGGCATCCAGGCAAACGAGTGGTGGGCAAGATTGGTGAAGTAAAATTCGGTGCTCCAGGCACGTGGATGTGACAGGTTCATGCCCAACATGGCATTTTCGTTGGGATATGTAGTTCCCGAACAGGCTGCCGTTGAAACGTTGAGTGCTGAACTGGCCAGGGAGAGATTATTTGCAGCATCTCTGGCAACAACAGTTATTGGGTAGCTGGTGCCACAATCCAATCCGCTTATGTTCATAGAAGTGGAACTGGTAGTTCCCTGGGAATCAGTTCCTGCAAATACTTCATAAGACACAACCCCCACATTGTCGGTAGCTGCGTTCCAACTCAAAGTAAAGGAATTAGCTGTCAGGTTTGAGGCCGACAAGCCCGCAGGTTGTGAAGGAGGCTCCTGGTCTACGGCAGTACCGACCTCTTTTATTACTACAGCATCAATCCAGATATCCGCATCGTTGCCGCCAACTTTGAAATTGAGACGCGTCGCTTCATCGCTTACATCGGCTGTCCAGGTAAAAGGTCCGAAAGTTTGGGTGGTGGTGGAAAGCTGGATATTTTGTTCCCAATAATGCGTAAAGGGGTCTGATTCTTTCTGAAAGATTACGAGTGCAGGTCGGTTGGCAGCTGCTTTAGCCTGAAAGCTAAGCTCATAATTTTTGCCACTTTCCAGATTGAACAGAGAGAACAGTTCGACGTTCCAGTTGGCGGATCCGCCATTGCTGATGTTGATTTTAGCTGCATTACTGCCGCTCATGCCGGCATTGCTATCTATCTCAAAATTCCCTCCACCGGCGGCATCGGCCTGAAAAATGGAATTCCAGCCGTTCGTACCATTGTTGAATTCTCCATTGGTAATGAGGTTGTCGGGATCCTCTCCCGGAATGACAGGAAACTGGAAGGTTTTGAATGCATTTCGCGTCCAGTCGGCTGATGTAAGGCCACTTTCAGAGAAAAGGCTCGTCCAGTTTGTGCCGTCGTTGGATCCCTCACACAAAAAGGCGGCCATGGTTCTTTCCTGCCACTCAGCTGCAATCTGGATCCCTGTAGGATTGATTGCCTGCCCAGCACCCAAATCCAGCGTAATGGAGTAGGGGAAAGTGGTGGTTTGGGAGTTCCAGGCTGGAAGGGCTAGCACTCCATCATAGGCCCGCCAAGGCGAAGATCCAAGCGTTGCATTTACATTTGTAGAGGAAGAAGTAGTTCGTGTTTCGGGATAAATATCGTTTCCGACAAGCCAGTTGATTTCTGTCACGTACACCTCACGCTGCGGATTTACTCCGTCTAAAGCGGTAAGACGTAGGTAGCGATAGGCCGTCTGTGCGGTTAAAGTCGGGGCAGACAAAAGTATGATAATGCCCATTATGAGAAGCATCTTGTAGTGCTTTTGCCATGTACGCAGGAAATTAATTTCTGAAAAATGCGATTGTGTGGTGTGTTTTTGCATAACGAATCTGGTTTACGATGAAAAATAAAAAAATCTACTGTGCATAAATTAAAAAATTTTGCCAGGCAAGAATACAGTAGTGTTTATGAGTCTATAAATCTACCGCAGCTTGAGGCGCGCGCCATGCTGTGCCGTTATGGTGCTTCGTGAAAGCAAGGTTTTGGATGCTTTGACTTCAATGCAGGTAGTCAACTAATGCATCAACTACATCGGAAATTCTCTGGAGATTGGCAGAACAAAGGTGTGGAGTAGATTACAAAACAGGATCAGGATGTTTCGGCCAGGTAGCCTTAAAAGTAGCTCCCCACATGCAAAAAAGAAAACCTCACCTTGCCCTGCGGCAAAGATGAGGTCTTTCTGATATATAAAGTTGTTGTAAAGCTTGCTCTCGCCTGCTTGTAGGAAGCATTCCGGCGGGCAAGACCGTAAGCTAATGGGTTATCGAATAATTACCCTATAGGCTGATCCATTAATCTTAAAGATGTAGGTTCCAGGTTTAAATCCTTCCAGATTAATAACTCTCGATTCCTGATCTACGTGCTCGTTTCTGTAGACCTTTCCAGCCATGCTCATGATTGAAAGGTTATTGCCGGAAGCCTTACCAAATTGAACGGTGACATATCCGTTTCCTGCTGGGTTAGGATAGATGATGAGTTCTTTCTCAGCAGGAGAAACTGCCTTTTCCAGGGTCACATGCTCAGTAACCATTGTTGAGCTTGATGCTGCGGAGGAATAGGTGCTGCTCCAGGTAAGAATGGCATCATACTTAGGCGCTTCTTCTCGGGTTTGTGCAGGATACTCTTTCCATCCCCATGAGCCGCTGTTTGCGTAGGTGCTCGTGGAGGCAAAAATGGCAAACAAGTCACCGCCCAGGTTTCTCCACTCGTCCAGATAGGCAATATAAAGATCATACATTCCGCGATCTCTGTTTACCTCTTGAAAACGGTTTATCAGCGTACTATTGCTTCCTACCATATGCTGGCCAGCTTCGTAGCCCATTAACAACGGGATGTCATAATTGTCAGCTAAAGTTTTGTATGCTTTCATGTTAGTTACGGCATGCGCCAATTCAGTAGAGCTCTTTCCTGGTAGAATGCTGGAGTAAGTTCCGAATTTTAATTGATCGATTATCTGCTCTACAGTCCATCCTTCTACAATAGATGCGTTTGAACCGGTCAAACCGCCTCCAAAATAGGGAGCAATAGCGACTGCCTCAGGAACTGCTCCTTCACCCATTATGATTCGGTAGCCAGGAAGAACCATATTTTCGAAAGACCAGGTATCCACAGCCTGCCATGCTATTACCTGCGTGAAATCGCGCATAACATCTTCCGTTGCCAGTTCTTCCCTGAAGATATTGCCAAGTTGTGCGGACCTGTATCCGTAGTAGAATCCCGCATCTTGTTTGGTATTGCCAAGATTGGAAATCCCCAATTCTCTTGCCTTTTGCGCTGCCTGTGTAGCACCGGTGAAACTAGTGTTCCAGACCTCATTAGAAAGTTCGAGGTAAATTTTTATATCAGGATCCAGCTCGTTTTTAACTTTAGTAGCGAACTGGCGGATGTAGTCGTCGTCAGCTAGGAGCGGCAGACAGAACCACGCGTCCATTCCTGTCTGGTTCGCCAGCTCTATCATATAGCTATAGCTCACCCCGCCAGTTTGAAGAAGCGCTCCGTCAGCCGGATATTCATCCCAGGTAGAGACAGTACTGTTGTTCACCAGGCCCCAATCCATGAATCGGAATGCTTTTAAACTGTTGTATTCTGCAACGAATTCTGGTCGAAAGACTTCAGTAGCATGCTCTCTGTCCAACTCTCTGAACTCGATGTTGTGGATAGGATCCGTCATGCTGTTGCTCGTCACATCAAAGTAGAGGAATACCCTGTTCGTCAGCGTGGGAATGTTAATAACAATTCGACCCGGCTCGCTGTCAACAAGGCTAATGCCATTGCTACTGTAGGTAGAAAAGCTTACTTCTGCATCTCCCTCATAGGTAAATACATAGTCTCCGGTTGCGATAAAATGCGGAGGAAGATCCCAAAATACGGCAAGTCTGCCTGTGGCGCCAGGTTGCAGGTACCTGTCGGAAGTAAGCTCCTCTACAGGAATTCTGCCATTATAAGCAGGCGCGGTTTCTACAGGCATCCAGGCAAGCGCGTAGTGGGCAAGATTGGTTAGGGCAAATTCGGAGTTCCAGGAGCGTGGAGAGGACATGTTCATACCCAATTGTGCATTTTTGGGATTTGACGTACCTGTGCATGCATCCATTCTTACTGATATTTCTTCGCTGGATTCCGACATATTACCATCCAGATCTATCGCTTTCACTGCCAGCGTATAAGCCCCGTCGCAATCCAGTCCCTCGAGTTCTATGGTGGTATCGGTAGTGCTTCCTCTCGAGATATAATTTGCAAAAATCTCATAACGGGCCACTTCGGTATTGTCGGTTGAAGCCTCCCATGTTAACAGTAGTGAGCTCTCTGAAATGTTGGAAGCTACTAAATTTTGTGGGGTTGTGGGTGGTTCGGTATCTCCGCTTAAAATCACCTCTTTCACCACTATTTCATCAAGCCATACGTCTGCATCACTGCCGCCCAGTCTGAAGTTGAGGCGCGTTACGGAGTCAGAAACATTTGAAGTCCATCTAAAGGGGCCAAACATTTGCGTACTTGTAGTCAAATTGACTGTTTGCTGCCAGTAGTTGTTGAAAGGATCTGAACCTCTCTGAAAGGTTACCTGGGCAGTTCTGTCACCGTCAGCTTTGGCTCTGAAAGATATATCATAGGTTTTGCCTTCCTGCAGATCAAAAGCCGTAAACAGTTCTATCTGCCAGTTTGCACCACCGTTTTCAATCGTTATTTTTCCTGCATTCGGACCGCTCATGTTGGCGTCGCTGACAACACTGAGACTCCCGCTTGCCGGCGCATGGAAGATTGTCCTCCAGCCTGTCAGGCCGTCGTTAAATTCACCGTTACTAATTAAATTACCGTCTGGTGCTTCGCATTCAGCAGTTTCAACTTCAATAGCGGCAGTCGGTTCGGAGCTGTTCCCGGCAGCATCCAGAGCAACCACTGTAAAGGAATACGCCGTTGCGCACTCCAGATTGCTCAACGTCAAAGAGGTGCTGGCGGTGGTGCCTTTTGAGTCTGATCCAGCAAAAACCTCATAGGCTACTACTCCTATGTTGTCAGAAGCCGGTTCCCAGCTCAAGGTAAGGGAAGTTTGACCTATGTCAGAAGCAGCCAGGCCTGTAGGGGCTGTTGGTGCCTCCGAATCATAAAATTCAAAGGTCTTGAAAACAGATCCCTTCCAGTCCTCAGAGGTTAATCCGGAGGTCTCATAAAAAGTGGTCCAGTTTATGCCGTCCATGGACCCTTCACAACTAAAGGCTCCGATGGCGCGGTTATTGAGTTCAGCTGCTATCTGAATACCAGTTGGGTTTATAGCTCCATTGTTCCCCAGGTCCAAAATAATAGCATAAGGAAATGTAGTACTGTTGGGAATATAAACCGCGTTTTGCGCGCTTAACTTACCGTCGTAGACCCTGTACGCGGCTAAAGCGTTTTTTGTGCCTGTTGCAAATACTTTGGAAGAGGCTGAAGTAATCCTGGGCTGTGGGTATGTTTCCGATCCTACCAGCCAGTTGATTTCGCTGATGATTAGTTTTTTATTGCTTACACCGTCAAGAACATTAAGCCGCAAATAGCGATATGCAGTGTCGTCATCGTTTGAGATTTCCCGCGTTCCAGCAAGGGATTCAAGGCTAGTGGCGAGGAGAAAAGTGCATAGAAACATGAGAAATACTGCCTTGAACCTGCTGCAGGTTTTTATCCCAGGATTTCCGGGGGGCAAAAAATCGGTAAATGGTTTTTTCATAATCGTGTGGGTTTTGAATGGTTAAAAATTGTATTGTGTAAAAAATCGGGTGCAAATCGCCCCATAATCGATTGATAATTGTCAAACGTGGGGAAAAATTAGGATAGTTTTTAATGTAGCGCATGCTGTGCTATGTGGCACTAGTGCTTGAGAATCAGGCACCCGTAGGAAAGAGAAAAATTTGTATCGGTGAAACTAAGGAGCAGATGCCGATTAATAGCTGAAAAGTTTTAAAAGCTTTGATGAACGAAAGCAGCCGGGTGGCTGCTTCTGATGGTTCGGGTCAGGTTGCCTTTTGCTCATGTGGCTGCCAACCGGACCATTATCCGGGACGGCCAATTCTTTGCAGGGAAGGAAACGTTTATTTTCCGCTGAGCCGGATTTTTACAATGCCCTTTCCTGCTTCGAAAGCGCTGGCAGGAATTTTAACCTCTATTCTCTTTAGACCTTCAATATTTTTGTCCAGTGCCAGGGGAGGAGGGTAAAGTGAAACTACGGTAATCCTGGATCCCGGATGAGATAAATTTTGTAACTCCAATTCTTCTCCAGCTTCTCTCAGCACAGCGCCCGCTTCTGTAATTTCTACTTCTGCTGTGGTCATCATCTGCCAGGTGATGGATGTGGTTGATTCGTTCAGCTCCACCTGGTCTTCAATGCTTAAGGAGTTCGGGCTATCTTTTACAAACTTTCGTTGCGCGCTGTTGAGCTGTCCCTTAAAGCAGGGAGTCAGATCAAATATTGCCTCCGGCTGATCGCCATCTTTAAAGTTCTCAAGTACTGCAAGTCCTTCCGCCACATGCAGTTGTTCGTTCACTGTCAAGGTGCTGTGGCCAAAATTATTCTTGCTCAGCAGTGTCCAACGCTCACAGTCCTGACAGTTGCCCCACAGATCAAAGCCTGTCTGCTCCAGTTCGTCATAAGATTGATTGCCAGGATCCAAAGACCATAAGACTCCCTTTAATTCAAAGACAAACGAACCTCCATCCATATTCCCATGGTTTATAATGCCTCCTCCTCCTTTAGCAGCAAAATAATATTGATGAGGATCATTTTCTTCGCCCCTAAAAAAGACAACCGGGTTTTGACCGTCTCCTTTCCATGCCATAGGCAATGCTTGCCTGGTTTCTTCCTTAAACTGCGAGAGCCAAACCAGGCCGGCGCCGTCCAGCCTGGATAATTTACCCATTTGGGCTGCGGGCATCAAAAACCGCTCTCTTTCAAAATACAGGGAATTGCCGGTTTTAGTAGCAAACCAAGCCAATGTGAGGTCTCCTTTATTACTTCGTCTATCGCCGTTGTCGCCAAAATTATAATA
>CAZHZR010000087.1:8957-11242 GCA_964537095.1 uncultured Roseivirgaceae bacterium
ATGTGAGGTCTCCTTTATTACTTCGTCTATCGCCGTTGTCGCCAAAATTATAATAACGTCCTGATGGTGATGTGCTTAATAGCTTAAAATCAGCACTTTCCTTAAAAGAAGGATATGCTGCTATGCCAAAATCTGTACCAAAAGCGCTCTCTAATATCGCAGCGGTAATTACAGTAAAAGAAGTACCATATCCCCAGTAGGTGGCCCCCTCAGGATAAACACCATCCGGACGATATTCTTCCAGGGCAATCGGGATATTCTCCAGTGCACGGTGAATGGTTTTGGCAGCCAAAGTAGGATCTCTCTCTGCAATTACAATAGAGGCGGCTATGAGTCCCCCGTGACAGACCTGGTTCCAGTTGTTGGAGGTATTGATCCACCATACCACCTCGTGCTCGGTTCCGTAACTGGGCATGATTGCCTTTTCAATCAAGGCCGTTTGAGCCAGAGAAACCGTTGAGGCAGGTAGATCGTCTCCAACCCAATCAATAGCAAGAGCTACAGCCAGGGCCATCTCTGCTACATCCAGAAAGTGGGAGGGGTTCCAGTCTTCAAAGTTGCAGACCGTAATGAGTTCCTGATTGATTCTGTCCAAAACCTCAGCGTTCTTCTCGATTCTATACACCATGCCCAGCATGTTCATGCGATACAACATCTCCCGCGACACGGAAAGCAGTCGCCGGCCGCTCATCTCTCTTGTCAAAAGAGGCGTCTCTTGGATAGCCTCTGTGTTTAAAGCGATGGCTTTGTACATGTTTTGTACCACCGGATCTGTTTTAAGCTTTTGCTTGAGCTGCTTCTCAATCCGTGAGTTCAACACCAACCTGGGGCCATTTTTGGGCAGATGTTTTTGGATATACCGAACAGTAATGGGGTTTTCCAAAGCCGGTGTTTCGGGCTTAGAAACTATTAGCACCCGCGAACCAGTGGCTGCCAGTGAAAGCATAGGCATGAATAAAAAGATGCATATGATCAGATTTTGATGGTGGTTTTTCATGTCTTATATTATTATTCACAGACAAAACATTGGATTTGCTTATTAAACATAAGTGGCCACAGGTGCTTTTCCAACTTTTGAAACAACTAATTATTACAGTACAGTACCATACAGTATAGAGGAGAATTAGGCATAAATAGGACTGTTTATTAGATCCGGGAATTAGCGCCTCGTCTGTGTGATCTGCTTCAAAAGGCAAAAGGTCTCACGGGCGGCGCAAAGTCCGCAAGGCGCTAACGACCCACATAGTACATAATGGTTGGATTTTTAATTTTCGCTAAAATGCCCTTTCAATCAGGGAATTACAACTAAACCTATACTTTTATGACAAAAATTTTATCAACAACTTTCCTGCTGTTGTTAATAATGAGCCTGCAGGTTCATGCCCAGCAGCAAACCATCACCGGCAAGGTCACGGATGCAGATGGCAACTCTAGTTTACCTGGAGTCAATGTACTTATAAAAGATACGAGTATTGGCACTATCACCGATATTGACGGTAATTACAGCCTCCAGGTGCCGGACGGTGACGCCGTATTAAGCTTTAGTTTCATAGGGTATAACACGCAAGAAGTCTCTGTGGGAGGCCGGAGCGTAATCAATGTCACCCTCACCTCTAATGTTTCTGAGCTGGACGAGGTCGTTGTTATTGGCTTTGGAGAAAGAAGAAAAAGAGACCTTACCGGATCTATTTCTACTGTTGGAGAGCAGGAAATAGGAAAAATTACGACGGCTTCTCCCCAGTTCGCACTACAAGGAAATGCATCCGGTGTAAGGGTAGTAAACACCAGTGGAAATCCTAATGAGGCTCCAAAGATTTATGTGCGAGGTGTCGGTACCTGGAATGGAGATGCACAGCCACTGTTTGTAATTGACGGACAAATCATTGAGCCACCGCGTGCCGGTAATGAAGATGTTATTAGTGGTGGCGGCTTAAATACTCCACCCAACTTATTCAACCTCATCAATCCAAACGATATCGAGACCTTAACGGTGTTAAAAGATGCATCCGCTGCTGCGGTTTACGGAAGCAGGGGCGCCAACGGGGTTGTGTTGATCACCACGAAGAGAGGAAAGCTTGGGGCTCCCACCATTGAGGCAAACGCTAGAACAAGTATACAAAATTATCCAAGTTACGATATGCTGAACACACAGCAGTTCGTAGATCTCGCGCAGGAAATGTATGCGAATAACCTCAATCCTAATATTAATATTGAAAAAGACCTGTATGGTAGAAACGAGGCTACTGATCGTACCCGATTGACAAGTTTCAGTCCGCAGTTTGACC
>CAZHZR010000088.1:0-11170 GCA_964537095.1 uncultured Roseivirgaceae bacterium
AAATTTATATCATGGGAAAAATTATCGGAATTGACTTAGGAACAACCAACTCCTGTGTTTCAGTAATGGAGGGAAATGAGCCTGTTGTTATACCAAACAGCGAAGGAAGAAGAACAACCCCTTCTATTGTTGCTTTCCTAGACAATGGAAATGGCGAGAGAAAGGTTGGAGATCCTGCAAAACGGCAAGCAATCACTAACCCTGTCAATACCATAAGTTCTGTAAAAAGGTTTATGGGTAAGAAGCATTCTGAGGTTTCTGAAGAACGTAAAAATGTTTCTTATAATTTAGAAAAAGGAAGCAACGACACAGTTAGGGTAAGAATAGGCGACAGATTATATACGCCTCAGGAAATTTCTGCGATGATTCTTCAGAAAATGAAATCTACAGCAGAAGATTACTTGGGAACGACTGTGACAGAAGCTGTAATTACTGTTCCTGCTTACTTTAACGATGCTGAAAGGCAGGCTACTAAAGAGGCTGGCCAGATTGCAGGCCTTGAAGTAAAGCGGATCATTAACGAGCCTACTGCTGCGGCTTTGGCCTACGGCATGGATAAGAAAAATAAAGAAATGAAGATTGCCGTCTACGATTTGGGTGGAGGTACGTTTGACATTTCTATACTTGAACTGGGCGATGGCGTATTTGAAGTGAAATCTACAAATGGTGATGTACACCTTGGTGGAGATGACTTTGATGCTGTGATCATCAACTGGTTGGCAGAAGAGTTCTTAAAGGATGAGAACATCGATTTGAGAAAAGATCCGATGGCACTTCAGCGTTTAAAAGAAGCGGCCGAAAAAGCCAAGATTGAGCTTTCAAGCTCTACCAGTACAGAAATCAACTTGCCTTATATCATGCCGGTGGATGGTATTCCCAAGCATTTGGTTCGTACCTTGAGCAGAGCCAAATTTGAGCAACTATCTGATGAACTGGTAAAAAGATCAATGGAGCCTTGTAGAAAATCTTTACAAGATGCAGGACTTTCAGCCTCAGATATTGATGAAGTTATATTGGTAGGTGGATCTACAAGAATCCCTAAGATCCAGGAAGAAGTAGAGAAGTTCTTTGGTAAAAAACCTTCTAAAGGTGTAAATCCTGATGAGGTAGTTGCAATTGGTGCAGCAATTCAGGGTGGGGTATTAACAGGAGAAGTAAAAGATGTATTGCTTCTTGATGTCACTCCTTTGTCATTGGGTATTGAAACAATGGGTGGTGTGTTTACCAAGCTAATCGAATCTAACACTACTATACCAACCAAGAAATCAGAGACCTTCTCAACTGCTGCTGATAGTCAACCATCTGTAGAAATACATGTGCTGCAGGGTGAAAGAGCAATGGCAAAAGATAACAGAACGATTGGAAGATTCCATTTGGATGGTATTCCACCAGCTCCGAGAGGGGTTCCACAGATTGAGGTTACTTTTGACATTGATGCCAATGGTATTATGAATGTTTCTGCGAAAGACAAAGGAACCGGTAAAGAACAAAAGATCAGGATCGAATCTTCTTCAGGATTGACAGATGAGGAAATCAAGAAAATGAAAGATGAAGCCCAGGCCAATGCTGAGGCGGACAAAACTGCCAAGGAGAAAATTGATAAAATCAATGCCGCGGATTCTTTGATTTTCCAAACAGATAAGCAGATGAAAGAGTATGGTGAGAAGCTATCTGAAGGCAATAAAACAGCCATCAATGAGGCACTTGCAAACCTTAAAACTGCCCACGGATCTCAGGATGTAGCCGGAATTGATGCAGCCATGGAAAAATTGAACAAAGCATGGGAAGGCGCTGCACAGGAAATGTACGCTGCTGCTGATGGAGGTGCTCAGGGAGGACCAGCAGGTGGTGCCCAAGGCGATCCAAATGCTCAGGCTGGAGGTAATGCTGCGGATGACGTATCTGATGTGGAGTACGAAGAAGTAGACGACAAAGACAAGAAGTAAAATTCTTAGATTTATACATAATAAAGCCCTGGAGATTTCTCCGGGGCTTTTTTAGTTATACTATCCGTATAATGCATATGTCCTTCCCGATGAGGAATTGTGTAGTAATATTCAAGACCACTTATCCGCGCGCGCATATTTGAAACGGGATTAATTAGTGTGAAGGAAAACGCTTTCGACTCATTGAGTTGAAAAACGTAAAAATGTAAAGGATCAAATGCCGAGTAGACTTCACTAATAAAGAAAAAAGGCTGTTGATATTAACAGCCTTTTTCTTATTAAATTGGTTCAGATAGCTATTCTATTTCTATGATGATAATTTTTTCATGTCCAATCAGATTATCTTCTTCATCTCTTTCAATTATGACCTCTTCATCATCAGATACAGGCTCACCCAGAGAAATGACAATTTCCTGATCTGTAGCGAAAGCGGCGTCGGATAGCGTTAAGGGTAGCGGTTGGCTAATAGTACCAGCCGTAAAGGTCAAAGAGCCAATCTGAGGAGTTACGCCTGTTCCACTAATGGTATATGGAACTGTAACTTCACTCTCCGACGCACCTGAGAGCACCACATTGTAAACGTAATTGCCAGCATCGGAACTACTAGTTAGGGTGTCATTTTCCATGCTCTCAAAAGACAAGACTTTTAAATCGTCATCAATATAAACGGTAATTTCTGTCTCGTCTCCCAAAGTAACAGCATATTCTCCGAGGCCAGTATCAGTAATTGCGTTTAAGTTGATGACGATGGTTTCAGCCGTAGCTTCTCTTTCTCCATCACTTCGAACAAGAACTTCAATATGTTTAGTCGTTTCCTCATCAAATATCAGTGGAGAATCAGTCAATATCACAAAGTCATCGTTTTCCCCCATGGTAGCTGTACTGCTGGCATCGATGGAAAAGGATACAGTTGCACCCTCAGGATTCCGCTCCGTGATAACTACAGGTATAAACAAGGTATCTGTCAAGCTTTCAGTAGTTCTTATAGAGTCAGTTTCAAAACCTAAGGCTTGATCTACGGACGCTGCTTCTATCGTCATCGAGCCATTATAGGTACCGTTGCTAACAGTCAAGGTGTAAGTTCCTGGTGCCTCAACAAAAACATCTGCAAATTCGCCATCTCTTCTTACGGTCACCTCTCCTGAAGGACCAGTAAGTGACCAGTTATAGTCTTCAGCTATGGTGAAACCTTGCACATAATAGCTTGCGGTGGTTAAAGTTGAAATTTCTGATGAGCCAGATATTCGCAGATTCTCACCTGGGTTCCAGTTAAAACTCTCTTCAGGATCTGTGCAAGCGGATATTATCGTTCCAAATCCTACTATCAAAAATATTTTTAAAAAATTTTTCATATTTATTTAGATTATTTAATTAACGTCCCACCAAACTTTTGTGTCAAGAGTATTTCCCCCCATCCTGTCGATAGCTTCTGAGTAATTGGTACCGTTTAATGACGCTTCATTTAATGGGTAAAACAATCGCTGAGGAGCAACAGCGGTTACAGGCACAAGAGGATTGTCCTGTGGTCTTCTAAGGATGCCAAAGTCGAGCCTTCTCCATTCTGCCCAGCCCTCTTTTCCCTGCATATACAATGAAACCCATTTTTCTTCAGCGATAGACTGCATTCCATTATAAGGATTTTGACTAAGATATTCAGCGGCGGCTTCATCTGACACACCCCAATACTCCATAGAAGCTAAAACACCTTCATTATAATACTCTTCAGCAGATTGATCTACATCCCAATTATTAAATGCTGCCTCTGCAAGGATAAAGTTCACTTCTGAATAATGCATTAACATGCCTTCAAAATCCGGTGCTAAAATGATATCACTTAATTGAGAAACTTCATCACGAGGAACGCCTCCAACCCTTTCACCTGTCTGGCCATGCGCTCTACCAATAAAGTTTCCAGAGGCAGCTGCCGGTTCAAAATAGGAAGATATCCGGGGATCATTGTTAGCTAACATATAATCAACCAATGTGCTGCTCGCGCTATAATCCGCCCTCTCTATATACGATTCTGCAAGTGGATTAATGTTAGGCTGGCTACCTACATATTGAATTGCTGCATTATCGTTATTGCTTTCAAATGCTCCATTGGCAGCTTCTTCAACGGCTGATTGTGCCAATGCGCTTACCGAGGCTACCCCTGACATCCTCATCGCTACTCTTAATTTCAAAGAGTTGGCAAATTTTTGCCATTTTACAAGATCGCCATTATAAATCAAATCAGCGGAGCCGACCCCACCCTCTGACGGCTCCAATAGTAACAATGCAGAATCTAACTGTACAATTAAGTCCGGATAGATTTCCGATTGAGGTGTATAAACAGGAGCAGGATTAGTCTCTCCGGATAAAGCTTCAAAATAAGGAATATCTCCAAACACGTCAGTCAGGGTTTGAAAGCCCCATACTTTCAAAATTTTCGCTACAGCGATTTGGTTGTTACTGATCGCGGCATTATCGTCAGGAGTTTCGCGGTTTAAAACTATAATCTGATCCAAATCTTTCAGTTGTAAATAGAAGTTATTCCAGAAGCCTTGAACATCTGCTGGTCTATACTGATATAAGCTTTCCTCAGTATATTCGTTTTGCATCCAGTATTGCGAAAGAACCATACCTGCAGCTCCATTTATAGAAACATCATATAGCTCATCAAGCATAAGTTCCTGCGCGGAAGTCAGCAAAAACAAAGGATCTACAGCCTCCGGATCATTTGGGCTGGTATTTAACTCTTCAAATTTGTCAGTGCATGCAGCGATAAAACTGAACGCGCAAACAATAGAAAATAATTTTATATATGTTTTCATATTTCAATTAAAAGCTAAGTTTAACATTGACACCATAAGACCTCAGACTTGGTAAATTTCCACCCTCAAAACCCTGTATATTGCCTGCGTTTGTTACAACTTCAGGATCAAGGTGCGGGATCTTGCTATAAAGTAAGGCTAAGTTTCTACCAACCAAGGAGATGTTTACTGCTTGAAAAGGCGTGCCTCCAATCAATGACTGTGGCAGACTATAACCTATTGAGATTTCTCTTAGTTTTACATAAGATGCATCATAAACATGAGCGGCCCCTAATCCAAAATGACCTCCAAAAAAGGTGGCTGGGTTAAGAACTATATTGTTAGGCTGCCCGTCGGGGAGTACACCTTCTGCGATGACCCCTAATTGTCTGATATTGTCTTCAGCAGTTTCCTCCATCATCCCTGAGTATTTTCCGAAGAGGTTGGTAGTTGAGTGCATTTCATTACCAAAACTGCCGTCAATAAGAAAAGCGAGATTAATTCCTTTATAATTAAAAGAGTTCCGAATTCCCCCCCTCCAGTCTGGCATAACACTTCCTAAAACCTCCTGTCCTTCAGAAACGGCAAAATTTCCGGTTTCTTCGTCTATTACTTTGTTTCCATTATTATCATATACAAAATTATATCCGACCAGAGCGCCGTACGGTTCACCTTCACGTGCGTTAACAGAAAGATTGCCAAACAAATCGATTGAAATCTGGTAATTATCAAGGTCTTCTGTTAATTCTACCACTTCATTCCTATTTCTAGACCAGTTTACATCCACGTTCCACGTAAGATCTCCTGTAGAAACCGGGGTGCCTCTTAACAAGACCTCGATCCCTTTATTTGACATTTCCCCGGCGTTGATTATTTGCGTGGTAAAACCCGACGAGCCGGAAACTGCGACCGGAAATATTTGGTCAAAGGAACGACTTTCATAGTACGCTAAATCTAAACCTAACCTGTTTTCTAAGAATTGTAACTCTGCACCAACTTCCCAGGAATTTGTCCTCTCAGGTTTTAGTTCAGCATTGTTTAACTGATTGAAATATGAATAGCTTGGACGTCCGGCAAATGGAGTATTGGGAGAATAATAATTTACCAACCTATAAGGATCGGTATCAGCACCCACTTGAGCCCAACTAGCTCTTAATTTTCCGAAGGTTAACAAGTTGTTGTCCCCGATCAATTCTGAGAAGATAAACGAACCGCTCACGGAAGGATACAAAAATGAATTATTGTCTTCCGGCAAAGTAGACGACCAATCATTTCTCAGGGTTGCGTCCAGATAAAGAATGTCTCTAAAACCTAAGGTAACACTACCAAAAACACTGTTAATCATTCTTTCTGAAGTATAATCTTCTATGTCTGGCCTGTCAATAGAGTTTTCCAAACTATAAAATTCAGCTACACTTAAACCTCCTACTGTGGTACCAATATTTTCCTGAAATATGGTGTAACGGTGATTCCCACCTATAAAAGCGTTCAATGAAAAATCTTCATTGATATTAAGATCGGCAGTTAAGATTACATCGGCATTTGTTTCTCTGAATTGTCGTACTGCTTCATAATATTCAGATTGTGCAACCGAACCGACAGCTACTCGTTCTTCTCTCCGATCGGTGTAGGAATCATTTAAAACACGTCCGGAAATATTTAACCAGTCTGTCAATTCATAACTCACGGTAAAATTTCCGAATACTCTATCTCTGCCATCGTTTTGATAATTTCTTTCACGAATCCAGTAAGGGTTATCAGCATATATAGGACTAGCATTTGCGGCTGATAATCTATTCCATGACTTTTGTTCCCCTGCCGGTGTTACGTAATCTTTCAGTCTGGCATCATCCACCTGTCTTTGTCCGAAGTGGTAATATTGAACCATTATTGCACCATACCCTTGTTCAGGTCTTCCTACCGATTCGGTATTAACATAGTTAATAGAAGTGCTGACTGATAGCCTTTCAGTTAAATCAAGGCTTCCTGTAAAACTTAGATTGTTTCTTTGGAAGTCATTATTAGGAAATATTCCTTTCGCATTCATATTATTATATGACAACCTGAAAGAAGTATTTTCACCACCTCCTGAAAAACTTATATTGTTATTCCAGGTTACACCAGTCTCCAAAAAATCTTTAAAATTATCGGGGTGGGCTACCCACGGAGTTTCCTGCCCCTCATCTGGTCCTGGATAGTATGAATACCACTGCCTTGCTGGACGACCATCCAAACGTGGCCCCCAGCTTTGATCGTATGAATATAAAGGAAGATTTTGACCGGCAGCATTTTGAGAAAAGGGGCCGGATCCACCGCCGTATTGATTTTGAAAATCTGGGAGAATCAGAGGTGTTTGAACAGTTACACCAGAAGAAATATCAACGCCGATAGCCTTACCCTTTCTCCCTCTTTTAGTGGTAATGAGAATCACCCCATTCGAAGCCCTTGTTCCATACAATGCAGCGGCGGAAGCTCCTTTAAGAACTGACATAGATTCGATGTCATTAGGATTAATATCTTGCATTGCATTACCATAATCATACCCTTGGGCGCCTCTTGCAACTCCCGAAAGCGCTCTCTCGTGGCTAGAATTGTCCATAGGAATTCCATCGACAACAAATAAAGGCTGATTGTTTCCTGCTATAGAATTCACTCCTCTGATTAAAATTCGGGATGAGCCACCCGGGGTTCCTGTATTCCCAGAGATTTGGACACCTGCGACTTTTCCGTTTAAGGTATTTATCAAATTAGTTTCCCCGGCTTGTGCTTGTGTTAATTCCTCTCCACTTACTTCTTCCAAAGAATATCCCAGAGACCTTTCCTCTCTTTCAATTCCCAAGGCAGTAACCACAACTTCTGAAAGTTGTTGCACATCACTTGATAAACTAACATCAACTACGCTACGACCATTGATGGGCACTTCCTGGGTTTCAAATCCTATGAAGGAAAAGACTAAGGTTCCATCTTGTGACGCATCCAGGGTAAAGTTCCCGTCGATATCGGTTACTGTTCCGGTTGATGTACCTTGAATTATCACATTGACTCCAGGTAAGGCTTGTCCATCCTCAGAGGATGTGACTTTACCAGAAACACTCTGAGCCTGCGCATAACCGCATTGAAAAAACGCAGTCAAAAGCATCATCAGAGTGATACGTAAATTTGTTTTCATAATGAGTTTGGGTTTTGTTGGTAAATAGGATTAAAAAAAATAATTGTTCTTAATCAAAAAATAACGATAAACTCAAAGTTCATTAATAAAAACCTGCCAGACTATCACACGTAAGGGTGAAATTAAGGGGTTATCTTTCCATGTTTTATAAGAATTTCAATGCCTAGTGCCTAATCAATCTCTCCTGAACGGCTTTCATGATGGCATCTGCCTTGTTGTGTACATCTAGTTTGGTATAAATGTTCTTAAGGTGAGACTTTACTGTTTCAGGATGAATAAATAATTTTTCCGCGATTTCTTTATAGGTTTGCCCCTGCGATAACAACTGCAACACCTGCGATTCTCTTTCAGACAGGGGGGATTCAAAGTTAGCATGAAAGGATTCCACAACATATCGGGAAACAGTTTTGCTCATTGGAGAACCGCCTTCTTCTACTTGCCTGATTGCCTCTATAAAGTCAATATATTCAGAATCTTTGGTAATAAAACCGACCGCCCCTGCGGAAAACGCTTCTAATGCTACGCGGTTATCCTTATTTCCTGAGATAATCAGGATATTAATTTTTGGTGAAATGGTCTTAATTATTTTTGTGGCATCTATGCCGCTCATCCCAGGTAAATGAATATCCATAATGATGATATGAGGCATGTCTTCATCTAAATGTTCAATTGCTTCTTCGCAGGTGCTATAGGTATTTACCACCTCGTAGTGGTTTGAACTGTTCAAAAGAAGCCCAAAAGCTTCCCTGAAAATTTTATCATCTTCTATAATTACTATTTTTGTTTCTTTCATAAGAGTAGTTCCCCCATATGGGGTATTCTTCAATTCTACACCTATAACTTGTTTCAAGCTAATTTGTATGTACACATCGCAGATTTATCAAGATTTATTAGAAACTGGAATAATTTCAAGCCAATCTTTTAATAATGTTGAAATTTGACGCTACATATGCCTTTTCCACCAATATTGGAATACTATCAACGCCCAAATGGTAGCGTGGGCATCACCAGGATTGGATGAAAATAGTTGGTTTTTTAAGGTCCGGATCTTTTGAGCATTAAATATGCCTTGCGCTTCAATGAATGAGTCTTTGAGCAAATCATCTTGTATCAGGCTTTTTAACTCTGTTCTGAACCATTTTAGCAGGGGAACTTCAAATCCATGTTTTGGCCGATTGTACAATTCTTGCGGAAGATCGTCCCGAAAAGCATCCTGAAGAATTCGTTTTCTTATGTCGCCTGTTATTTTGGAGCTTTCCGGGAGTTGAAATGCGAATTCCACAACTTCGTGATCTAAAAAAGGTACTCTCACTTCTAATCCATTTGCCATGGACATTAGATCTACCTTGGCAAGCATATCATTGGGCAGCACCAATTGCATGTCAGCATACAAGATATGGTTGATATCATAATCATCCGGAATATCTTTGTAATAGGCGTCTCTTCTGACTTTGGCTTGAGGCATCGAAATCTTTTCCTGCACATTTTGATGAAACAGGTTTAAAGTTTGTTTTTCGTCTGCGAAAGATGCCCATGCCCAATACCGGTCTTTTCCACTCAAGTTTAAGCCTTTTGCAAACCGTTCTAATTGCCGTATTTTATTGCTGATAGCCCCATTCCTGGATTTGGGCAGTATTTCCCATAAAGGCTGCAGCGCTTGTACAGCTTTTGCCATGGTTCCTCCTCGCTGTGCTTTGTAAAAAGCGGCATGTTTGTTATATCCTGAGAAAATTTCATCAGCACCATCCCCTGAAAGTGCTACCGTTGCTTTCTCTTTTGTGTACTTGCTTAATATATATACAAGTATTGCAGACGAGTCTGCAAACGGCTCGTCTATATAATTGAGAACGTCAAAAAGGTGCTCGAACAAATCATTGTTTGTTAAAGAGAAAGTCGTATGCTCCGTATTGAGCTTTTTAGCCACCGCATGTGCATATCGGGTTTCATCAAAAAACGGTTCATCTTTAAATCCTATGGAGAAGGTGTTCAGGTGGGGTGTATATTTTGCTGCTATCGAAGAAATAACAGAGGAATCTATTCCGCCGCTTAAAAAGGCTCCTACCGGCACGTCAGCCACCAATCTTTTTTTAACGGAGGCATGCATCAAATCTTTTAATCGTTTCTGCTGTTGTTCGTAGTTTAAAGGACTATTGTTGGATTCGGAATGCGGTGGTACTTCGTAATATTTTCCATGGGCTACCTGTCCAGCCTCTACTTTTATATAGCACCCGGGCATTACCTTTTCTACACCTTTGAAAACAGAATAAGGCGCAGGAATATAATTAAGCTGGAAATAATGGAAAAGGGAATTAAAATCCAGGTCTTTTTTAATACCATACGCGATCAGAGACTTCATTTCAGAAGCAAATAGAAATTTGTCTTCATCATGGTAATAATATAGCGGTTTGATGCCCATCCTGTCCCTCGCAAGGAAAAGGCTTTTTTTCTCCTTATCATAAATGGCAAATGCAAAAAATCCATTTAAATCCTGCAAACACTTCTCCCCTTTTTCTATATAAAGATTGAGCAGAACTTCAGTATCTGTTTCCGAACGGAAACTATAGCCTTTCGCCTCTAATTCCTTTTTAAGTGAACGATAATTGTAGATTTCGCCATTGAAAACAATTACATACCTCTCGGCTCCACCTTTCATGGGTTGTCTCCCCTTTTCTGACAAATCCAATATAGACAGCCTACAATGACCAAGTCCGATGAATTGTTCAACAAAAGAACCTTGTTGGTTTGGGCCACGACTGCTCAACTTATCAGTGGCAGCCGATAAATTGATCATATTGAACCTTCCAACTTCATTGAAAGCAAAAATTCCAGTGATTCCGCACATCGGGTTATTATTTTGAGAATAAAGTTATGAAAAGAATTTTAAGGATGGTTATGATATCCATTTTCAATAAATATATGGGTGAGGGCAATATGAGCTTGACGATTGAGTTTGTCTATATACGGTGTTTTTAAGTTGTTTTCGCTATTTTTGTTATTGCGTCAAATTAAATATGAATATAATTGGGAGAGAACTTTATTAAACGGTATAGCAACCTTTTTTTATTATTTTTTATAATAGTAGTATCCGGATGTGCGTCGGGTAAAAAACAGCCGGCTGCAGTTCAGGATTCTGCCGTGGATAAAGTCGTCAAAACGGCACGGTCTTTTACAGGTGTTCCATACAAATGGGGAGGCACCAGCAGGGCGGGGTTAGATTGCTCCGGGCTTTTGGTTGTTTCGTTTCAGTCTGCCGGAATAGCGCT
>CAZHZR010000089.1:0-1605 GCA_964537095.1 uncultured Roseivirgaceae bacterium
AAGACTTTAAATCCCTCGAGGCTGAGTATTTGAGCTAATAAGCTTCTGAGATTTACTTCATCTTCAACAATCAAAATTTTCTTTCCAGCTAAATCCATAAATTAAAGCTAATAAACTTTTCTACTCGAATTGACGATCTGTAAAAATAAGGATAATTATGATATAACCATATCGGGTAATGAATCCGGATGAGAGCGAAGACAGAAGTGGGAAGTTAAAGTTAAAGTTAAAGTTAATCGGAGTTCAAAGTTTCAAGTTTCAAGTTTCAAATTTCAAGCTGTGTTGATGTCGGGTTCAGAGTTTAAAATTCATGAGGTGTTAACCAAATAGCAGTTGTTTGCAGTGAATGGCGTCGCTTAAGGCCCCGTTTCGAGGGGATCTTTCCGGGGCTGCTCCCGGGATGAGAGTATTCATGCAACCATTCTCCAGTTTTTGAGTTAGACCCTCTATATCCGATTCACTTCAATTTTTACTATTATGGCCTTAGCAGTTGGTGCAAAAGCACCTGATTTTTCGCTTCCGTCTACCGGCGGGCAATTTACTTTATCCGAAGATCTTGCCGGAAAGTCGTGTATCATCTATTTCTACCCCAAAGATTTCACCAACGTGTGCACCAAAGAAGCCTGCACATTCAGAGATGAATTTTCCAAATTTGAGGGAGTAAATACGACGATTGTAGGTATTAGCAAAGATTCTGTAGAGACACATTTGAGGTTTAAGGCCGAATACAATTTACAATTTGACCTGCTCGCAGATACCAAAGGGGAAGTCGCAAAGCTATACAAAGCGAGTATACCTATTATAGGGGTTACAAAGCGAATTTCATATTTGTTAGACAAGGATCATAAGATAGTCGCGGTGTATGATAGCTTGTTTGAAGCCCAGGAACACGTAAATGAAATGCTTCTCCAACTTAACAATATGAAGTAGCTCTCGGCAACTCAGATCAATATCTTGCCATCCTTCATTTCCAGTTTACGGTCTGCCATGTCAGCCAGGTCCTCATTGTGCGTAACAATCACAAAAGTATGTCCTAATTCTTCGCGAAGCCTAAAGAATAGTTTGTGAAGTTCTTCGGCATTTTTTGAGTCCAGATTGCCACTTGGCTCGTCTGCAAACACAATAGCAGGATTGTTAATCAATGCCCTGGCAACGGCTGTTCTTTGCTGCTCCCCGCCTGACATTTCTGAGGGCTTGTGATCTTTTCTATGGCTGATTCCCAAAAGGGACATCAACTCCTCCGCACGATTTGTAATCTCATTTTGAGGCCGCTTGCCAATAAAAGCAGGCATACAAACGTTCTCCCAGGCTGAAAACTCAGGCAAAAGATTATGAAACTGAAAAATAAAGCCAATATTGGAGTTCCGAAACTTGGCCAGCTCATTGCTCTTCAGTCCTAGCCAACGCTGGCCGTTTAATACCACATCGCCCGTATCAGGCTGATCCAAGGTGCCAAGTATGTGTAACAAGGTGCTTTTCCCGGCCCCCGAAGCCCCTACGATCGACACCACCTCCTGTTGCGCGATCCGAAGATCGATCCCCTGAAGCACGTTTACCGTGCCGAAAGATTTAGTAAGATTATGGGCTTCTAACATTTTAATGTAC
>CAZHZR010000089.1:1705-5355 GCA_964537095.1 uncultured Roseivirgaceae bacterium
CCTTACTAAGGTAACAATTCGCTAATTCACTAATTATTTCATTCACTAATTTCCGAATTCGCACATCAGCTAATAATCCCACTCACTCATCAACGCTTCCTGCGTATAAGGATCAGTCCTATCCATGCTGCGTTTCCGCACCGCATTCACCGTACTGTCGTTCACTTCAGTTGCGTCATTACCCCAGGAATTTCGAATATAAGTCAACAGAGCGGCCATGTCCTTATCGCTAAGTTCCTGATTGTCTTTCAATCCCGGCATCATGGGTTGTATTTCTGGTTCTTTATAGAGTTTACCATTTACGCTAACCGGCCCCGTCATACCATGTAAAATTATAGATATAAGCCTGTCTTCTGGCCCTAGCACCCACTCTGACTGCTTCAAGGGCGGTGCAATAGGTACCAAACCTTCGCCGCTTATGCCATGGCAGCCTGCGCATATACGCTCGTATAGCGGCTTTCCTGATAAATATTGCTGTTTGCCCAGTGGCGACAGGTTCTTTGAAGATATTTCTTTCTTCTCCTGCCTTTCCGCAATTACCTCCAAAAGCTTTTTGATCATCTCCTGATGTTCCGGATTGTCTTTATTCAGGTATTTCAAAAAGCGAGCCTCATACTGGTGCAAACTACTAATGATCGCTTCTAAATACAAAGGCTCCTTGCCATAGCGGCTCACCAATGTTTCAAAAAGTGTCATTACCGTGGAAGCATCTGCCTCCATGAAACGTCCCAGACTCAGCGCAAGTTGCAAGTCCACAACAGGATCTCCGACCAGAACGGCTGTACTGTATTGAGTGAGGATCTCCAACGCGTGCTTGCTGTTGCCGAGTTGCTCGCCGATACGAACGGCCATAGCCCTTAGATGGGAGTCCTTGGATTTCAAGGCAATTTTTATCGCTTCCGGACCTACAGAGCCCATGCCCTCCAATACCCAAATCGCATGAATTAGATTATGATTTTTAGATACCCCGGTTTCAAGTAAAGCGAGCAATTCAGGAACCACAGTCCTGTCGTTCCTTTCTATAAGGAGCTGCTGCGCATAATCACGCCACCATCCATTTGGATGCGACAACCATGAAATTAAAGCTTTGGCTGAAAATTGCCCATTTCCTCTTTCCCGCTTAATTTTCTCGCTTTCAGAAGAGTCGATTTCCACCTTCTCTTTTCCGCCTTCATATACGATTCGGTATATTCTCCCCAAACCCAAAGGCTTTTCCAGGCCTCTGTCCCGAATCTGGTCTCTCAGATAATCAGTTAGATAAGTTTCATGCTGAATAACACCTCTATACATATCCACTACATACAGGTTCCCATCCGGGCCATTACTCAGGCTGACTGGCCTGAAGCGCTCGTCAGTAGAGGCCAAAAATTCTTTGTTTTTATACGCATCATTTGCGGTTATATACGGTCCGTTTTCAGTAAAAATGTTTCTCTTCACGAGATTGCCTGCAGGTTCGCACACGAATGCATTCCCATGGAAATCGGCAGGGAATTGGTCACCTCTGTAAATTAAAGGGCTGCAGGCCGCTGTGAATTGCCGCAACCTTTTTGCTGAATCCAACATTTCGGCGTTGTAGCCTCTGTTAATGCCGGGCGTGGGGCGGATAGGATATACATTTTGATTTTTTGCTATCTCTACATTTATCCCCATTTCCTGTCCATAATCCGGATTTCTGTTGAGGGTGTTTGGCGGTACAAGATCGCCTCTGAGCTGATTTGAATTGGTGTTGTAATATAACCTGCCATAGTTGTCCATCGTGATTCCCCACTGCCCTCTGAACTCGGTCTCTTCTTTCAGCCACCGGCCATCCTGGTATTTGTACCTATATTTCGACTTGGCATTGTAATACCAGTTGTCTATACCCCTTAACAAGCCGTTTGGTTGATGCTCCGGATTTCCTCCCGCGGCATAGGCTGAATCTACCAACATTTTCCCGCCTGGTTTGTCATTTACATTTTCTACAAACCAAAGATTCGGTGGCTCGGCGTATAACACACCATTTTCCACAAAGGCGATTGCTCTGGGCATTACCAGACTATCCAAAAATACTTTAGAGGTATCCATCCGTCCATCGCCATCGTTATCTTCCAGAATTACAATACGACTTATCTTTTCCCCTTCACGATTTACTTTGAGGTCTTGCATATAACTTTGCATTTCAACCACCCAGATTCTCCCCCGGGCATCGAAAGCCATGGCCACCGGATCTTGTATCAATGGCTCACTGGCAACAATTTCGATCTTAAAGTTTTCTGGTAACTGAATAGTTTGGAGAGCCTGTTCCGGACTTAGTACCGGAGCGGAAGTAAAAAGCACGGAGTCGGGGAATTGCGTGAGGGATTCGTTTATGAAATCTCGTTCTTTTTGAGTCTTTATTATAAAAAACGCAAGTGCACCTACAATCCCTATAATTATAAAAAATGGTATTAATGTCTTTCTTTCCATTTACAACTAAATCGTACTCTTACATTGAAAAGTAGCTAAATAAAGGATTTAAACAAGAAAATAAAACCTTACAATGGCTAATTGACCACTTCCGGTACTACAATTTAACAACTTTCCTTATCAGCTTCCCGTGATCCGGGGTATAAAAACACACAAGATAAACGCCTCCCGCCAACGCCTGCAACGAAACTTCCTCCCTACCTGAGCGATAGGTTTGAAGAAGACCTCCTCTCATGTCATACACTTCCAGGTAATGCCATTCAAAATCTACATTCACAATGGCATCAGTGGGATTAGGATAAACCAGCAGGCTGATTTCTTCCTCGTTTTCGGGTTCGCAGGAAAATTCCGAGGCCAGCAATCTTACTTCATCTAAATGTGCGTATAGCAGATCGCCCGGACATTCTGTATATGAAGGCCTGCATCCATCACGGTGCCCGCATACATGAGGAAGTGATTTGGCAGGGACACCTGCAGCAGGAGGACCGATAGCATGAGTCTCAGCGCCAAATATTGAAAGGTTTTCTTTGTCGGTCTTCCACCTGACCAATCCCGCCAGGGCGTCAATTGCAGCATCGGTAGGAAGCACGTTTGTAAAAGTTCCCAAGAGGCAGATGCCCATGGTATTAGAATTGACCCCACAAAGATGCGCACCCACAATATTGTCGGGGTCTCCCTTGCCCATATCATCCCGCCCCTGAAAGATGGTGCCGTCAGGAGCTATCAAATAATTATAACCTAGATCACTCCATCCATTCACTTGTGTGTGGTAAGTATAGATATTTCTTACCGCCTCATAAGGATCGCCCACAACATTGGAGGTGGCAGAATGATGGATTACAACATGCCGCACCTCTGTAAGTCCCGGGGTATAGGAAGGAGCCGGAAGCCCCTGCCTCCAGACTTCAGGGGAAATCGGCTTAAGTGTACAATCTGAATCCCGTAGCCTCAGTCCAGGTTGCGCTTTTGGTATAACCTTACCCGCATCAATAAAGAACACATCAATGCTCCCTGTTATCTTGCCGGAGTAGAATTGGAGATCCTCAACTTTTTCTGCTAATAGTATCAATGCAGAACCTTGTTCATGGGGGTCTTCCAGAACAGAAATTGTATCCATACCGTTTACAACAAACACACCTTCCATCAAACAATCATCACATTTTAAAGCGATCGCCTTTGCCAGAGGAACCTCCAAAGAATAATAA
>CAZHZR010000089.1:5455-11076 GCA_964537095.1 uncultured Roseivirgaceae bacterium
TTGTTGGAAGTTATATGATGCAAGACATAGTTGTTGCACAGCAAATAATTGCACACCGTGGTGCTTCTTATGATGCTCCGGAAAATACCATTGCAGCCGTTCGTATGGGCTACAAACAAGGTGCAGATGCCGTGGAAGTGGATATCCATCTTTCAAAGGACCGGCGCATTATGGTAAACCATGACAAAGATACGCATCGCACAGCAGGAAAGAGCCTGAGCGTGGGACAAACCAACTCGTCCGAATTGCGAAAGCTGGATGTAGGAAACTGGAAATCAATAGATTATAAAGGTGAAAAAATGCCATTTCTGGAGGAAGTTTTGGATGTAGTTCCGGCTGGCAAGCTGCTTGTAATCGAGATGAAATCGGCGGAGGAAACTGTGCCGGTTCTGAAAGATGTAATTCAAAAGAGCGGGATTGAAGAGCAAATAATCCTTATCAGTTTTAATCAACAAGCTATAATAAAAGCGAAAGCGCAAATGCCGGAGATTCCTGCATACTGGCTTTTACATACTTTTAAAGAATACACAGTCGATGAAGCCATTGAAATAGCGAAAATAAATAAGCTGGATGGCCTGGATGTGCATTTTCCCTTGGTTACAAAGGAGTTTATGCAAAAGATGAACTACCAAAACCTGGAAGTCTATGTCTATACTGTGAATGATGCCAACGCAGCCAGAAACTTGGCGCAGCTGCAGGTAAAAGGAATTACTACAGACCGGCCCCAGTGGTTACGTGAACAACTCTTGAAATAAGCCGGATCAAAGAAGCTTTGCTACTGATTAAGTCGGAGCCAGAGCTTACAGGGTCAGGGTGTCCGCTACGACCATTACAAACAGCGTAACTTAACTTTCTTTCCTCAAGCTCATCAGATACCCCACCAAATCAACAAGTTCCTGGGCAGTCATGCCATTTTCAAGACCAGCCGGCATTAATGAATTCTCAAGCTGCTCCTGAGACAAAATATCGTTCAATTTCAGCTTTAGCATATTGCCATCTGGCGTCTTTAAATCCAGATCTGTCTCAGTCTTGCTAGCCACTATACCCACGTTGGTACTACCATCCTTCATTTTAATAATGAAACCTTCATAGCCAAAGCTTATACCGGCATCAGGGTGGATAATGGAGACAAACTGCGCTTCTTTAGGAAGTTTACTCCCTATTTCCGACAGCTTGGGTCCAAAGTCTGTTCCCTTTCCATTTACCTGGTGACAAGTCTGGCAGACATTTTCAAAAATAACCTTGCCTTTGCCAGCATCGCCTTCCATCGCAACCAATTCTTTCATGGGAGGCAGCGGATTCCGTCCGTTTTCAGCATCTGCTTTATCCAAATAGCTTGCGGCTTCCATTCTTACGTTTTGCCTCCAGGCATTGCTCACGCCGGTGACCACAGACGCTTTTAATGCTTCGGGAACTTTATTTGCTTTGAGTAACGCAAGCACCCGTTCCTCCCCATCCCAGCTACCGCCCAATACTCTTGCAGCCTCTCTGCGTATATTTATGGATTCAGTTTCATCAAAAATCACTTCTTCGATCAACTTAAGGGATACTTTGTTCCCAATTCCACGAAGCGCCGCCAGCATGTTTATTACAGTTTTATCCTCCTCTGCTTTCAGGGTTTTCCTTACCAGGGTTTCACCATCTTGCTGCAATAAAACACGTGCTGCGTCTCTTCCCAGGTTGTCTCCCCCTTCTTTGACCGCAAGCGCCAGCAAACGTGGATTTTCTTCGCGCAGTTTGTAGCGGGAAACCATTTCCACAAACTCCGGCGTACCCTCTACTTCGTCAAGGGCTTTATTTAGCGCATTCATTGCCAGTGGAGAAGTACGTATAAAATCAGGATGTAAATGCGAAAGTACCAGCTTATCGATTTCTACCTGATCTTTGGCATTTCCCTTCAGCATTTTCACGAGAGCAGCCGATTTACCAGCAGCATCCGGGTTAAAGTCGAAGGCTCTGAAATACCTCAATCTGTCTTTTAGATCCACGGTCGAGTCAGAAGCCAGTTTGGCCAGTAACGGCACAGCAGCTCCTGTTCTGGCCCTCCAGATAATGTCCACATTCGCCGGATCCTTCAGGATATTCTCGCCTGCCCGCTTCCTCCACTCGGCAAAGAAGCTATCCCACTGTTGATCAGCACCTATGCCCAGTGCTTCCAGGTACCACCTATCTTCACCATCATGTTTCAACGCAAGGTTGGTCCATAGAGCGGGTGCTGCCGGGGCGGTCAGGTGCCTTATTGCGATGGCGCACTCCCGTAATACATGTTTATTAGCCTCATCCAAAAGTTGTGAGATAACGGGTACTAAATCAAGCCTGAGCTGTCTGGCTGCCCTTAACCCCACAATTCGCAAATCAGGATTTTCATTCTTTAAAGCCAGCGACACATACTCCTCTCCCTTACCTTCAATGGTTGTAAGCAGCCATAGAGCCCTTGCCTGAATTACAGGGTCTTCGTGATTTTTGTATAAGGCCAACAAGCTTTCCTCTGCTTCATTGCCTTTTTGATTTAATGTCTGCCAAGCCAGGTAACGGGTAGAAAGATTGGGATTTTGGAGTCCTTCTATCGCCCCGGCTATCGAAGCCAGATTATATTCCGGCGCCCGATACGGGGTTTCCGGAGGAGCAATTCTATAAATCCTTCCCCGGTTCAGATCGCCAACCTGATGGCCTCCCACCCCAGGATCATACCAGTCAGCAACGAATAAAGAACCGTCAGGCGCTACACAAACGTCAGACGGCCTGAACCACTGATCTTCGGTTCCTTCCAAAATGGGTTTAATGGTAGCTTTATATCCTGCTCCTACTTTTGCCACAGGATAGGCGCGTACCACATTTGTACCTGCATCAGTATGAATCATTTGATCCCAATACACTTTAGGCAGCAACCTGCCCTCATATACCAAAATCCCTGTGGGGGAACCGGCTCCGGTAATCAGCACATTCGGAACAACACCGGGGTCATTCAGGTGCCAATGCTGTTGCGGAATTTCAGCTTCCTTGTTGGTGCGATTCGCCTGCCATCCAGCTCCCGTCATCTCATCCGTATAGCCATAATTCCCATAGTCCATCACAAAATTGATTCTCGTGGCCTGGTTCCCGTCGTCGTCATTGTCAGATTGCCACATGGATCCGTACGAGTCAACCGCTACTTCATAATTATTACGGAAGTTGCCAGCCATTATTTCTATGTTCTTAAAATCCTGATCAGACCTGAAAATCATCCCCTGCTTATAATGTTCAGGCTTTATTTCCTTCCCATCTATATCCTTGATGCCATTGCCCTGCGCGTCCAGCATCTGCCTTCCCTCGTTTCCGAAGTTGAAATAAAATTTACCATCAGGGCCAAATACAAAAGCGTGCATACCATGGTCATGCTGTTCGCCGTCAATTCCCTGAAAGATAATTTCTTTTTTGTCTGCTTTATCGTCTCCATCGGTGTCTGTAAACAACCATACATAGGGACTTTGGGAAACGATTGCGCGGTTGCCCATCACCCAGATTCCCAAAGGCGCGTTAAGCTCCGGTCCCTGATAAAACACTGTGGATTTATCGCTCTTCCCATCTCCATCTGTGTCTTCAAGAATCACGATGCGATCGCCCTTTTTCTCAATCTCGTTACCGGTTATGTCAGGACGATAATTATAAGCTTCGCATACCCAGACCCTGCCCCGGTGATCAATATCGATGTTGGTTGGATTGGTTATGGTGGGTTCGGAGGCAAATAACTGCACCTGCAATCCTTCTGCTACCTGCAATCCTTTGAGCGCGTTTTCCGGCAGTCGCTTCAGGGAATCCGGCATTTCCGAATAGACCATTTCATCCGTTTCTTCGGCCGCGTCCATTTTTGTCTGGCATCCTGAAGTTAAAATAACTGCGAGGAATATCGGGAAATACAAAAGAGTTAAAGGAGAATTGGGCAGCTTGAACAATTTGCTACTTGAAGACTTTTTTAAAAACATGTCAGACCAGATGATTTTGAATTCGGAAGATATACAATTCCATTTTAAAAATAAATCACGATCGGAAAATTGATTACGTTTTCTGGATTTTAGCCCAAAGTCGAGCGTTATGTATTGACCTGAAGAGGATCCCCTGGTCGTAAATCAGTGCTCCCGAGAGATAAAAAGAATTACACTTTTGTTTATGAACCACCTCTTGATCTCCTCCTTAGTAAGGGAGGAGAGTTAATTGTGTGTAATTCTTTTTATCTTCTTTTCGATCCGCGGAGATACATTCACTTAGTCGTTTCAAAATACTGCAGCACTCTTAGTCATAAAAGCTAAGGAAGTCTTAGAAACCCTGACCAGCGAGAGCGTCCGCTCGTGCTAAATCCAAGTTGAAAATAAGAAAAAATGTATCAACTATTCTTCCCTCCAAATATCCTACAGCCTTAACATTCCAACTCCTTTTGTCAGTGTTTTCACCAACAGCATACAAAGACACGGGCAGACGCGCGCTCCCAGGCATGTTAGGCTGGCAAATAAACAGCCGCTACAGCAAATGTATGTTGTTTTCTTCGCAGGTTTGAATCACCTCTTCCGGCCAGATGCTGGACTGGATCTCGCCTATATGTGCTTTCCTTAGCAGCAGCATGCATAAACGCGATTGCCCAATTCCGCCGCCAATGGTCAGGGGAAGCTCTCCATTCAGCAGCATTTTGTGCCATAAAAGCTCCGCTTTGTATTCACAACATTCAAGCGTCAGTTGCTTCAATAAGGTATGCTTGTCGACCCGGATACCCATAGACGACAATTCAAATGATTTTTGAAGTACCGGATTCCAAACCAGAATGTCCCCGTTCAGGCCTTTGAAGCTGTTTTCTGTTGGCGTCGTCCAATCATCATAATCTGCCGCCCTGCCATCGTGCTTCTGGCCGTTCTGCAATTTACCGCCTATGCCGATCAGGAACACCGCACCATGTTCTTTGGCTATCAAATCCTCTCTTTCTTTCGCAGTTTTATCCGGATATTTATCCAGCAGCTCTTCGCTATGGATAAAAGTAATTTCATCAGGAAGCTGCGGGATTAAATCCTCATATTCTTCGTAAAGTATGTGTTCTGCACGCTTCATGGCGGCGAATATTTTCAGTACAGACTGCTTTAAATAGTTCAGATTCCTATCCTCCTCGCCAATTACCATCTCCCAATCCCATTGATCAACATACAGCGAATGGGTGTTGTCCAGGTCCTCATCAGGGCGAATGGCATTCATGTCCGTATATAATCCATAACCCTTCGCAATCTGCAACTTTCCAAGCATCATCCGCTTCCATTTGGCAAGGGAATGGACAATTTCTGCCTGCGTTTCATTCATAAATCTGATAGGAAAACTTACCGGTCTCTCTATTCCATTCAGGTCGTCATTAATGCCTGTTCCCTTCAACACAAACAGCGGAGCCGTAACCCTTCTCAAGCGAAGCTCTGCTGCCAGTTCGTGTTCAAACACATCTTTGATCAATTTTATCGCTTTCTCTGTTTTGATAACATCCAGAATAGATTTATAGCCTTCAGGAATAAAAAGGTAAGGATTCATAAATGAATTTTCGAAGTTGCTTTTAAAGTAAAAGCTGCAAATATAGGGATATTAATCCGATGTGTGACTTAAGTTTATTCATTAAA
>CAZHZR010000090.1:0-11011 GCA_964537095.1 uncultured Roseivirgaceae bacterium
ATCTACTGTCTAATATCTAACTATCTGCATTATATGCCCATTTAAGATAAACAGACCCCCAGGTGAAGCCTCCTCCAAAAGCAGAAAGTATTAAATTATCTCCTTTTTTAAGCAGGGGTTCATAGTCCCACAAGCAAAGAGGTATGGTGCCACTGGTAGTATTTCCGTATTTTTGAATGTTCAGCATCACTTTTTCCGATCCTATTCCCATCCTGTTGGCTGTTGCGTCTATTATCCTTTTATTAGCCTGGTGAGGAACCAGCCAACTTATCTCTTCGGATTTTAAATCGTTTTTCGACATGATTTCCGCAGAAACTTCTGCCATGTTTGTAACGGCGAACTTGAATACCGCGGCGCCTTCTTGATATACATAATGCTCATTTGCTGCAAGCGTCTCAGCCGTGGCCGGTTTTCTGCTCCCGCCAGCCTTCATGTGCAAATAGGCTTCGCCGCTTCCGTCCGTTTTCAGTATAGAGTCGATAATACCTACATTGTCATTGGTGGGTTCAAGTAATACAGCACCCGCACCGTCCCCAAAGATGATGCAGGTAGTTCTGTCCCGATAATCTACTATTGAAGACATTTTATCGGCACCTATTACGATTACCTTCTTGTATTTTCCTGTTTCTATAAACTGTGAGCCTGTTACGAGGGCAAACAAAAAGCCGGAGCAAGCGGCAGAAATGTCATACCCAAAAGCATTTTTAGCACCTACTTTGTCGGCGATGATATTTGCCGTCGCTGGAAACAACATGTCGGGAGTAGTGGTGGCGCAGATAATCAAATCAATTTCTGAAGGGTCTGTGTCTGTTTTTTTGAGAAGTCCCTTCACAGCTTCTATGCCCAGTACCGAAGTCCCCTGGTTTTCTCCCTTAAGAATTCTCCTTTCTTTTATGCCCGTTCTGCTCAGAATCCATTCGTCGTTTGTTTCTACCATGGTTTCCAGCTCTTTGTTGGTAAGAATGTAGTCTGGTACGAAACCTTGGACGCCTGTGATTGCTGCTCTTATATTACTCATTTTATGTCCTTTGTTAATACAATTAGTCTGAAGAAGATTTTCCTTAAGCTATTTAGCCAAATTTAAGGTAGATTATTTTTTAGATGCAATATAGCAGGTGAAATAACTAAATCATAATAATCAGGAGTTTCCTGGCAATTCATCCGCCGCGATAAATTAATAGCTATTTTCTGCGATTTGATAAAGAGATGATTATTTGGCCGGGCAATAAACAAGTTAAAAACCCGAATTTGAATTTAAGGAATGGTCAAAAGCTAAACAGCTTTATATTGCCTGATATAGGAAACATAAAGCTGTTTAAATAATATTGAAATAATAAGTAGTGCCTATACTAAAACATCTTTTTCCAGCATTACCTGACCCTTCCAGTACAATTTTCCTTCATGCCAGTAGGCGCGGTGAGGTAAATGGTATTCACCTGTGGTGGGGCAGATTGATAGATTCTTAGGTTCTGCTTTATAATGAGTTCTTCTCTTATCTCGTCTGGAGGTGGAGGTTTTGCGTTTAGGATGCGCCATTTCTTTAACTATTTTTAATTAATTGTTTTTTAAATTTTTAAGTATGTCCCACCGAGGGTCAATATTTTCATTTTCCTGATCCGTGCCCTCTGAGTTGTCGGGATTTTCATCCCGGTATATCAAAGTACCAGGGCTGTCGTCATCCTCTTCCTCCTCCTCAAAACGCGGGTGAAGCTTTTTATAGGGGATGCTCAGGCAAATGGTATCATAAATATATTGTGCAATATTAATACGTTGAGTTGCTTTCGTGATGATGCTGATCTCGTCATCCACCTCCATTTCCTCCTCACCGTATTTAAATATTAACTTCCCTTTTTCTTCTAAACGGAAGTCAAATAAGTCAAGGCTTCGATCACAAGTTAATACTACAGATCCGGAAAATTTAAAAATCGCCTCGATAAACGTTTCTCTCTTGTCAAGATTAAGGTGCACCTTGATGTTGCCTTCATCTACAGGGCTATTTTCAAAGTGCTCAAAGAAGGCATTGCCGACTTCAAAGTCATACTCGTGCTTAGCATTGCTAAGTTTAAATATTTCTATGGTATATTTATCGAGACCTTTCATCACTTACCTTTCCAGTTAAGACCGCAAATTTAGCGAGATAATTTTAATAAAAAAATGAATTTTTAAAAAATAAGATAGCTTTTGCAGTAAAACCTATTAAGAAGTCGAAGGTTTAAGGCAACCTCCAGATGTTCGTCATGACGTTCGTCAGTTCTCCACCACTTCACAAAGTTCTGTTTTTTATTATATCGCAAGCGAGATACACGGCTTCGCGCATGGAGTTTTCGCTGGCAATATTTTTTCCGGCAATATCATAAGCTGTTCCGTGGTCCGGAGACGTTCTCACCACCGACAGGCCTGCCGTGAAATTAATTCCCGAATCAAAGGCCAAAGTTTTAAAGGGAATAAGTCCCTGGTCATGGTACATGGCAAGAATACCGTCCACTTTTTTATAATTTGATGTTCCAAAGAAGCCATCCGCAGGGTGAGGTCCAAAAACGAGCATTCCTTTATTTATACAAGCTTCAATGGCCGGTTTGATTATCGAAATTTCCTCCTGGCCCAAAAGTCCTTCTTCACCCGCATGTGGATTTAAACCCAGGACAGCAATTTTCGGTTTTAAAATCCCAAAGTCTGCCTTCAATGAAGCGTTCATGAGCTTAATTTTAGAAACGATCAGCTCGGTAGTAATCATTTTGCTGACATCCTGCAATGGGATATGCCCCGTAACAACCCCAACCCTCAGGCCTTCGCTCACCAAAAACATCAAGCTCTCTTTGGCTTCAAAGTATTGCGTCAGGTATTCCGTATGGCCTGGAAATTTGAAAGCTTCGTTTTGGATGTTGTGCTTGTTAATGGGAGCAGTGACAATGCCGTCCAGATGGCCGCTTTTCAAGTCCTCACACGCTTTTTCAAGGGCAGAGAATGCACTGCTTCCTGCCTCGGAAGTCACGGTGCCGGTATTGATTTCTACCATATCATCCCAGCAGTTGACAACATTGATCCTTTTACTATGAAACTGATCGGGCTCTTTTGACTGGGAATAATTAAAGTCCTCTATCTGCAGTGCTTTTTTATAATAGGCCAAAACTTTCGTAGATCCGTAAATAACCGGGGTGCAAATACGAAGCATTCTGCTATCAGCAAAAGTTTTTATGATCACCTCCGGTCCAATTCCATTGATATCTCCTACAGTGATTCCTATTACAGGCTTTTCATTATTTGCTACTCTAGTTGCTTTGTCCATCTGGTTTCTCTGAATATAGAATGTTCAATTTACCCGCCAAAATAAAGAATATATAATCAATCTTTATAATCTAAAATATAAAATCCTTTCTTTTGCATTAGTTTAGGTGCAAATTTAATTTTTTTAAAGAAGGATAAAAAATGGATCGCGTAACGCCAAAGAAGCACTTAGGACAACATTTCCTTAAGGATCTGAATATAGCCCGCCAAATTGTGCATGCGCTGAGCGGCCATAAAAATTATACTTCTATATTAGAAATTGGGCCTGGAATGGGTGTGCTTACTGACTTTCTTCTGGAAGCCAGGGCAGATCATCTTTATCTTATAGATGTAGACCAGGAGTCAATCCAATATCTAAACAAGAAATACGAACATCTGGGTGATCGCATTATCCAGGGGGATTTTTTGAAGGCAAACCTCACGAAGCTTTTTTCCGAGTCATTCGCCATCATTGGAAACTTCCCCTACAACATTTCTTCCCAGATATTTTTTAAAATACTGGAGCATAAAGACCAGGTGCCCGAAATTGTCGGGATGCTGCAGAAAGAAGTGGCAGAAAGAATAGCATCCGGACCGGGAAATAAACAATATGGGATTTTGAGTGTCCTGTTACAAGCCTATTACGATATCGAATATTTATTTACAGTAGAACCTGAGGTATTCAACCCGCCCCCAAAGGTAAGGTCTGCCGTAATAAGGTTGAAGCGAAATGATAAACTGGAGCTTGGTTGTGATGAGGTGCTCTTCAAAAGGCTGGTAAAACAGGGATTCCAAAATAGAAGAAAAACATTGCGGAATGCCTTAAAAGCGATTAATTTGCCGCCTGAAGTGGTAAAATTGGATTTGCTGGATAAAAGGGCAGAGCAATTATCGGTAGATGATTTTGTGTCGCTAACTTTAAAGACAGAAGGAGCGTGGAAAATACAATGACATTTGAATTGTCTCAGGAGTATCTGGACAAGCTTAAAGAGGCTATAGATAACCAGGATGTAAGCTTTATTCAAAGCACCCTTGATGGGGTGAATGTGGCTGACATTTCCTCTGTTCTGCAAGAGTTTGACAATGACGATTCCAAATATGTTTTTGATCTGCTGGATCAGAAAACAGGTGCCGAGGTACTTGCTGAACTGGATGAAGATACAAGGGAAAAATTTCTTAAGAATTTCTCTTCTGAAGCCATTGCCTCCTTCATAGAATTTATAGATTCGGATGACGCTGCGGATATTCTCAATGATTTGCCGGTAAAGCGCAAAGAACAAGTAATTGCCTTACTGGCCAATGAAGAAAAGGCAAACCACATCATTGACCTGCTGCGCTACGACGAAGACTGCGCTGGCGGACTGATGGCCAAAGAGTTAATAAAAACCAACGTAAACTGGACGGTCGGAAAGTGTATTGAACAGATCAGAAAGCAAGCCGGGAATGTCCAAAAGATGTATTCGGTATACGTGGTGGATAACAAAGACAAGCTGCTTGGAAGGGTATCGTTGAAAAAGTTGATCATCGCCGATGATCAAACTAAAATAGCTGATATCTACGATCCTGGCGATTTAGTGGCTGTTGAAACTTATATGGATGAAGAGGACGTAGCAAGGGTAATGGAAAAGTACGACCTTGAGGCGGTGCCTGTCATCAATCTTCAGGGCAAACTGGTAGGGCGAATTACCATTGATGACGTGATTGATGTAATGCGTGAAATTGCCGAACAGGAACGGCAGTTGATGTCAGGTATCTCGGAAGATGTAGAGGAAGACGACTCGGTGTGGGTGCTTTCCAGAGCACGTCTGCCCTGGTTGACAGTTGGGATGGCGGGTGGCTTGTTGGGCGCAAGTTTTATGGGGCTGTTTGAAGATGATATAGCTCAGATACCGGCGATGGCACTGTTTATACCGCTCATTATGGCTACCGGTGGGAATGTAGGAATTCAATCATCATCAATTGTATTGCAAAGCCTGGCGAACCGGTCTGTTTTTGGCGACCGCTATGCCAAAAGGTTGTTTAGGGCATTTATTGTCGCCATCATCAATGGAGTGGTGCTGGCTTCCATAGTTTTCGGAGTAAACATGCTCATCGGGGAAAGTCTTAAGCTTTCAATCATAGTCTCCTGCGCTTTGTTCTTCGTCATTCTTTTAGCTTCTTTCATGGGTACAGTCACCCCCCTTGTTCTGGACAAGTTTGGGGTCAATCCGGCCTTAGCTTCCGGGCCTTTTATTACTACAGCAAACGACCTGATTGGATTAGGGGTGTATTTTGGTTTGGCCCATATTTTATATAATTTATAGAGTCGGTTCATATTTTCAGAAAGTATTTTTGAACCCCTTCACATCGTTTATTTTGTAAAAATTTCTTAAAAATATTATGGCTAATTTAAGGTGCCTGGTGGCTGATAAGATGCATGAAAGCATCATTTCTATGTTGGAAAGTGCTGGCTATACGCCTGCGTACAGACCTAATATCACCAGATCGGAAATACTCGATGTAATTTCTGAATTTGATGGACTGATCATCCGGAGTAAAACTGAAATTAATGCTGAAATTATTGAAAAAGCTACACGGCTGAAATTTATAGGACGGGCAGGAGCAGGTATTGACCAGTTGGATGTAGACCTGTTAATTAACAAAGGAATTAAAATACTCAATGCTCCAGAAGGAAATCGGGATGCGCTGGGGGAGCATACAATTGGCATGCTGCTATGTCTTTTTAACAAAATCCATCTTGCCGACAGGCAGGTAAAAACAGGACTTTGGGATAGAGAGGGAAACCGGGGTGTGGAATTAATGGGTAAAACCGTAGGTCTGATCGGTTATGGGAATATGGGACAGGCCTTCGCAAAGCGGCTTTCATCCTTTGGTTGTAAGGTATTAGCCTATGATAAGTATGTTCCCGATTTTAAGTCGGATTTTGCGAGGGCTTCAGAGATGGCAACCATTTTTGAGGAAGCAGATATGTTGAGTTTTCACACACCGCTTACACCGGAAACCCGCGGACTCTTTGATGACAGCTATATTCAGCAATTCAAAAAGCCCTTTTACCTTATCAATACAGCCCGGGGCGAAATTGCTTCTTTCGGTACCATAGTCCGCGGTCTACAGTCCGGACAGCTCTTGGGAGCCGTTTTGGATGTTCTGGAAAAGGAAAAACTCGACCAGCTGAGCCCTGAGCAAAAAGCGCATTTCGACTTTCTGGCAACCACTGATAAAGTACTCATGACCCCTCATGTGGCAGGATGGACGTTTGAGTCTTATGAACGAATTAACGAAGTATTGATTTCAAAAATAAAGCAATTAGGACTAAGTTTTTAAATTTCCCCTTTTGCTTTTATAGGTAAGGTTTTTCTAAGTTTCCTAAAAAATATGGATTCCGGGTTAGCTATCTTAGCCTCCTCATTGACACCTGAAAAACCAACTGAATGAAATATAAGGACCGGATTCATAACCTGAAAGAATATATAATCTCTATTCCGGAACAGCCCCTTTTAACTTCTTTTTTAGTTTTAATAGGCATTGCTATATTGGTTGTGGGGCTTAGCTTGCCCTACTACATAAGCAACTTCGAGGAATTCTATATGCAGGTTTTGGCCGAGGCGCATGGAATGATCTTCGATATTGCGGTGATCGGTATGCTCATCTTCTGGTTGAACAAAAGCGGCGAAAAAAGATTGCGCATTAAAACCTACAAAGATGAAATTGACGATTTCCGGCTTTGGACCTCTGAAGAAGCTGCCTTTAGAACAGTAGGAAATATAAAAAGACTGAATAGAAATAAAATTTACGAATTGAATCTGGTAGATTGTTTCTTAGCAAAAACCAATCTTAACTATGCTGTTTTAGAAGGTTCAAATCTTAACAATGCCAACCTTTCGCACTCCAAACTAATCGAGTGCAACCTTAAAAACGCTCGATTAAACCAAACAAACCTTGAATTTGCAAATTTGAACCAGGCAAAGCTATACAGTGCCTATGCCAGTGGCGCCAACTTCAAAGATGCTTTTTTGATAAAAGCGAACTTTGAAAAAGCTTTTCTTATTAAAGCAGATTTTTCAAACGCCCATATGATGGAGACCAACTTAAATGGCTCTTATTTAAACGGTGCTATTTTCGATAATACAAATCTGTATAAGGCCGATCTCCGAAATACAATTGGACTAACAGTAGATCAGTTTGAAAAGGTGCGAACTTTGTATATGGCTGAACTTGATGAAGATTTCCGGAACTTGATTTTACAGGAATATCCTCATTTATTAAGAGGCTAAACCGGCTTGAAAGTGAGCTTCACGTGCTTTTGGCAACGTAAATGAAAATACAGAGCCTTCCGCTTCTTTACTTTCCACAGCTATAGTCCCACCATTTTTTTCAACAAACTCTTTGCAAAGGATCAGCCCTAGTCCCGTTCCTTTTTCGTTGGCAGTCCCTTTCGTGGTGTGCTTTTTATCTATTCTGAACAATTTGTCCATCACCTCCTCACTCATTCCAACACCATTGTCATGCACAGAAATCATCACCATATTGCTGCTTTCCCTGGCTTCAATCCAAACCTTGCCGCCTTCCGGGGTAAATTTCAGCGCATTCGACATCAGGTTTCTGACTACCGTACTTACTGAATTCCTGTCAGCGTGAACCGCTATGTTGTAATACTCGGTGGTTTGAATTTCAATATTTTTAGACTCCGCTGTTTTGGCCAGCAGATGTTTGCTTTGATTAATTAGGTCATTGAGGTCCAATGGTTCAGGTTTCAACTCAATGTTGCCACTTTGCGACCTGGACCACTCAAGCAGGTTCTCAAGCAAGCTGAACAGACCTTTTACTGACTTGTCCAGATCCTTTGCCAGCATCTGTATTTCTTCTTTGCTCAAGTGAGCAGTATGATTAATCAATAAATTTGAGAACGAAGTCAAAGAGTTGAGCGGCCCTTTCAAGTCATGGCTGATGATGGAAAAGAACTTGTCTTTAGTAGCATTAAGTTCTTCAAGCTTTCTGTTCTTGTCATTAATTTCACCGTTTCTGTACGTCAAATCTATGTTTGAGCGCCTTTTAACTCTATATGAATAGTACGAAAGTGTGGCAATGATGGCCACTAAAGCCAGCCCTACAATCAAAAAGTTCTTAAAATCCTTCTGCCGGTCTAGTTGTAGCTCCTTGAACATCTGGTCCTTTTTCAGGATTTCAATTTGGTTTTCCTTCTTGTCTATTTCGTACTTGGTCTGCATTTCTGCAAGCTTTCGCTCACTTTCTTCGCTGTAGATAAATTCACTGATGGCTATAAACAGGTCTTTGTACTCCAGGGCCATTGCATAATCTTCCAGAGAAGAGTAGCAGGAATAAAGTAGTTCATAACTATCTCTAATATTTTTTTTGGCTTTCTCCTGTACGCCGTACTCCAGGGCAACTTCTATGTTTTTAATAGCACGCTCATACTCTTTGGTCTGGATAAAAATTGCACCAATGTTGTTGTATGATTGCGCCAAGCCTTTTCTATCGTTCAGCTTTTTTTTGCTTTTCACTCCAAATAGTTGGTATTGTAAGGCAAGCTCGGTGTTTTCTTGCGAAAGGTATAATTCTCCTATAGCCGTATAAGATTGAGCAACACCGACTTCATCACCAATGGCCTTTCTAATCGCCAGCGCTTGTTTTTGATAGGTGGTAGCTTCTTTCAACTTCCCGTCCTTCTTATACGCTTCGCCTATGTGGTAGATTGTGTTTGCTTCCAGGTTCTTCAATCCATTGCTTTTGCTGAGGGAGAGTGCTTTTTTATGATATGAAAGTGCCTTTTTCGGAGTTTCCAGTTGTAAATAGACCCTCCCCAGCGCATTGTGGGTGTTGATCACCCCAATATTATCATGTAACTCCTGTTGAATAATAAGAGATTGCATATAATATTCCAGCGCTTTATAGTTATTTCCTACTTCGCTGTAAATGTTTGCAATAGAAAATAAAGAGATAGCTTCCTCTGATTGCAGGTTTTTTTCTTCCGCGATTTTTAACGCTTTGAAGCAATATTCCAGCGCTTTTTCAAAGTCCGATAACAAGGTCCTATTGGCCTGTCCCAATATGATCAGCGACCTGGATTGCTCCTTATAATTTTTGGAATGTTCGGCTAATTGTAATGCCGCTTCAGCCCTCGTTATCGCGTTCAGCGGATTAAATTCCAGGTACATTTCAGCTGCCTGGTTCAACAGGCGAATTTTTAAACTATCTGGAGCCAATATCAGTTTTACCTCCAGGCTATCAACCAACGCAGCCGGCTTGGAGTTGATTGCACGACAAGGATCGGATAGAACCAGTATTATTAATAGGATTATATTGATAAGAACAGCAGGTTTTCTGAACATTATTTAGATGTCTTTTGAGCGACATTTAACCGCACTAGCTTTAGTTTATGACGCTTTTTACGATATTATTTTATCAATTAAAGTTCAGGTTTTAAACTGCCATTTATTGTATTTATTTTAAAATTTACTGTGTCATGTTATATAATCGCTGATTTTTCACTATTTTGATTAAGCTTCCCAAACTGTTATTTTGAAGATGAACTTAAAATCAGTATTTTTGTCGCAGAAAAGATATTTTTGGTTGAGGAATAAGTTTATTTTTTTTATCTTTAAACAAAATCTGGTCTCTCAGATTTCACATTAGAGTGTAATTTCAACGAGCCCGAAATTATACTTTCATTAAGTTTTCAAAGAAAGAATTTTATGTATGCAAACGGTTTCTTCTGGAGCCGTTATTTTATTTTTATATAGTTTAATAAAATTATTATGGTTACTACAAATGTTTCATATTATACTGAAGCTGGTTTGAAACGGTTGAAAGACGAGCTGAATGAGCTGAGAACCAAAGGAAGAGCAGATATGGCTCGTCAGATTGCTGAGGCAAGAGACAAAGGAGATTTGAGTGAAAATGCAGAATATGATGCAGCCAAGGATGCGCAGGGACTTTTAGAACTTAAAATATCCAAACTGGAGGAAGTTGTAAGCAATGCCAGGGTGATCGATGAAAGTAGTATCGACACATCCAAGGTTTCTATTCTTTCTAAGGTGAAGATTAAAAACAAAAAAAACGGTGTGGAGGTTACTTACACCATAGTTTCTGAGGAGGAAGCCAATCTGAAGGAGGGAAAAATCTCCGTAAAGTCGCCCATTGGAAAAGGATTGCTTGGGAAAAAAGCTGGAGAGGTAGCGCAAATTGAGGCACCTGCAGGAAAAATCGATTTTGAAATTCTTGAGATAAGCCTTTAAGATGGGAAGCATATTTACCAAAATTATCAACAGAGAAATTCCCGGTCATATAATCGACGAAAATGCTGACTTTATCGCTTTTCTGGATATAAATCCGCTGGTAAAAGGTCATTGTCTTGTTATTCCAAAAAAAGAGGTCGATTATGTTTTTGACCTCGACGACGAAGTTTTGGCAGATTTGATGCTTTTTTCCAAGAAAGTTGCAAAGGCTGTGAAAGCTGCAATCCCTTGCTTGAGAGTAGGGGTAGCTGTCATCGGACTGGAAGTGCCGCATACCCATGTGCACCTTGTACCTCTGAACAGTATGAATGACATCAATTTTAGCCAACCAAAACTTAGCCCTTCTAATGAGGAGCTTAAAGATACAGCAGAAGCCATCAAGAGGGCATTGTAAGGTGATATCATTTTAAATTAGGAGCATGCGAAACAACGTCGCATGCTTTTTTTATTCTTTTTTTTCAGACCATAATCGATCAGACAATATCCTACAA
>CAZHZR010000091.1:0-10775 GCA_964537095.1 uncultured Roseivirgaceae bacterium
ATAAGAAAATAGTACCGGGAATTTTAACAATTGCTGGTGTTATAGCTGCAGCAGCATTAAATATTGTCCCCATCGCCTTAAGCGCTACTATTGGGGTGTTGGTGCTGATTCTGCTAAAAGTGATTAATGTAGAAGAGGCTTACCGGGCCATCGAATGGAAGGTGATATTTATGCTGGCAGGTGTGTTGTCTATGGGAACAGCGCTGGAAAAAACCGGTGCTGCCAAACTAATTTCAAGCGGTTTGGTAAACACGCTTGGGTTACTTGGTCCGCATGCTGTCCTGTCAGGGATGTTTTTTCTAACCTTTATGGCCACTAATTTTATGTCAAATAATGCAACCGCCGCGCTGCTGGCTCCGATTGCAATCGCTACAGCCAAGGCAATGGGAGTAAGCACCAAGCCCCTGCTCATGGCCATTACCTTTGCGGCTTCATTAAGTTTTATGACACCGATAGGCTATCAAACCAATACCATGATTTATGGACCCGGCAATTATAAGTTTAAAGATTATCTGAAAGTGGGAACACCGTTGAGCATTCTATTATGGATTCTGGCCTCTATATTAATACCCATTGTCTTTCCATTCTAAAAGGATTTTATTCAACCACCGTTTTAATTCCAGGAAATCACTTATTTTGTGAATAAAAATGATGAAAGAAGCAAATGAAAGAGACAATTTATGAAATCTTGAAGATCGTTGTTTTTATGGCATTGTTGATTTTCGTGTGCGAGTATTTTGGATGAGTACGACCTGATACCGCGCTGACCTCTCCCACCACGGCGCAAAGGACTCAAAGGTTGTTTTAGAAACGGGCGCTGCTTCTTTCAAAAGACACGTTCCTTTAATCTTTTATGTCAAAGATGTTTCTAGCCTATAGACCCGGGGTATTCGGGAACTTCCCTGCGTGCTTCGCGTTTTATTACGTTGCGGCGCCTGTGGAGCAGTAAACAAAACTCCAACCACTAATACTCAAACTCGCCATAAGGCGAATTGATCGTTACTTTTTTCCCCTCAAAACTTTTTACACTTCCTATTACCTTTGCTTCAATATTAAAACTTCCGGCAATGGCAATGACTTCCTCAGAATTTTCCTCAGGCAGGTAAATCTCCAATCTATGACCCATATTAAAAACTTTATACATTTCTTTCCAGTCACTTCCACTTTCTTCCTGTATAATCCTGAATAATGGCGGCAGGTCAAATAAGTTGTCTTTAACAATATGCAAATTATCGATGAAGTGAAGGATTTTTGTCTGCGCTCCTCCGCTGCAATGGATGATACCATGTATCTGGTTTTGCATTTCTGCCAGAACTTTTTTTACCACCGGAGCATAAGTTCTGGTAGGGGACAATACCAGCTTCCCCATATCAACGGGCAGCCCTTCTACTCTGTCAGTTAAGTTATATTTACCCGTGTACGTTAAATTTTCCGGTACCTGAGGGTCAAAGGTCTCTGGATAATTTAACTTCACATTTTTATTGAATACATCATGTCTGGCTGATGTGAGGCCATTGCTGCCCATCCCACCGTTATACTCATCTTCATAAGATGCCTGACCAAACGAAGCCAATCCTACTATCACATCGCCTGCTGAAATTTTTTCGTTGGTGATTACATCTTTTCTTTTCATTCTGGCAGTCACCGTGCTGTCCACTACTATTGTCCTTACAAGGTCCCCCAAATCCGCGGTTTCTCCGCCTGTACTTCTAATATTTACGCCATGTGCCCGTAGCATTTCCAGTATTTCTTCCGTGCCATTGATGATAGCAGAAAGTACCTCACCAGGAATCAGATTTTTATTTCTACCAATGGTAGACGATAATAAAATATTGTCCAAGGCGCCTACACATAGCAGGTCATCTACGTTCATGATGACAGCATCCTGAGCAATTCCTTTCCAAACCGACAGATCACCGGTTTCCTTCCAGTAGGCATACGCAAGAGAAGACTTTGTGCCGGCCCCATCTGCATGCATGATGTTGCAATATGCTTCATCGCCACCAAGGAAATCAGGCACTATTTTGCAAAAAGCATTTGGAAAGATTCCTTTATCAAGTTTTTTGATAGCCTGGTGCACGTCTTCTTTAGAGGCAGAAACTCCTCTCTGCATGTATCTGTCATTCATAAAATCTACATTTTCACAAAAATAAAAAAAGCCCCCGTATAAAGGAGGCTTAATTGCTTTTATTCTTGAAGTCCACCATCGTCCCAATCAATCATCTCTTCAAGACTTCTGGATTTCTCTCTTTCTTTGTTTGGCCTATCTGGAGTTTGGGTGTCCCCTTCAGTCTCTTCAATATCTTCCTCCTCATCACTTTCCGAATCCTCGTTAGAAGATTCCTCATTGAGAGCCGCCTCGCTGGCTCTTTCCATCAAGCCCCTTACTGCGGTATTGCCTATCTCTTCCATTCTTTGTGTATTCGGATTATACTCGTACACTTTGAATTCTGTACGTCTGTTTACCTGATGTTGCTCCTCTGTTTGGGCATCAGCTATCAATAGCTGTGTTTCGCCATATCCTCTGGCCCTGATCCTGTCTATTTCGATTCCTTGCGAAACAATGTATGCAACGGCAGAATCAGCCCGCCGCTGGCTTAGAGAAAGGTTGTAATCATCAGCAGCCCTGCTATCAGTATGTGAACTCAGTTCTATTTTAATTTCGGGGTTGTCAGCAAGTATCCGCACCAGTTTGTTGAGTTCCTGAGCCGCATCAGGTCTGATATTTGCCTTATCCAAATCGTAGTAGATGTTATCAAGCACGATGGCTTTATCCAACACGATCTGGTCAAGCGTCAGTTTGATATCAAAAAAAACATCAGTCTCCGGCTCCGTAAGGGTATCTTTCAAAACTGTTTTTCCCAATGTATTGAAAGACTCCCTGGTTGTAAAGTATTGCGCTTTTGTTCCGGTAAGAAAATAACTTCGTTCTGGTTCTACTTTAAACAGAAATTTACCATCCGCTTCGGTTGTGTTACGGGCCAGGAGGTTGTTCTGATCATCAATTAACTCTATAAAGGTATCCGGTAAAATAGTTTCTTCGTTTGTAGAATCATTTACAGTAACTGTAACTCCTGTTAAATAGTAGTTAACAATTTTTTGCTCGGGAGAATCATCGATAAAGGCATATACATCATCGTCGCCTTTGCCTCCATCCCTGTTAGAGGAAAAATATCCTCTGGTACGGGTTACATACGACAGGCCGAAATCGTCTTTGGGCGAATTCATGGGAACACCAAGGTTTTCTACATTGATAAGCCCTTCTTTTCTTACTGCTACAAACAGGTCAAGGCCTCCTAAACTTGGGTGACCCGAAGAAGCGAAGTACAATTTGCCATCAGCCGAAACCCAGGGGAACATTTCATCGCCTTCGGTATTGATGTCTTTCCCCATATTTTTCACGTTTCTAAAACGACCGTTTGCATCCATGGTGGCGGAATATAAATCGATGCTTCCATAACCTCCAGCCCGATTAGACGCAAAATATAAGGTCCGGCCATCACGACTAAAAGCGGGGGTGGAGTCCCAGGAGTTAGGATCATTGATATTCAGCAGTTCCGGCGCACTCCATGAACCCGCTCTATATCTGGTCATATACAGGTTTACCTCTTGGGTGCCTTTCTTTCTTCCACTATTCCCCCTTGCAAAAATCATCAATGTCCCATCGCTGCTGAAGGTAACGGAGCCTTCATTTACATCATCAGTATTGATCAACTCGTCCAGCATTTCTTCTGTTCCTGGAAGAATTTTTGTGCCGTCCATTTTTACTTTATATATATCAGTAAAGGCTGTTCCGGTGGCTTTGTATATTTTACCTCCATCTCTGTTCGAGGTAAAATATATTTCCTTGTTATTATAAGTAGGTGCATATTCTGCAGCGGGCGTGTTGATCTCATCTACCGCCTTTACCTGATAAAAGCTTTCTTTCGCCAGCAGATCGGAAATATATCGTAGATTTCTTATTTCTTTCCTGGCCCAGTTGATGTAGTACTGATTCCTTCCTTTGTCCAGGTAGTTTTCTAACTGCGCCCGTGCCTGCTCATATTGACCATTTGCTTTCAGGGCAAAAGCGTAGTAAAATAAGCCTTCTTCTTCTGAAACTCCTTGTTCAAGCGCACTTTGATAATAAGGCGCAGCTTTTTCAATTCTATTAGATAGCCGGTATGACTCTGCGGCTAAAAAATTGGCTCGAGGTGCCGCGACACCCTTATCTATGGCGCGATCAAAATGATTGATTGCTACGTCATACTGACCTAGTTCATATTTTTTAATACCCTGCTTTAAAGGGCTACATGAAAATAACAAAGCTGCTAACGCTAGATACAGCAAAAACGACAATCTATTCATATGGTCTGTAATATCTTATTTCTCAACCCTGACCCCACCGGTTAAAGCCAGTTAAATAAAAAAACCGAAAAATAACTAGCTGGCGAATCAACGATGGTGAAATTTATTCAACGAAATTCGGTGCTTAATTTTCTGTGTTATTTCTCATCCCGCATGGTCAAATATTCAAGGAAAGGGTGATGGGTAATACTATCATCCCCTAATTTAGATTTTATTTTAGAAATAAGTCATAGATGATCAAAAAATTACTCCTATTTCAAGATATAACGTTTTCTTTAAATGAAAATTTTAGGTGAGCTTATAGATATCGCTTCAACCATGAATCTTCGGTTGCTACAATCCACCCTTCCTCTAACTCACCTTTGGTTTGAACAAGGTTATTGAAGGTTAATGTTTTAGCGTGGATTTTCCCTTCTGCAACTTTGTTTTTGATGTCATTGAGAGTTGTTGTAACGACCGAACCAGCAGGAGCTTCATCGTTTGGTAAAAATGCCACCTTGGTTCTGTCCATAAAGCTGACCAGAAGTTCCTTTTCAAGTTCCTGTATAAATCTTACCTGCTTGTCTATGGAACAACCGCTTGCTTTCACCATGGCCTCATCAACGGCAATAACAAGAAACTGGTCATACAATATAGTATAAGAGGCATTCAACCCGGCGCCATGCGCTGCCCAGTCTTGTAAAAATGAGTCAGTATGGCTATTTATAAATGTTTTTTCTTGTTCAGAAAGCGCCCTGTCGGCCTGATAAATCCAGATCCTGGCACTGCCTGGCATTTCTTCAAATGGAACGTTCATGGTGTTAGGTTTATAGATCGTCTAAATTAGCAATCAATCTGAAGCTTTGAAAGCTTATAGGATCGATTTTTATCATAGAGCCCACCGAAAATAATTCCGGTAAGTTCTCCAGTTTATAAACCTTGAGATTTCGCGATAAGTTCTGCCAGGTCCAGAACCTCCACATCCTCTTCCCTATTTTTGTTTTTTACGCCATCAGACATCATCGTCATGCAAAAGGGGCATGCAGAGGCGATTATTTTGGCCCCTGTGTCCAACGCTTCTTCTGTCCGCTCTACATTCACTTCTTTCTTTCCTGGCTCTGCATCTTTCCACATTTGAGCACCGCCTGCTCCACAGCAAAATCCTTTTGTACGGCATCTTTTCATCTCGACCAGTTCTGCGTCCAGCGCTTCCAAAACCTGCCTCGGCGCTTCATATATATTATTTCCTCTGCCCAGGTAACAGGAGTCATGGTAGGTAATTTTTTTTCCTTTGAATTCTCCTCCTCCCTGCATCTTTATTTTGCCTTCATCAATCAGTTGTTGCAGGAATGTTGAATGATGGATTACCTCATAATTTCCTCCCAGTTCAGGATATTCATTTTTGATGGTATTAAAACAATGCGGGCAGGCTGTCACTATTTTCTTGATGTTGTAGCCGTTTAAAACCTGAATGTTGGCAACGGCCTGCATCTGAAACAAAAATTCGTTACCAGCGCGCCTGGCCGGATCACCAGTGCATGATTCTTCTTCGCCCAGAACCGCGTACTTAATATTAACTGCCTCTAAGATTTTCACAAACGCCCGGGTCACATTTTTGTACCGGTCATCAAATGAGCCTGCGCATCCGACCCAAAAAAGGATTTCCGGAGATTCTCCACTCGCTGCCATTTCAGCCATGGTTGGCACTTTATATTCCATAAGACTTTCTTTTCTTTTAAAATTTTTTCAACTCCTGAGGAGGTCAGGCCTTCTCATCATTTTTTAAGCTTTCTGCCCATTTGAAACGATCTGATGGAGAAAATTTCCAGGGAGCAAAACTCGTCTCAATATTTGAAAACATCGCATTCCACTGTGCCGGTGCTTTCGATTCTTCCATTGCAATGTATCTTCTCATTTGAAGTATGATGGAAAGCGGATCTATGTTTACCGGACATGCTTCCACACAGGCGGTACAAGAAGTGCAGGCGTTCAATTCTTCCCTGGTAATGTAATCATCCAACAGGCTTTTTCCGTCCTCTAAACCTTTGCCGCCCTTTCGCAGGTCTTCTCCCACTTCCTCCATCCTGTCTCTGGTATCCATCATTATCTTACGCGGCGACAGCTTTTTCCCTGTAATGTTTGCCGGACACTCCGCTGTACATCTTCCACATTCTGTACATGTGTAGGCATCCATTAAATTCTTCCAGTGTAAATCATTCACATCCTTTGCACCAAATCGAGCAATTTCGCCCGGAGGTTCGTTGGTGTTATTTTCTGTGTTGATCCCCAGCATCATGTTTACTTCATTGGTAACCTCTGGCATGTTCAACATTTCTGTTTTTGGCTTCAAACTCGCATAATAGGTGTTTGGAAATGCCATTGCTATGTGTAAATGTTTCGAATACGTGACGTAAACGCCGAAAGCCAATATCCCGATGATATGCAACCACCAGGAGACCCGTTCTATCACTATCAAATTGGCAGTGTCAATGTTCGCGAAAAGAGGCATCAATAAACTGCTGAAGAACATGGTGCCGGTTTCTGTGTATCCTGCCTCTACCCGGGTTTGCAGTACCTGGTCAACAGAATTCATGGTCATGATGGCCGTCATCAGGAAGATTTCAATGATCAAAATCAGGTTCGCATCGAGTTGGGGCCAGGCGGTCATTTCCTGGGCATGGAATCGGCGAACTTTGAGAACATTGCGTCGAATAAGGAAAATGATACAGCTAACTATTACCGCAATGGCCAGAAATTCAAAAATATTCATGGGAATGGCGTACAAGCTGCCTAAGTAAGGCGCGAACACTCTATGTGTACCAAACAGGCCATCGATTACAAACTCTAGCACTTCCAGGTTAATCACCAGAAACCCCACATATAAGAACAAGTGCAGAATAGCGGGAACTAATTTTTTGAACATTTTTTTTTGTCCAAAGGCTACCAAAAGCATCTGCTTAAAACGTTCTGATTTGCGGTCGCTTCTGTCAATTGGCCTTCCCATTAAGATGTTCGACCGGATGCTGCTCACTCTTTTCCAGAGAATCCAGGAGGCAAACGCAATGATAATTAAAAAAATGATTTGCGGTAAATAGCTCATATTCAATATTTTGTCAACTTAAATATATTTTTATTCCCTTTATATTAAAAATCTTTTGCTGCAATAATAAAATTGTATAATTTTGTGCCACTTAAGCGGTGATGTAGCTCAGTTGGTAGAGCATCGGACTGAAAATCCGTGAGTCGGTGGTTCGAATCCACTCATCACCACTTTAAAAAGACCTTCTCCAAAAGAGAAGGTTTTTTTATTTCCCTTCTTTTTCTTTCTTAGCTCCGAAATACTTTCTTTGATCATAAATAAATCTGAATACCGTTTGAATGAATCCTCTTGTGAACGCCCTCACGTATCGACGCTATGGTGAAAGTTTAGGGTAATTCAAATCAAGTTTAAATTAAGGGAAAAATTAAATAGTATGCAAGCATACTATTTGTTCTACTATGTTTTATTGTTAGCCTCTAAATTGCTCCAATTTACTGGTCTTTTTCAAATTATAATGAATCTAGAGCAATTCAATTTCTACTGGCTTTAGCTGTGGAAATGCATGAGACATGGTACGAAGCTTGAAACTATCAGAGAAGTGGGCGACGGAGTGCTACCGGGCCACACGCTAGTGACGGTGCGCCCGGAAGGGTTTGAGGGAGAGGGCGTCCCAAAAATTCTCATTTATAGGAACCAACTGTTTAATTGCTCGGTTTTCTCCATGTAATTTGCGATTGCAGTTGCTATAGACGCCTTCATTTTCTTCGAAAGCATTCGTTCTGTTACGGAACTGACTTTAGTTCAAACATTTATGGAACGTTAGCTGCCGATGACGTCTACTATGAATAACTATAAAATAACGAAATATATTACAAGTGCTCTTTGATAGGGTTTCTTTAGGCGGTGCAGGAAGATTAATAACCAAAAGGAAGTAAAAATCTATGTCAGGCAATATAAATTTATCGTACATTAAAGAATTACTAGGGGATGATCCGGCGGTGGTCAAGGATTTTGTAGCTGAGATTATTCAACAGATCAAGGAAACGGAATTGCTAATTCCCAACTTTATTGAACAAAGAAATTTTAGGGAAATTTCTGCTGCTGCCCATAAAATCAAATCTGTCCTGCAATTGGTTGGTGCTGATAAGCTTTACCAGAAAATTCATGAATTAGAAACAACTGCCAGGGCATCAGAAAATATTGATGAAATAAACTCGATATTCCAATCGGTCGAAAAATTGAGTACTGACTGTAGGAAAAAGCTTGAGGATATTGTATAAAAAAACAGGCCACCCGTAAAGGCAGCCTGAGTTTCTAAATAAATATAACTTGATGCAAGTTACTACTGAATTGTAACTGTATCTTCTTCAGTGTTCTGCATTCCTTCTGTCTCTCTGGTGTCAAGATTTGGGTCTGTTTCATCCGTACCTACACCAAGGTCAGTACCTTCTGCATTCTCGTTCATGTCGAATGCTGGATCCTCAACAGGCTCTTCCTCAATTACTTCGCCTTCGTTATATAAATCAGAGGGTGATTCCTGCGTTGATTCCGGAGCTTCATAATTCTGATTGTCACGAGTTTGCTCACCACAAGCAGCTAGCAAAAATATGGAAGCTGCTATTGCAAAAAAATTTAACTTTTTCATAATTTAAGAATTTAAAAAAATAATAGATCAGTAATCCTTCTCTTGACTGATCTGATTAAAAAAAATCTTTATTCGAAGGATCAAAACTATAACGAACTCAACTTCAATAGGTTTCTGGTTTTCTAAAAAATATCAATAATATATTCACGAGAGAAAGCTTTTCCTGGCGACAAGTTGTTAATTCCTTCTTTCTCCTTTAGATTACCGGACGTTTTTTCATTGTCTGCCAATCCGCACCAGGGTTCAATGCATAAAAAAGGCGCCCCTTTTTGTTTGGTCCATATACCCAGATAAGGAAAATCCGGAAATGAGACCGTGACACCGTGATCTGAATTCCTGCTCTTTAAGGTTACCAGGTGCGCATCGCTATTTTTCAATACAATGGCATCCTTTTCGAATAGGGAATAAGAAAGTGGAAGCTGGTTATCTTCCAGCGGGATGGCTTCCTGCTGGCCGGTAAACAAACCATTGGCCAGCAAATGTCTGTTGCTATCCTTTATTTCTCTAAAATGCAGCACGTAGTCTTCAAACTTTTGCCCTTCTTCCAGCGGGCAATTAAATGCTGGATGAGCGCCTATTGAAAAATAAATATCTTTGGTGTCAGTATTTTCAACATTATACCTTACCGAAATTGAGGAGGCGTTTAACGTGTAGAGAATCTCTAGCTTAAATTTGAACGGGTATTTCTTGATCGTTTTGGCTGCAGAGCTCTCCAGTAAAAACCGCAGGGCATTGGTATCATGCTGTGTTACTGTGAATTCGAGATCTCTGGCAAAACCATGCTGTGACATTTCATATTCCTCGCCTTCGTAGAAATATTTATCATTCTTCAGTCTGCCCACTATCGGGAACAAAACAGGAGCATGTCGGTTCCAATAGGCTGGATCTGCCTGCCAGATATATTCCAGGTTATTTTTTCTGTTAATTATGCTCGTAAGTTCCGCGCCTTTGGATTGCACAGCAATTTCCAGCTCCTCGGTTTTAAGAAAATATTTCATCAGTATCTTATTGCTTTTTAATGGTCATAATCTCGACCCGAATTATTTAGGAGCGGAATAGCCTAAGAACCATTGAACCGGCACATCGTTAGCTTTCTACTGAAATATTCTTTCGGACGTGCTCGCGGATATGCTTTGGCTCAAAGCTAATTCTTCGTTACTCTCTTCACTTAAGGTTGTATTTGTTATTCGTAGTCGGTCAGGCTGATGGTTAACCTTTGAATTTCAAGTTGTAACTGCTCTATAGCTTGCTCCACTGCCTGATATGAGGTGCTCCAATCCTGCTTAGGAATAGCCTTGACTTTTTCAATCTCCGCACGAATATCGCGTTTTTCATTTTCCAGATTCTTGACCGCAGAATTGATGTCTGATTTTGCACCCTGATTTTCTGATTTGTTCGAAGTCTTCTGCAGCTCCTTTATCCGATTGTCTACGCCCTTCATCTTGTCTTCCAATTCTTCTATTTTACCCTCTCTGTAGTCATCATAAAGCTGCTCCCTTGATTCAATCGCCTGGCGGAGAGCATCGTTGGCTTCTGCAGTTGCTTTTCTGGCATCTTCAATATTTTCCGTTACTTTTTGCGTGGTCATCGGTCTGCTACAGGCGAGGGCTGAAAGCATAAGTAGCGCGGATATAAAAGTAACTATTGGGTGGTAGATATTTCGCATAGTATTTGGGTTCTAAAATTATACCAAAGGGCCTATAATTACAACTTAACGACGAGACGAATGTTCTACAATCTTAAGTGCAGATAAAGGCGTTAATC
>CAZHZR010000092.1:0-10738 GCA_964537095.1 uncultured Roseivirgaceae bacterium
CTTAAAGCCTTGTCATTAATCTCATGAAAGGCCAAACAAAATCCAACATCAGCGGCCTTTCCTTTAGGCTTTATTTCAGGCGCTTTGGTCGTCTCCTCTCCTCTTTCAAAATAATTGGTTTCCTCCGCCGCAACTATAGACAATTCATTCCTCAACACTGGAATCCTGAACCCGTCCTCAATTTCAATCTCTACCATCTTATCACTGATTATCTTCGTTACGAAGCCTTCTTCTTTCCCTTTGGTTACTCTTACTTTGTCTCCTATATTCATGGTAAAAATCTACTTGGTGTGATAACAATTATAAGAAGCTGTCCCTTTTCAAATCACATGCCTCTTAAATTTAAAATTACTGCTAATTAATATATAACAGCCCGCTTTATCAATCGATCTTCAGAACAAAGAAAAAATCTAGCCGAAAAAGCCTGCTGGTGCCCTAAAAATGCAAAGGATGAAAAACCAATCCTTTTTTCTTGTTAAATTCCAGCGCCGGACTGGGCAAATGAATCATATTCCCCATAAAAAGCACTGCTTTCAAGAATTTGCTATCAGTTTTGATATGTGTCAGGTCCAGGTCTAAGGCAAGATAATACTGTCGATAAGGGTCATAACCCATCGCTTTACTTGCGTTGTCATTAGAGGATATCATGCCATTTGCACCATAACCCACCGCTATGTTCAACCATTTCGGAAACTTTCGGTTTTTACCTAATAGCGAATAGATGTCAAAAGACCACCAAAAGGTCATGCCATTATAATCCTTGATAATTTCTTCATGCAACCCAGCTCCCAGCAATTCAGGTCTTTTGGGGGCGAGATTACTCCGGGAAAAAGAATATTTAGGAGTAATCCTGGTTTCATCCCAAAGCATATATTGCGTATACAAAAAGGCAGAACCCGATACATTTGCCACCACGTCTCCCCAGGAAGCACCATATTCGGCAGAAAAACCATCCAGTACTTCAATGGGTGTCAACATCATTACTCCCAATAAGCTCCCCCACAGGTAGGACTTTTGATCAGACAATCCTGTGTCTTTAAAAGCCTTAATTCCAATATGTCCGATCTGATAGGTATTGTAAAAGTGCCCCACCTTGTCCATTTGCTTCCAGTCCCTATTGTCATTAAAAAAATGGAAGCTTTCTTTGGGATGATCACTATACCAAACTTGATTAAGGGCTACCAGGGCCGCAGCGTACCCTACAGAACCTATGACTACATATTTGTGGAGTTTACTTTTATCGAGCTGGCCAGGGTTGCTAATAGTGTCTGTGGCAATATTGCCAGGCTGGGCTGCCAACTTATCGCAGGAACTCCAGAAAAGGAGCACAAATAATAAAAAAGATTTCAGGGATACCGACCTTGTACATTTAAACATCAAAGACAAAATTAGTCCATATTTAAAGGTTTACAACCATAGCGGAAAATTATCAGAAACTATCGTAGCACCATCATTTAGGGATATACAACGGAGGCAAAGCACAGACCATACGACTATTGCTGATAGAACTTCTAAAGTGTGTCATTCACTCTAAAATCTCGCCCTCGGAATTCCCTTCACGCTCTCTTTCTGACGTAATTTCATCGTTCTCTCTGGGATTGGTAACGTTCAGAGGCGGGATTGAAGTTTGCCCTTCGTTTTTGTTATCGCTGGATCCCCTTCGATCACGTGGCGTTCTTTCTTCCTGAACGTTTTTGAACAACTCTTTTAAATTATCAAAGCTTGCCACATGCAGCAAACTAACCCCACCCGAAAAACTGGTCTGCCGGTTGCCCTGGTCTCCCTGGTTTACCCAATGGTTGTAGTTGTTCCTGTTATACACTTTGGCCCTGAACCTGCCGTCAGAGGTAAGAAAATACTCCACAGTCCACTCGCCTAAAACACTCAGGGCATTGGTTTCATTTTCCACATCTGTAAAGCTGCCATCACGGGTAACACGCAGACGGCCATCAAAAAATGAGTACGACAGCCGAAGTTGAAATGTGTTCAGTGCTTCAGCATCCAGGCCACTTAAATCAACATCTATTTCCAAATTTTCATCTACCTGGGTAATCCAGTAGCTAAGCTGATTTGAAAACAATTCGCTCACACTGCTCCCGAAGGAACCACTGGTATTGAACGAGTTTTCCGGAGAAAACTGCCTCAGCACTATCAGACTAAAAACCTGTCTTTCCCTTTCCTGCCTGTCCAGGCTAATTTTGGAGAGAAAAAGGTCAACAGCATTTCCAAGGCTAACTCCTCCACCCGGAATGGTAGCATTTTCAGGATAATTGGTAATGTTGATATCAAAGCCAATCTCCGGAGAAAGCAGCGCTCCATCCAGCTCCAGAATTACTTCTGAAGGATAGCGTCTCTTCAATTCGGCAGTAAGATCATCTTCTTCCGACACATTTAACAGCGGGGCCAAAGAGGCCATTTGCTGGTAAGATGCTTTTATGTCCAATATTCCTTCATATGGGTCGCCATACCAGTTAATGGTGCTTCCGTTGTGTATACTGAACTCCTTGTTGATGATATTATACAAAGTAAAGTTATAACCTCCTTCCACGAATTCATAATTTCCAAACATATTGAAATCACCATTCGTATCGATGAGCAGGTTGATTTTACCATTTCCTCTTCCTCTGATGATATCACCCGCCTGTAAGTCGAAGATAATTTCGGTATATGCATCCGGGGTTATTTCTATGTCGAAATCCAGATTTATCCCCTTTAGATCAATTTGATTGGTAACATTTTCAAACGTGGAGGTATAAATCGAATCACTGAAATCTACAAAATTGATAAAGGTTTCCTGCTGAACACCGGATGTGCTTTCTATTGGAATAAACAGCTCCGTACCTTTGTTCGTGATTGCCCGTGCATCGAAGTTCAAATTGTTAACACCCCCTAAAATATTCAGCCTGCCAGTTACAAACGCTGTTCCATAATATAAATCATTGTTATTTCTGGAAGTATTCATCACCTGAAAATTGGCCATATTGGCTCTCAGATCAATCACAAAATTCTTGAACCCATCGTGGAAAACACCTCCGTTTAAAACAGCTTCGTTGGAATAAGCATCAAACAAGCTTAACTGCCTCACCCCTATTTCATTTGCATCAAATAGAAGTTTTCCACCAAAAGTGTAGGTAGTATTTAAATAATTAAGTTTAAAACCTCCATCTTTAATTTCTCCCTCCCCGGTAAGAATCGGATAGTTTAATTTTCCTGAAATCTGAAATTTGCCGCTGGCTACTCCTTTGATATCAGAAAACACTTCTTTAATGAAGGGTTCGGCAATATTCATATTTGCCTCATCAAAAGTGGCCAGAATATTTAATTGTTCTTCTTCCGCCTGAGGCTTCACATATCCATCTAACTCCATGATTTTTCTCGTCAAACGGTTGATCTGGTAGTTAATGTCCAGTTGCTTTTGAAGGTTATTCCATTTTGAACTCCCTGAAATATCTCCAACCAGAAAATTTTCTATCTTAAAATCACTGATTGCCATTTCGCTTTCCAGGAGCAGTTCATTGTACAAATTCTGTGCTTCCAGATAACCATTAATTTCTCCGTCGAAATCATATGAAAGTACAGGATCCAGATTACTGACATCAAAATTATTTATTTCCACGGTAAGCTTTTTGTCCACACTGTCAGAAATGGCGCCATTAATCGTGATATTTTGCTCCCCATGAAATATTTTCAGGTTCTGAAAAGAAATTTCCTGATTGCGAATCAATATTTTGTTCTGCGGATCAATATCCCATTGTTTGCCGATAGCGAAGAAATCAGATTTATTAAATGAAATAACAGTTTGATTGGTTAAAAACTCTAAATCACCATTTAAACTCATGTAATTCTCTTCCTCTTCCGCCACGATATTGCTTCTGAAGTCTATGTGATCATTCAGCCAGACACCTTCAAACAACAATCTTTTAGTCTGGGTCAGGTTTTGAAGTTTTTGATTTTCAGAAAAAAAGTAGGCCATAGCCAGAACACTCGAGCTATCTGCAACCTTTGAGGTATTGATGTCAAATTGGGAATTATACAACTCGAAACCCTTATAAGCCAGCGTGTCTACAAAACCTGCCACAGACATGATAGAAGTATATCCTCCTGAAAAACTTCCTTCAATGTCAGTATGGGGGCTTACCAATAAGTCCGGTAAGAATAAATTTGAAATTTTATTAATGTCCAATAGCTGAATATTGAAATCAAGATCGTACCTCTCGTATTCCTTTGTCCGCTTGTTTGCATAGTAGTCCCTTAACTCATTCTCGTTATTCAGAAAATTTAACTTGTATTCTTTTACAAGTCTGATGATATCATAATAAAATTCAGAATATTCAAAGTTGCCGGTAGCGTCGATTTTCACAAAATCAGAATCTAAACCAAAAGCTCTCTCTGAATTCTCCTTCAAGGAAATGATTTTTAAGGAATCAACCGACAATTCTCTTCCTTCGTAATTGACGTAGGTATTATTGAACTGCGCTACCCCTACCAGGCTGTCTATTTCCAATCCCTGAATATTAAGATCCAGCGAACTGGAGATAGCAATTTCCTTTTCCGACAATTTCAGTGGTTCCAATAAGGCTGTATCTAGCTTTGCCTGAATATTTATCAAGTTCACATCCTTTCGCAGATCTACGTTTCCCTCGGCGCTAAATTTCAGGTTGGGGTCATTGATGCTGAGCTTGCCCTCAAAAAACTCCCTGGCCATTTTGGCATCTGTAACAATATTCCTGTAGTTATAACCTTTGAACCCAAGCCTGGCAATCGTGGCTTTCAGATTAAACACAGCGGTTTCAAGCTTAAACCCTGAACCTTCAATATTTCCCCGCATATTGATCAACTGCACCAGGTCAGGTCTTCCCGTCAGCCTGCCAAGATTGAAATTTTGGGTAGAAAGGCTGCCGCTATAAAAAGACCGTTTGGTGCTATCATCTATTTTTAAATTGATATCCGAAATTATATTTCCGATACTGGTATTGAACGTTCCATTGGCCACGAAATCATTGGGGAAGCCCACGAAATTGGCACTCAGGTTTACGATACCCAGTTTGCGAGCCTGTGCATAAATTTCTTCACTTACATATTGCTCAATATCAGGAGAAGAAACAGAAGAATTGGTCAGATCTCCTTCTATAAACGTTTCCTGAAAATTCGGCAACCCGTCAAAGCTGATATTTCCAACCAGCTTGCTATTCTCGCCAAAGGAAAGCGCCATATCTTTTACCGAAAAGTTTCCGACTTTTCCATTTACCTTTCCCGTTATCTGATAGGCTTCTTCAAACCTGCCCAAATAAGGTGCAAAAAGTGCGAGATCTTTTGAGTTTATTACCGAGGCCTCCAAATTTGCTTCAAAACCGACGCTATCGGTAAAGTAGCTTAACGCCTCCGTGTTGTTATACTTTAAGATGACTGTATCTTTGATAATGCTTTCATTTGCCCGAAGATGAAGACCGAGGAACTGCATCTCGTTTTTTGATAGCCGGTAAAAGGTAGACATCTCCTGAATAGACAGTTCCGTAGCAGGATCTATGGTAGTCAAAGAGCGCAGGTCGAACTCGAGCGTATCTGCCACTACCAGAAAATTTTCAGCCCGGAGTTGAATGTCGTCGAGGCTAAAGTGGTAGTAATCGAAACCTGTTTCAATAGAATCGCGGGTAGGATCGTTGATTGAAAATTTTGAGTTTATCAGGCTGATCTCATCGATTGTGAAGACGGGCGCTTTTTTTGCTGGTTTGTCAGAAGCCAGCCACTCTCTCAAATTTTTTATGAACTGATTAATATTCAGGCCGTTTACAGGAGAGTTTTTTACCAGCCTCACATCAGCTTGTGTAAGTGTAACTTCATCAATATTAATATTTTGCTTGTCGAGCAGAGAGGCCAGTTCAAAGTCAACCAAAAGCTCCTTTACCCGAATCATCTCCGCACCCGTATGATCCATGATGACTACGTCCTCCAGCAGGAGTTTATCGAACCAATGCATATTTACGTAGCCGATCGATATGGGAAAATGGATTTTTTCCGAAACGTATTCTGTCAGCTTATTTACTGCTTTAGTCTGGAAAAAAGGAATTTGAAGAGCGGACACAAGTAAGACCAGCATCACTATTAAAGCAATCGCCGCCCAAAGAACTGTTTTACCAATTCCTTTTTTAATAACTTGCGTAAAATTTTGTTTATCGCTCAAAGTATGTCGACTATCATTCTAGCTATAGAATCCTCTTGTGATGAAACCTCAGCGTCCGTTATCAAAGATGGCAAAATCCTCGATAATTTAATCGCTACACAATCCATTCATGAATCCTATGGTGGAGTTGTTCCTGAGTTAGCTTCAAGAGCTCATCAGGCAAATATCGTACCCGTAGTTAATCAGGTATTAGCAAATGCAAATATAGCTAAAACCATGCTAAGTGCGGTAGCTTTTACACAGGGTCCTGGCTTATTGGGAGCACTTTTAGTCGGAACATCTTTTGCCAAATCGTTTGCCCTTGGATTAGGCATTCCTCTTATTGCTGTTAATCACATGCAGGCGCATATTCTGGCACATTTTATAGATGATCCAAAGCCGGAATTCCCTTTTTTATGTCTCACTGTAAGTGGCGGACATACGCAGATTGTCATGGTAGAGGACTATCTAAAAATGGAGGTAATTGGCGAAACCCAGGATGATGCTGTAGGAGAAGCGTTTGATAAAGCGGCAAAACTCCTGGGGCTGAACTACCCGGGCGGTCCATTGATTGATAAATACGCGCAACTGGGAAATCCTGCTGCCTTTAAGTTTCCCGGAACAGAAATGCCCGGATTAAGTTTCTCGTTCAGTGGTATCAAAACAGCATTCTTGTATTTCTTAAGAAAACATATTGCTGAAGATCCTGATTTCATAAGCAAAAACATGAACGACATTTGTGCCAGCTTTCAAGCAGCCTTGGTTAACATGCTCATCCAAAAATTGAAAAAAGCCGCTAAAACAACCGGTGTAAAAAATATTGCGATTGCAGGTGGCGTGTCTGCCAACTCCGGTTTAAGAAGCGCATTACAATTGGAGGCAAAAAAAGAAAATTGGAAAGTATTTATTCCTAAATTGGAATATTGCACCGACAATGCTGCTATGATTGCTATCACCGCACATTACAAGTACCTAGCTAAGGATTTTTCAAACATGGAAGTAAGTCCGCAACCCAGGATGAAACTCTAAATTTGCCAGGTTACTAATTGCCTCCAGATGAATATTAAGCGAATGAAAGGAATATAAAACCTGCAAATCCGGTAGCCGTTTATAGAAGCAATGTCAGATCAATTGTTAGTCCCCTTGTGTAAATTAAATACCTTTGATTTAATTATTTGAAAATTAGCCAGTCTGGTTTGATCCTCTTCAGCGACTGACGGCCAGTGCCGGAAATTTCTGAACAGGTTGTTAAATCAGCTTTATTGCAATGACACGCGGTAGACAAGCTTCATAAAATTTCGAAATGTTAGAAACTAAAAGATATGAGTAAAGAGAATAGATTCTCAAAAAATATTCAAATAAAGAACAGAAGGGCCTCATTCGAGTATCATTTCATAGAAACCTTTATAGCTGGGATGGTCCTGAGAGGAACGGAAATAAAATCACTGCGCGAAGGCAAAGCCAATCTTCAGGATGCTTACTGTACGTTTTTAGGTGATGAAATTTGGGTGAAGCAGATGCATATTTCACCCTATGTACAGGCGGCGCATTTCAATCATGATTTAACCCGGGAGAGAAAATTATTATTGAACAAAAAGGAAATCAATAAATTAAGAAAGGGCATGCAAGACAAAGGGAACACCATGATTCCCATTAAACTATTTATCAATGACCGTGGATTGGCAAAACTGGAAATTGCATTAGCCAAAGGAAAGAAGTTGCATGATAAGCGCGACAGCATAAAAGAAAAGGATATAAAACGGGAATTAGAAAAAGTGAAATATTAATTTCTTTGACGATGGACGAATCATATTATAATGCTAAAGGGATATGTAGATTAAGTGTTGTACCGGTGCGGGCATTGGCATCTGATCAAAGCGAACAGGTAACGCAGCTCCTCTTCGGAGACCATTACACTATTACTGAAACTACGGAGAATAAGAAATGGCACAAAATAAAAATCTATTATGATGAGTACGAGGGATGGATAGATGCCAAGCAGCATTACGAAATCACCGAGGAGTACTTTGAACAAATCAACAATTCGGACTACAAAATTACTTTAGATTACACATCCAGTATTCTCTTCAAAAAGCAGGTTATTAATATTTTAATAGGAAGCGTGCTGCCTATTTCTACGAGTGAAATATTCAAAATTGAAGAACAACTCGCTTTCAATGGCGACGCCAAAAGCCTTAATCAAAAAAGAAACTATGAATTCCTGAGAACAGTCGCCTTCCGGTATATCAATTCACCCTATTTATGGGGAGGAAAAACACCTTTTGGCATAGATTGCAGTGGTTTTACCCAGCAGGTTTTTAAGATAGCAGGCTATAAATTGCAGCGGGATGCGCGACTCCAGGCTTTGCAGGGAGATCCGGTTGAAGCTTTAGAAGAGGCGGTACCCGGAGACTTGTTATTTTTTAAGAATAATAACGGAAGAGTAAACCATGTAGGAATTTTACTGGAAGAAAACGAAGTGATCCATGCTTCAGGAAGAGTACGTGTAGACCAGATCGATTCTAAAGGAATAGTTGACACTTCAACCAACCTATATACCCATACGCTTTCGTCCATCCGGCGAATTATCAAATAGACTTCTTGCCTGTAATGGCTCAAGCCTTTTGAAGATATAATACAAAAGCATCATCTATAGGCTTTTATAAATTATAATTAATCTTTAATTTTAGAATGATTAAAATGTTCTAAGGTAAAGATTGTGTTTTGATCTTCAACCTTTTAGACTCTTATGATAAAATAAAAAGGTTTTTGATGAAAAGGAGAGTTTTGGTATTAAATCAGGATTATACTCCATTCACGATAAGTTCTGTGGCGCGGGCTTTTCTCTTGGTTTATCTGAAAAAAGCAGAAATGATTTCTGCTGTGGAAGATTGTGCTTTGAGAACGGTATCGGCTTTTTATCCCATGCCTTCGGTAATACGCCTGAACAGGTATGTACACATGCCTTACCGCGGCGTAATGCTTACCCGCCAAAATGTTTTTAAGCGTGATGGATTCGCCTGCCAGTATTGCGGCACTTCTAAAGACTTGACAATAGACCACATCATACCCAGGTCAAAACGCGGCCGGTCTACCTGGAAAAATCTCGTCACGGCCTGCAAAAGGTGCAACTCCAGAAAGGGCGACTTTACGCTCGAAGAGTCGGGAATGTTGTTGAAGAGCAAACCTTACAAGCCCTCGTACATCTTGTTCCTGCGCGACTTTTCAGGCTTTGCTGAAAAGACATGGCAGCCGTATCTGGAGTTGTAGACCAATTCAAGAAAACCTACCGAGTTCGATTGTGCTTTGCCGCAACTATTGAGCTGAATAAGGCCCTCGGGAAGCGTTTTTAATCCTTTGTGTATGCAGCTTTCAGCCCTAGGTATTGAATCTCTTGTATTTTGCCTTTACAAACATGAAAACCCCGTATGCTACCAGGCCCAGGGCTACAGCTCCCAATACAATAGATCCATAGGCGCCACTTTCTAAAAAAGAAAGCGCTTGTTCTGTTCCTTTCGCTGCATCCGGATTATAGTCGATAGCTGCTCTTAAGAAGAAATAACCTATTATAAGGAACACTATTCCCCTCGCAGTAAATCCCCAATACCCAGCACGTCGGTAGATTTTCTCTTCCTTATGATTTAATTTTGCTGACTTAATGCCCTTCATAAATTTGGCTTTAAATGCGGCGTAAAGCTGGTATAAACCTTGTCCGATAATCACAAATGCGATCAGCCCAACCAACCATTGCCCCATGGGCAAACTCAGTGCTTTTGAGATTAACAGTTCTCTGTTATTACCTCCTCCGGAACTACCACCTTCGATCACCATTTTTATCGCATATACACCGGCAGCTCCATACATCAAACCTCCAAAAGCCAGGCCAATCCTGTTAATTTTTCCTTTCGCATCATCTTTAATACCATCAGGATTTTTCACGGCTTCAACCAATCGCCAGATCATATAAGAAAACATTCCCAAAGCGAGGATAGCCAAAAGTACACGACCGAAGGGCTGCTCATAAACTATCTCAAATATTTTTGTTCTTCCCGCATTTTCACCCCCACTTATGCCAAAAGCCGCCATTGTGGCCAGTACACCTATTAAGACATACACTGTGCCTTTTGCAGCAAAACCAAATCGGGCCATGTTCTCTACCCAACCTTCAGTTCTAATGTTCTTAGCAGAAAGGTTCGCTTTTAGATACGCATCCTTGAGGTGCTGACTTGTTTCAGAAAGACCTGTCATAAATTTACGAAGTTAAAAAAATGTCTATCTAATAAATTGAAAAGCAGCAAGAATGTTTTAGGGTTAGAACGATAACAGTGGCATTCCTCTCTCTCTAGGCCTATATTTGAAAAGAATATATAAAATTTTAGAGATGTGTTTGGGAAATTTAAGCCATCCGTCTATATTTGCAACACATTTCAGAAATACAGGATTTAGAGGCTGTTTTGAGGCATTTGGTTTCGAGAGGTTTACAAAAACTGTAGTTCAACAAGGTCCGTTCGTCTAGGGGTTAGGACGCCAGGTTTTCATCCTGGTAACAGGGGTTCGATTCCCCTACGGACTACAAGT
>CAZHZR010000093.1:0-10690 GCA_964537095.1 uncultured Roseivirgaceae bacterium
TCTGTAAAATCTCAGAAGGAAAATATTCCTTTAAATCTCGGTCGTTAACAGTAATATCTCCATTACCAGATTCTAAATATATCCTGGCAACTGAAGTTTTCCTTCTTCCGATTGAATTTACTACTTCCATGGAATTAATTTTATAATTTTATTTCTTTTGGCTTCTGTGGTTCATGAGGATGCTCTGTTCCTTCATAAACGTAAAGGTTTTTAAACAATGCTCTTCCTAACCTGTTTTTCGGCAACATGCCTCTAACAGCTCTTTCAACAAGCAAAGCGGCAGATTTATTTTTCAACTCTCTTGGAGTTGTTTGTCTTTGACCTCCTGGGTACCCGGTATGCGACAAATAAACTCTATCTGTCCATTTACTACCTGTAAGTCGGATTTTATCAGCATTAATAACTATTACGTTATCACCACAATCCACATGAGGGGTATAACCTGGCTTATGCTTACCTCTTATTATTTTTGCTACCTCACTTGAAAACCGGCCAAGTACTTTTGCGTCAGCATCTACGATTACCCAACCCTTATCTACTGTAGCTTTATTTGCCGAAATAGTCTTAAAACTTAAAGTATCCACCTTAAAACGTTGTTTTGTTCAATATACAATATATTTCTCCCCAAAAGGGACACAAAGATAGGAGCTTATTATTTGATTTGCAATAGTATCAATATTTAAAACCATTAAATTTGATGATCTAAATTCGGAGCTTTTGGCTTTTGTGAAAGCATGGCTTCGTTTCTTCGATTCAAGCCTTCTTTTTGCCCGCACTCGAGCACCCGTTTTGAAACGGAAGGGCAGCCCCTTTTCAAATATTTTTTTCCAGTTGTTTCACCAAAACATCAAAGTCTTTCGGATAGGGCGCGTCCACAGATATCATCTCCTCTTTCATATTACTAAACTCCAGCGCATATGCATGCAACGCAATTCGCTTAACCAGTGGAAGCTCTTCTGTTTCCCTCTTCAAATTAAACTTCCGTTTAATAGTAGATAAAAAAAGTACTTTGCCTCCGTATTGTTCATCATAAACGATCGGTGCCCCAACAGCAGATAGATGGATCCTGATTTGATGCATCCTTCCGGTAAACGGCTGGCACTCTACCAAGGTATGAAATTTATAGGCTTTCAGAGTCCTGATTTTTGTTTGTGCAGATTTCCCTTTGGATCTGTCTATTCGCACAGCACCTTTTGCAAGTGTGAGAATGGGAAGGTCTATAACCTGATCTTTGAAGTCATGGATACCGTCTGACACTGCATGATAAGTCTTCTTGACTGTTCGGGCTTCGAACTGCATTGCCAAAGAGCGGTATGCTTCTGGATTTTTTGCTATGGCAAGCGCCCCTGTGGTATCCTTGTCTAGCCGATGGCAAAGTTGAGCAGCCTCATGATATCCTCTCGCCATCTCAAGAATATTGGTAGCACTTGCAAAACTCCTGTCGTCAAGAGAAGCAATTCCCGAAGGCTTGTTGATAACAATAAAATCCTCATCTTCAAAAAGGATCAGATCTTTAAACGTAAATTTATTCATCCCTGCAAAAGTACTAAAGTAATTAAAAAGGGAAGGCTTTTAAAGCGGTGATTTTCAAAGCGGCAGAAAACAGACGAAAAGTAAAATGCAACGAAGAGCTTCTACGTTACGCGGAAGGCTTTTTTCCCTTAGGTAGTTTAAAACTAAAAGCAGATCCTTTACCCACTTCGCTTTGGACTTTTATTTTTGCATGATGTGCTTCTAAGATATGTTTCACTATGGCCAGTCCAAGCCCTGTGCCTCCTTTGTCTTTAGAGCGGCTCTTCTCCACCCTGTAGAACCTTTCAAATATTCTGTGGATATGTTCAGAGGGAATACCAGGTCCATTGTCTTTTACAGTCACTATAACATCTCCCTTTTGCTTTTCAAGGTTCACGGTAACAACTCCCTGATCCTGCGTATATTTAATGGCATTCGAAATCAGATTGGTCATTACCTGATTAATTCTTTGGGGATCTGCATAGACATAAACTGTCTTTTTACAATTTTCAGCAAAACCAATTTGAATATCCCTCTTCAAAGCTTTTCCTTCTATCTGATCAAAAATCTCCCTGGTAAGTCTACAGATATCAAAAGTCTCCTTATGCATTGTAATCTGCCCTGTTTCCATTTGGGAGAGAGTCAGCAGATCCTGCACAAGCATGTCCAGGCCGTCGAGACTTCTTGCAGCTTTTTCAAGGAACTTGTCTCGCACGTTTTCATCTTCCATAGCACCGTCTAACAAGGTATGAACATAACCCTGTGCAGCAAAAATGGGGGTTTTTAACTCATGGGAAACGTCGGCTAGAAACTCCCTTCGGAAGGCAGCCATTTTCTTCAAGTCATCGATTTCTCTTTGTTTAAGCGTAGCATAGGTAAAAATTTCCTGATTTAAACCCTTTAGCGGATTCAACACAGACTTCTTTTCGGAGATGATAGCGGAAAGATCCTTTTTCTTAAGCTTATTTAACACACCGTAAATTTTACTGATTTCTTTAAAAATCAAAAATTCCAGGACTATATTAATAAGTAAATAGGAGGAGGAGAATGCAAGAATAAACGCGACCAGTAAGGCAGCGCGCGAGACATCCATTAAAGAGAGAAAGGCGGTGGTAACGGTAGCAATGGAAACCGCGAGTAAAAGTGCAACTCCTCTTGAATTGAAGAAAACAGTCTTTTCCATAGGTAAAGATATGCACCACGCCTTAAGTACGATGTTTATTTATACTAATTTACTCCCAGTCAAACTTATAACCCACACCTTTGACGGTAGTAATATATCCTTCTCCAATTTTTTCTCTCACTTTTCTGATGTGTACATCCACTGTTCTAGCCAATACATAAACATCTGATCCCCAAATATTCTGCAGCAGATCATCCCTTCCGAAGACTTTATTAGGATTTTGTGCGAGAAAATACAACAATTCAAACTCTTTTTTGGGCAGGGAAACATCCACCCCTTTTATTTTTACAGTATAGCTTACCCTGTCGATGAGCAGATCACCAACTACAATATTATTCGTTTCAACTTTCTTTTTGAGGTCTCTTCTAAAAACGGCGTTTATCCTGCTCATCAAAGCTCTTGGTTTGATAGGCTTGGTAATATAATCATCAGCGCCCACATCAAATGCGGCGATTTCAGAATACTCTTCTGCTCTTGCTGTCAAAAAAATGATAAATGTGTGGCTTAAATCTGATATTTCTCTCAATTGCCGACAAGTTTCTACGCCATCCTGATGGGGCATCATGATGTCTAAGAGTATCAGATCGGGAACAAATTGTTTCGCCATCTCTACACCCTTTCTTCCTTCTCCCGCGGTTTTTACTACATAACCTTCTTTGCTAAGGTTGTAATCCAGAAGTTCAAGAATATCAGGCTCATCATCTACAACAAGAACTTTAAAAGTCTTTTTAACAGCCATTGATTTGCTTATTTGATTTTCCAGTGATGCTTCCACAACGAAGAAGTTTTTAGAAAAGGACTGACGTAGTATAAAAATTACCTATACTCAAATCGTGTAGGAGCTTTTAAGTCCTTGCTGACGATTAATCATTACCCGAACGTTTCCTTTTCTATATGCCTAATGATTAAATTAAAGCATAAAATTAGAAATAAAAAGAATCATTAGAAAGAAGGTAACAATTTGATAATATTAGAAAAACTTAATTTCTGGAGTTTTTATAGCTCATTATATCAATCTCAACAGCTCCTACAAACATGCTTGCCTTGATCTTCAAAGGAATTTTATTGGCATCATCAGAAATCCAAACACTAATGGAGTTTTCTCCATCAAACAGCTTATTGCTCGGTATTACAGGTGTCAGAACTATAGCATTTATTTTTCCTACCGCAGTAGATAATGTTTCTTTTCCTGAGTACTGAATCTTAAAGTCATAAACTTCTTCATCAAAAAAAGCATCCAACGAGATGATATCGCCTTTTTTATACTTGGAGTAGTCTAATGTGCGCATAAAATAGTACCCACTTACAATATCCAGCACTTCCTGAGGGGTTTGGAATGTCTTTCTTTCTTTTACTTTCCTGGTATTTTTGTCCAGCCATGACATTTCTACGCTATTTTTCTTCTGGTCAAACTCCATGATTTCATATTTCCTATATTTCCCTTCCTCTATATTTCTATATGCTTTTAAAGGAAGAATTGCAGTTGTGTCGATGTATGAACCCCAGTTATCACGGATTTTGGTAAAAACATCAAACACTCCGGTTGATCTTCCAAAGACATCCACCTTATAACTTGGCCTTCCATTAATCATATGGATCTTATCGTCGATTTTCATAGTGGCTATACCGGCATTTATAAATCCATAATGGACCCGATATTTTAGCTCCTCTCCGGTTGTGAAACTATTATTTGTAATTGATCTTATAGCACTATCCTGAGTTATAAACGCAGAAAGGAGCAATAAGATGGCTACATAAATGAGGTTGTTTTTCATAGGCAATAATCAATTAATCAAATTGCGTACCAATAAACTAAAGACTGGGGTACTTCTCTTTGAGGTATTCCAAATAAGCCTTCAAATCATCATTAAACTGGTTTTCCAACTCATCTTCAAAATTATCCAGCTTGGCCCTGTAGCGGACAAACGACAAAAAGTAAGCATTGTTGGGAAGCACGTACTTGAGTATATCTTCGTATTTCATTGGATTATTGAAAGATATCGTATCAGTAGTCTTCATTATTTTACCAATTAACGCTTCTTTCTTCTTCAGTTTCACTTCATAAGTATCATCTGCAAATGCCTTATAGAGGCTGTCAAGCGCATCTGTTCCTCTTAATATATGACTGGTGAATTTTTCAGAATCTATAGACTCTAATTCGTATTGGATATATTCTTCAGAGCTCTCCCCATAAAACTGCTTTAAAAAGCGTCTGGCTCCTGTCTTTCCGATAAAAGTGGCCAGATTTTCATTAAATTCAACACTGTCTTTTACAAATAATGTTCCATGTGTAAGTTCATGAATAATTAAGTCTGTCAAATTTCCTTTACTTCTTAGCAGCATATTGGATAAAATAGGATCTTTAAACCATCCCAATGTGGACCAACCTCCCACCACGCCTATATTGGTATCCAGACTATCAGCATCTAACCTGGCCTTCTCCTTTAATGCCATTTCGTATTCAAAAAATCCTTTATAGGGAAAGCTTCCTATTATAGGAAATTTCCATTCCACGGGCTCCAGCGCAAATGGTTTTGCTGCAGTAACTACCCAAAGCGAGGGCTTTCCTTTCTGATCATATATGGTTGTATAGTTGTCAGAATCATTAATCCCGAGAGAATCTACAGCATATGCTTTAACCTGTTGTATCAGCTTTAGTTTTTCGACGATGGAATCAGGTGTATTAGGGTCACTCATTACCTCAAGAACTGTTCGGGCGTTTGACAGGATGTGCACCTGCCCTCTGGCCTGCGCCAAGCCATATACCACTAACTCATATTGCCACAAGGAAATACATAAGATAAAAAGGAGAAGAAATCCCAGCGCTTTTTTAATCATTGCCTACCCTGCTTGTTTTGAAAAGAAAGAAATCAGGTCTGAAGTTTATGTAAAAGCCATGAGAGAACTCAAAGCTATTGTTCTGAAGGTCAATAAAGGGTTCCACACGGGTACTAAAATACAAATTCTCCAAAATCTTCAAATCGTGCATCAATCTGAAGATCACCAACTGCCGCTTCTCCTCTGAATAACCCGGATTCTTAAAACTGTGCGAGACTGACTGGTACAGTGGAGTACCCTTGATGCTGATAAATTCATTTCCCTGCCAATAGCTGGTGAGCAAATTAAACCATTTAAATTCAAGGTTTAAGTTCAAATACAACCCGCTACCATTGTCAAAAGGCTGCTGTTTCTCGAATGAAAAGTCTGTGTAATACACAAAATAATTTTTTGAGTTCAGAGATTTAAGTATCTGGTTATCTTTCAACGTATATTTCAACCCTAGTCCCACAGCATTGTTCATTAAAGAGGTTAAAGGGGCATCTGACGCATCAATCTGGCCTCCCTGATGGTACAAGACTGTTTGAAACGGCAATGAGATCTGAAAATGATTTTTCTCCATGATGCGATAATCGAAGGAAATTCCACCGGAAACTTCTTCTTGCAGGGAATCACCCGGATAGATCATGGTTTCCCAGTTAATCCATGCATCCAAAAATAAATTCTCCTTCTCTATCACTGCCTGTAAACCAGTCTCGAGCCGATCGTTTAATACCCTTTCGAAGTCATACAAAGGTTCTATCAGTCTGTGATTTAAACTTCCATCTAAATTGCCAAAGATTATATTCAAATCGCCCCGTTTCACCTTTATAGATAAAGTAGGTGCAATAACTTCAAACCCGCCATTTCCAAAGTCTTTTTGCAGAAACACTCCTGCATCCACTCTTACATTTTCTGCAGGATAGTAGGTCAGCGAAGGATACAACTGGTACCCAAAAAGCGTATATCCATCTGCAATTTTGTTGAAATATTCATTGTTTTTGGAAAAACCCAATATCCCGACTCCGAGGTGTACTTGGTCTTTTCGGCCAGGGATGATTTCTTTTCTGTCCTCAAAAAGATGGTTGTTCAGTTGCGAAAAGCCGTCCGTTGATAAAATAAATGCATACAGCAGCAACAATACTTTTCTGTTCATAGTAGGATTCTTCCGTTGCAATATAAAGTGGAATGATTGAACATAAAATTTTTATAATATATTTAAAAGCCCGGTTTACTTCTCACTCTAAAAGTTGGGATTTGAATGGTTTAATTGTATCTTCACAGTTTGTATTTCACCAGCTTTCTAATGATAAATATGACGGGTAAGACGTTTTAAATAAGTTTCATTGTAATAAAACTATCTCCACGCCACATTCAGCTACAGCATTAAACGTTTAAAAATAAGGTATTAAAAACTAATACAACAAGCCAATAAATATATGAGTGATAATAAAGAAAAATTAAAAGCATTACAGTTGACCATAGATAAGCTGGAAAAGACTTATGGGAAAGGCGCGGTAATGAAGTTGAGTGATGAAAAGGTTATGGACGTGCCTTCTATTTCCACCGGTTCACTTGGGTTGGACATTGCGCTTGGGGTAGGAGGAATACCCAAGGGAAGAGTAATTGAAATTTACGGGCCGGAATCATCCGGAAAGACTACCCTGTCAATGCATTGCATTGCAGAGGCTCAAAAAAAAGGTGGCCTTGCAGCTTTTATCGATGCCGAGCATGCCTTTGACAAAGTTTATGCTGAAAAATTAGGTATCGATACTGAAAACCTCCTGATATCTCAGCCCGATAACGGGGAGCAGGCGCTTGAAATTGCTGAACATTTGATCCGATCGGGAGCGATTGATATTATAGTAATAGATTCTGTAGCCGCCCTGGTTCCGAAGAGTGAACTGGAAGGCGAAATGGGGGACAGCAAAATGGGGCTTCAGGCAAGATTGATGTCGCAGGCCTTGAGGAAACTCACCGGCACAATTAATAAAACCGGGTGCGCGTGTATCTTTATCAACCAGCTGAGGGAAAAAATCGGCGTCATGTTTGGCAATCCTGAAACCACCACTGGTGGTAATGCACTGAAATTCTATGCATCGGTAAGATTGGACATCCGTAGGATCGGACAGATCAAAGAATCAGCAGACAATATTCTTGGAAACCGCACCAGGGTAAAAGTTGTAAAAAATAAAGTAGCTCCCCCCTTTAAAGTGGTAGAGTTCGACATTATGTATGGACAGGGGATCTCTAAAGTTGGAGAAATCATTGACCTTGGAGTTGAGTTGAATATCGTGAACAAAGCAGGCTCCTGGTTTTCCTATGATGGCAACAAACTGGGACAGGGAAGGGATGCCGTTAAGAAGATATTCGAAGACAATCCTGAATTGATGGACGAAATTGAAGCAAAAATAAAAGCAAAAATAAAAGGAGAAGATCTGGAAAAACCAATTCCAGCTGCTCAGGTGTAGCCAATTATTAACAACAATACAGATTGAGGCAAGGCTGAATACCTTGCCTTTTTTTGTTGTTGAATTTTGGCTGAAGGTGCTAGCTTTTTGGCCTACAACCGCTTCCAATTCCTATCAGCTTTGCCACAAAAGACGTGTTTTGCTTTTCCTTTGGACTTTGCCTATTGCCTACCGTCTTGCCTACTATCTAGCAACTATCGTCTGCCTACTGGGTTCTTATTGCTATTACAGGATCTAACTTTGCCGCTATGCCCGCGGGCACTACGCCTGCCAATGTACCTATGGCAGAAGCCACTCCCAAACCAATCAGAATATTTTTTACAGATAATATGATTTCAAAACTCCCCAAAGAAATAAAGGTGAGAAAATATACGAGTAAGATACCTACAGCACCCCCGATTACGCTCAAAAAAATAGCTTCAAATAAAAACTGTAACAAAATAAAATAGCTCTTCGCGCCAATCGACTTCTGAATTCCGATAATATGCGTTCTTTCTTTCACTGAAACGAACATAATGTTGGCTATTCCAAACCCTCCTACCAATATGGAGAATCCGCCAATCAACCAACCTGCGAAAGTTATTACATTGAATATTTCAGTTAAGAAATTTGCTATCGATTCGGGCTTATTCAAGGAAAAATCTTCCTCTTCAAGAGGCTTAAGGCCCCGTTTGGCCCTCATTAATCCCGTCAATTCATTTTCCAGCGCTTCCAACCCTGTATCTTCTTCATACCCTTTTATGGCAATTCTGGAATTTATCCCAAACATTCCACCCGTGTAGTAAAGCTTCTGAAACCCTTTATATGGGATAAAGCAGGTATTATCACTACTCGGCATTCCCAGCATACTTTCGCCTTCCCGCTTCATAACGCCTATAACTATGAACTTTAAACCTCTGATCTTAACTTCTTTGCCCAGCGGGCTCCCGAAAGGAAACAGCGCTTCGGCTATATCGGCTCCGATGATTGCCACATTACGTCCATTATCCGCCTCCTGCTCTGTAAAATACCTCCCTTCAACGATGTCCATTTCAAACACCCGGTTGTAGTCAAGCGTTACCCCCAGAACTCCGGCATTGCTAATGCTATTATTTTCTCTCTTGATGAGTGTTCCGCCCTTTTGGGCAAAAATGGCCACTCCATCCTGGTTTTTAAGATTAGTCTGCAGAAAGTCGAATTCGTTGTAATTCACAGGCGGACGTTTCATGTATTTCCACCATGGATACTCTCCTCCCAGCCCATATGGCCATTTCTCAACATAAATCACATTCGCACCTAAGAAAGAAAAGCTTTCTTTAATACTCTTTTCCAAAGAGTCTACCAACGTAAATACGGCAATGATAGAAAAAATCCCGATAGTGACCCCCAGGAGAGAAAGCGTAGTCCGCATCAGGTTTCCCTTCAGGGCATTTGCTGCAAACCTAAAACTTTCAAAAATTTGACGGAGTATTTTCACACTAGTTAATCTGTTTTAATTTAACAACATTAAACTATTTCAGCTAAAATTAATAATATTTGAAACAATTCGTTAAGTTTGCAAATTAATTTTAACTAACAAAAAATGTCAACAGCGATATATATTTTGTGAGTTAAAATCTTCTGATCATAAAGATATCGTGCAAACAATTTTATCTTTTAAATGCGAAGGAAAAACTCAGCGTTATAATCTCCTGAAACTGTCAGGGCTAGCTGCATGCCAATTGAAAACAATATAACAAATGAAATTATCAGAGTTCAAGTTTGATTTGCCTTCCGGTCTATTAGCTTTACATCCGGTAGAAAACAGGGATGAGTCGCGCTTAATGGTTTTACATCGCAAAGATGGTAAAATAGAGCATAAAATTTTCAAAGATATTGTTGATTATTTTGATGAGGGCGACGTGATGGTCAATAATGACACCAAAGTTTTTCCTGCACGGCTTTATGGAAATAAGGAAAAGACAGGGGCAAAAATTGAGGTTTTTTTATTGCGTGAATTAAACAAAGAAATGCACCTTTGGGATGTATTGGTAGACCCTGCCCGAAAAATAAGAGTAGGCAATAAATTGTATTTTGGTGATGGCGATTTGGTGGCCGAAGTAATTGACAACACAACATCAAGAGGGCGAACAATCCGTTTTCTATACGACGGCACTGATGAAGATTTTTACAAAGCAATAGACTCACTTGGGGAAACTCCCTTGCCCAAGCAAATTAAAAGAAAAGCAGAATTGGCTGACCGGGAGCGGTTTCAGACTATATATGCAAAAAATGTTGGAGCTGTTTCAGCACCCACAGCCGGATTGCATTTTACACGCCAGGTTATGAAGCGATTGGAGATAAAAGGTGTAGACATTGCCTCAATAACCCTGCATATCGGATTAGGCACGTTTAGAGCTGTGGACGTGGAAGATCTAACGAAACACAAGATGGATTCGGAAAACTTCCAGGTTCCCGAAGAAACAGCATCGATTGTTAACAAAGCATTGGACAACAAAAAGAGAGTTTGTGCGGTAGGCACCACTGCTATGCGTTCACTAGAATCTTCCGTTTCTGCAGGTGGAAGACTAAAGCCCAACCAGGGCTGGACGGATAAGTTTATTTTTCCTCCTTTTGAATTTAAAATATGTAATGCGATGGTGACCAATTTTCACCTGCCGGAATCTACACTATTGATGATGGCCTGCGCATTTGGCGGATATGATCTTGTAAGAGAGGCCTACGAAGT
>CAZHZR010000094.1:0-10658 GCA_964537095.1 uncultured Roseivirgaceae bacterium
ATTTTCCTCATGATAATAGGAAGTTTAGTTGTTACTCCAAATGAGATAGGAGCTTACTGTTCGGTCTTGTCGCAGGCTTTCCTAGCTGTTTGGAGCGTACACCCGGAAGCAGCAGCGGTTTACTAAACTTTTTTCTAGTTTGGTAAACCTAAGCAGGCAAGCCGTAGACAGTGTAAAGAGGTCTTGTCCGCTTGAACTGCGTAGATTTTCGCAGGGTTACCAGCCGTGGTAGGCTCGGTCTTTTGTAGGTAAGCTTTACCAAACCTTTGGAGGTTTGGTAAAGCGGTAGTCAATATTCAGCCAGGCAATTACAGGCTCAACTCTGCGGCAATGGCCTTAATTCTGGCGTCCAGTTGCAGATTGATGCTGTCATAATCTTCTACTCTCAACAACTTCTCATTCACACTGATGTAGAATTTAATTTTAGGCTCGGTTCCCGAAGGTCTTGCGGAAATTTTCGTCCCATCTTCCAGAACGAATTGGAGTACATTAGATTTTGGCAGGTCTATGGTCGTTTCTTCTCCGCTTAACTTTTGGGTAGCTATGCCTGTTTCATAATCCAGCACGCGTACCACTCTGGAATTGTTAATCCTTGCTGGAGGATTGTTACGCAGGTCAAACATCATTTTCTGAATCTCTTCAGCGCCACTTTTTCCTTTTTTAGTAATGTTCACCAGGTGTTCTTTGTAGAAACCAAATTCCTGGTAAATATCAATCAGCATCTCAAACAAAGATTTTCCCTGGTCTTTCGCATATGCCACCATTTCAGCAATAATCGCACATGAAGCAATTGCGTCCTTATCTCTAACAAAGTCACTGATCAAATAACCATAGCTTTCTTCGCCGCCTGCTATAAATTCTTTTTCCCCTTCCAGCTTGCGAATGATCGAAGCTATAAATTTAAATCCTGTAAGCGTATTGTAACAGTCTACATAAAACTTCTTCGCAATGCTGTCTATAAGTTCTGTGGTTACAATGGTTTTAACGATGTATTGCTTCCCGGTCAATTTTTTGTTTTCCTGCCATCTTTTCAACAAGTAGTATATCAACAGACTGGCTGTTTGATTGCCATTCAGCAACTGAAAATTACCATGAAGATTTTTAACGGCAATACCAACGCGGTCAGCATCCGGGTCAGTGGCCATTACCAAATCGGCATCTATTTTCTTTGCTTCTTCCAATGCCATATTCAAAGCATCTGCTTCCTCAGGGTTTGGATAAACCACAGTTGGAAAGTTGCCATCGGGAATGGTTTGTTCAGCCACTGAATGTACATTTGTGAAGCCCATCCTTTTCAATACAGCCGGGACCAGCTTGTATCCGGTGCCATGGATAGGTGAAAAAACAATCCCCAGATCTTTTTGCCTGGCTACTGCATCTTTTGAAACCCCAAGTTTCAAAATCGCTTTCAGGTATAATTCATCTATTTCCTCCCCGATCACCTGGATAAGGCTTTCATTTCTTTCAAAGTTCACATCATTGATACTCTGAATTTTTTCTACCTCCTTGATTACATTTTTATCATGAGGAGGGGTAATTTGGGCGCCATCGTTCCAGTATGCTTTATAGCCATTGTATTCCTTGGGGTTGTGCGAAGCTGTAATGACAACGCCGCTCTGGCAGCCAAAATGTCTGATGGCAAAAGAAAGCTCCGGGGTCGGCCTTAGGCTGTCGAAGAAATACACTTTAATGCCGTTTGCAGAAAATACATCGGCAGTAATTTCTCCGAAAAACTGACTGTTATTTCTGTTGTCGCACGCTATAGCAACACTAATTTTTTGATTAGGATACGTCTTGAGCAAATAGTTTGACAAGCCTTGGGTGGCCATTCCTATCGTATACTTGTTGATCCTGTTTGATCCCACTCCCATAATGCCTCGCAATCCGCCCGTACCAAACTCCAGGTCTTTATAAAAGGCTTCCACCAAATCGCCATTGTCAGAGTCCAGCAAAGCATTTATTTCATTCTTGGTGTTCTCATCTATATTGCTGTCTACCCACTTTTGGGCTTTCTCTCGTATTGCTTGATCCATCGTATTTTCTATCTTTTAATCTAAAATGGTTTGTGTTGTAAAATTATAGTTCTGCGTACTGAAGCACGCAACAATAATAGCATTATTTTTAATGACGTTCTATTACAAGTTTCGAAAATAAGGAAAATGAATTGTACTGCAATTCCCTGAAGGGAAATCTACTGTGAATAAAAAGGCTGTTATAAGGTGCCTCTCAATTGCTGCTCTCGCTCGATAGCTTCAAAAAGCGCTTTGAAGTTTCCCTTCCCAAAGGATTTGGCTCCTTTTCGTTGAATGATTTCATAAAACACCGTGGGACGATCTACTACTGGTTTTGTGAAGATCTGTAGCAAATATCCTTCCTCGTCGCGGTCTACCAGAATGTTAAGATCCTGAAGTATCTTCACTGATTCGTCTATCTGCCCCACACGGTCAGCCAAATTCGCATAGTAGGTATCCGGCACCTGTAAAAATTCTATGCCTCTGTTTCTAAGTTCTCCTACTGTAAAAATTATATCATCGGTAGCAATGGCGATATGTTGTACGCCTGCTCCGTTATAATATTCTATAAATTCCTCTATCTGCGACTTCTTTTTGCCTGTCGCAGGCTCATTGATGGGAAATTTTACGTAGCCGTTGCCATTAGAGACAACTTTAGACATGAGGGCCGTGTATTCTGTGCTGATATCATTGTCATCAAATGTGATCAGGAGCTTAAAGCCCATTACATCTTCGTAAAACTTTACCCACTTATTCATTTCTCCCCAGCCTACATTGCCGACGCAATGGTCTACATGCTTTAGTCCCAGGGAAGTAGTTTTTAAGGTGCTGGATTTCGGGACATAGCCTGGAAGAAAAGGCCCTCTGTAATGTGTTCTTTCTACAAAAGTATGAATAGTCTCACCATAAGTCTGTATAGAAGAGAGTGTAACCATACCATGTTCATCTTCCAATACCTGCGGTTCGGCTACGGATACCGCACCCCGCTTTAAGGTTTGGTTGTAGGCATCTTGGGCGTCAGCTACCAAAAGTCCCAGTACTTTCACGCCATCTCCATGCATTTGAACATGCCTGGCAACGGGAGAATCCTCCTTCAAAGCGCCTGTTAGCACAAGCCTGATATTCCCCTGCTGTACCATATACGATACCCGATCTTTTAATCCTGTTTCCGGCCCTGCATATGCTCTTAACTCAAATCCGAAAGTAGCCTGATAAAAGATCGCGGCCTGCTTGGCATTGCCAACATAAAATTCAATAAAATCCGTGCCTTGCAGTGGTAAAAAATCATGTTCCATGTTAATCTCGATATGTTCAAACAACCCTAATTATTTTCCGGATACCAGACTGACCTATATCAGCAAATTTTAAACACATTTTCCGAAAATGTGTTAATTTTCTTGGAAGTATAAAACAGAGTAGGCAGCTTTGTGTTTAAAATAAAATTTTAGAATGGATATAAAAGCATTAGATCGTGAGTTGGCCGCATTGGTGGAGATGAAGAACAAACTGAGTGTGTTGGATTATAGCGACGAGAATTACGATACGATAGAGGAGGAACTTCATGATCTGGAAGATGATTTTCTGGAAAATTACGGTGATTTTATTGAAGATGGACTAAATGACGTGCATGATGAATACTGTCCCGACACTGATGTTTTATTACCCATTGCTTATCTTGCCAATAAATATGCAAGGAAAGGAAAGAATGGGGAAGGTACCATCCAGTATGATGTAGATATCAATGAGGGTGTGATCGTGGAGGTGGATGATTACCCTGACACGCTGTGTAAATTAGTGTTGGTTCCTGGACCTACTCGCCTGATTTTAAATATAAATAACAAAGGCCAGCAAGTTGTTTGGAAGGCAGAATAATTGTAGAAAAACATTATTTCCCTCCGGGATTAAGTGATATAGGTTTTCAATATTGCAGCAGGCAGATTATCTGCTACTGCAATATTGAACGATCTGCTTTTTTTGTCCCAACACTGCGAACCTCCTAGTAACCCAGTTTTTTTCTGACTTTCTCCAGCGTTCTTCTCGCTATTAATCTCGCTTTTTCTTCCCCTGCTTCCAGCTTTTTATTGAGCTCATCGGGGTTTTCCATATAGTAGTTGTAGACCTTTCTTTCCTCTTCAAATTTTTTGACGATCACCTCATACAAGGCTTGTTTTGCATGACCATAGCCATAATTGCCACCTTCATAATTTTTTCGCATTTCCTCAATTTGTTGGGGAGAGGCCAGTAGCCTGAAAAGACCAAAGACATTACAGGTATCCGTGTTCTTAGGCTCTTCAAGGGGCGTGCTGTCAGTCACTATTGACATCACTACCTTTCGCAATGCCTTGTCAGGAAGAAAAATATCAATGAAATTATTATAAGACTTGCTCATCTTCTGACCATCCGTTCCCGGAATAGTCATGATGCTTTCATCAATTTTAGCCTCGGGAATCACAAATGTCTCACCAAATTTATGGTTGAAACTGCTGGCAATATCCCTCGTTATCTCTACATGTTGCAGCTGATCTTTTCCTACAGGAATAAAATCCGCATCGTAAAGTAAGATATCCGCAGCCATCAACACCGGGTACGTAAACAGACCCGCATTGATATCCGCCAACCTATCTGATTTATCTTTAAAAGAGTGGGCGTTGGTCAGCATAGGGTAGGGAGTGAAGCAATTCAAATACCAGTTCAACTCACAAACTTCCGGGATGCGTGACTGCCTGTAAAAGAGGTTTTTTTCTGTGTCGAAGCCAAAAGCCAGCCATGCGGCTGCAACAGAATTTACGTTCGCAATTCTGATCTCTGCATCTTTTATGGTGGTGAGCGAATGCAGGTCGGCTATAAAAAACAGGGAATCATTCGCCGCTATTCTGGAAAGTTTAATAGCAGGAATAATTGCGCCTAAAATGTTTCCAAGATGAGGTTTACCCGAGCTTTGTATTCCTGTGAGAATTCTTGCCATAAATAATTGTAGTTTTGAAGAGGCTAGTCTTTTTTGCGTTGCAATATAATAATAAAATCAGAGTGTGTAATAATTGAACCGAAATGCAGTTGTTTGTTCAGCGCTTAATTCGTCAATTTACAGCTGGATAAATTGAGCGTACAAGGCTTGTCCGTTAGACAAGAATACACGACACACCTTTAATATAACCATTTTGTAATGCAAAAAATTGCTTTCGTATTTTACATGCTTTCTCTCTTTCCTATTGCGGTCACCGGGCAACCTGAAAACGCACAACTTGAGAAAATTGAAGCGAAAAATGAATCACTGATCTACTTTGCAAAATCCGGCCACGATTTTGGTAAAATTGAGGAGCATCAAGGGGAAGTGAAAATCGATTTTGAGTTTACAAACAAAGGAAAGGATCCGCTCGTTATTCTCGATGTGCAAGCATCCTGCGGCTGTACCGTCCCCACCTGGACCACAGACAGCATTATGCCTAATGGCTCCGGGATCATACAGGTAGCATTCGATCCTACCAACCGACCAGGTACTTTCAATAAAACAGTAACCGTAACTTCTACCGGTAATCAGCCCGTAAGTGTGTTGTCCATCGATGGTATGGTAATGCCCAAACCTGGCGATTTATCTCTTCAGTACCCTTTAAAAGTAGGGGGACTTCAGTTTAGAAAAAAATCACTGCAATTTGGCAACATCACCAATGCAGGTCCGGTAACACAAAGCATTGAGGCATTCAATAATAGTGATCAGATCATCGCCTTTACAGGTGACCATCTCGGCCCTCAGCATATAGATATTTCATTTGAACCTCAGGCAATTAACCCAGGGCAGGTCGGTATGATAAATGTAACTTATGATGCCAAACTCACAAAGTTAGGTTACAATTCCGATAACATTGTTTTGTACACCTATGAATTGGAAGACTCTGTAAAGCAGTTTGATGTCTTCGCCACTGTTTTAGGTCATTTTGAAGCCATCGAAAAATCGAAGTTAGGCTTGCTGCCGAAAATGGCTGTAGATAAAACCATTCAGGATTTTGGAAATGTGGGTTTCAGTGAGCTTCTAAAAACAGACTTTACTGTGTTTAATAATGGAAAGGAACCGCTTTCGATAGAAGAAGTACGCCCCAACTGCGATTGTATAGCAGTCCGCTTTGATAAATCCAGTATTGCTCCCGGAGATTCAGCAAAAATTGCAGTGGAATTTAAGATAACACCCACCACGGGTACGCAACAAAAGTTGATCAGTGTATTTACAAACGATCCGACCCAGCATGTAAAGGTACTGACTGTTAAAGCTTACGTGCGAGATTAATTTCCAGCAGAAGAAAATGCAAAATATTTTCGGGAGAAACCGTCGATGCCCTTGTTTTGTTCATTTCAGATTCAATCATCATTCTGTGAGAAGATAAGCGTTCTGTATGAATTTTTTTTCCTCACTTCAAACCAGCTTGTTTTAAGATACTGGTTTCTGTTCCGGGGGCAATATCATCCGAGAGACGATGCACTGAAACAGTGACTAAACCTTTTTTTGATGGATGTTTAAATTGCCTGTGGCTTCCTTTTTGTCTAACGATATACCAGCCGTCTTTTTCAATAAGCCTAATTATTTCCTTTGCTTTCATCTTACTATCTTAATTTAAATAGTCGGCAGTTTGTGCAAAAGTCAATTGTTAAGAAAAAACCATAACTTCCGCTTCGCTGGAGCTTTGAGGAAAATCAATTCCTTCTTCCTTTAATCCCTCCAGGTGGAACTGGATAGCTTCGTATATATTCTTTTCGCAGCCTTCCTTATTAGAGCCAGTGGCCACACAACCAGGAAGATCTGGCACATAAGCACTATATCCTGTTGAAACTTTTTCAAAAATCACTAAGTACTTTTTCATAATCAATTTTTTGTGTGAGACAATTATAATCTTTTTCTTTTGGTCAACCTCCCCTCGTGTAAACTAGAGTGTTTTGTTATATTTTTTACCGTTACCTATAAAGAAGAGTATAAAGATATTTCCCCCTTGCCAGTATTTGATATTATTTGGGCGATAAACACTCCTTTAATTCTTTGTTCGTATAATACTAATACATCTTTTAGCCCACTGTTTGCAGAGACGGCTTTAAATGAGTGATTTGAATTAGTGTATACATATTCTCCATTTACATTTTGGTTTTGTCCGATTATCGAGCTCATATATAAGAATTTCAATACCTTCTGAATCTTTATTTAAAAGGATCTTAAACCCTGAACCCCTGAACCCCTGACTTCGAACTTTAAACCCTGAACTATAAACTACCCAAACGCTGGTATCCCGGTAATTTCATTGCCTAAAATCAACAAATGAATGTCATGCGTCCCTTCATAAGTTACTACTGATTCCAGATTCATCATGTGCCGCATCATGGGGTATTCGCCGGTAATGCCCATGCCACCGTGGATCTGACGCGCTTCCCTGGCTATTTTTAAAGCAATTTCTACATTATTGCGTTTTGCCAAAGAGATTTGCGTTGTAGTAGCTTTGCCCTCATTCATCATCTTGCCCAACTTCCAGTTCAGCAATTGCGCTTTGGTGATTTCTGTTAACATTTCTGCAAGCTTCTTTTGAATAAGCTGGAACGATCCTATAGGCTTGTCAAACTGTATTCTTTCCATGGAATATCTTCTGGCAGCATCATAACAATCCATGGCAGCTCCCACTGCCCCCCAGGCGATACCGTACCGTGCAGAATCCAGGCAATTCATGGGAGCGCCGAGGCCGTTTTTTCCCGGAAGTAGATTTTCCTTGGGTACTTTTACATTGTCAAACACCAGTTCGCCGGTGCTGCTGGCCCTCAGAGACCATTTTCCATGGGTTTCAGGTGTGGAAAAACCTTCCATTCCCCGTTCTACAATCAGCCCGTGGATTCGCCCCGCTTCATTCTTTGCCCACACCACAGCCACATCTGCTTTTGGAGAATTTGAAATCCACATTTTAGCGCCATTTAACAGATAATGGTCGCCCATGTCTTTAAAGTTCGTAATTAAACCACCTGGATTGGAGCCAAAGTCCGGCTCAGTCAGCCCAAAGCATCCCAGCCATTCTCCAGAAGCCAGTTTTGGCAGATATTTTTTCCTTTGTTCCTCCGATCCAAACTTGTATATCGGGTACATCACCAGAGATCCCTGAACAGATGCCGTTGAACGCATCCCCGAATCTCCACGCTCAATTTCCTGCATGATCAAACCATAGGATATATAATCAAGTCCACCGCCTCCATATTCTTCAGGAATTGTGGGGCCAAAGGCTCCGATCTCACCGAATTTTCTCACGATATCATAAGGAAAATATGCGTTTTGCGCCCAGTCTTCTATATTGGGTGAAATCTCTCTTTTCACGAATTCTCTGATGGTGGATCTGATCAATTTATGTTCATCAGTCAATAAATCATCTATGTTGTAAAAGTCAGGCGATTCAAACAAGTCTGTAGATTTCTTGCTGTAAGTTGGCTTCGAGGTTTTCTCTGGGTTAGTAGCTGACATAGGAATTGCTTATTTAATGAGTAAAGCTTGTTATTTCAAATCTACACAAATAATGTATTCCTCGGCGCTGAATCCAGACAATTTATGGCAGAGAAATGTAATAGAATCCATCCACGAAATGTGTAAATTTGTTTGGTAGGGTTTTCATAGGCAAGGTATCGATTTTTACCTTATGTGTTTTATCTTTTGAAAAACAACGTGATGGATGAAAGTGAACTAGATCCAAAGTCTGTAGCATTGATAAAGAAATTACAGGGAAAATATGCTAATTCCGGAACAAACTGGCAGAAATACCTTCCTCCGCGTTTTCAAAAAATATCATTTTTTCCACAGTTGTGGAGCAGGAGCGAGCTTGATAACCGGGGACGTTCCTGGGTGATGAAGGAAGTATTTCAAAAATATTCGGAAGACATTCGTTAATTTCGGGACATGCTTCAAAAAAGCCTGCTATATTTCTTCTTCTTTACGCTCTTAAACCACCTGTCAGAGGCCCAGCACTTTGAAGTAAGGACTTATTTTGATAAGGAAAAAAAGCTTATCAAGGAGATATATAATGTAGACAAAGGCGATCCCAAACTTTTAAACGGGCCTTATCAGTCATTTTACCCTACGGGGCAAAAAGAGACTCAGGGTTTTTACAAAAACAGCCTGGCCGCTGGCACCTGGAGTTACTATTATTTCAATGGTAACCTCAGAATGAAGGGCGAAATGCTGAATAACGAACCCGCAGGAACTTGGGCCTATTATTTTGAAAATGGGAAAACCAGTATGCACGGTTCTATCCACGGAGGCGAACGTGACGGTACCTGGACATTCTATTACGAAAACGGGTTTAAAAAAAGTGAAGGAGACTTTTTAAGGGGGAAAAAAGCAGGCGTTTGGAAATATTATCAGGAAGATGAGGTACTAAAGGCGCAGGCAAAATATGTTGAAGATAAGGCACTCTACCATGAATTTTATCCGAGTGGAAACATCAGAGCAATAGGCTTTAAGAAGGAGGAGAAAAGTGACAGCTTATGGACTTACTTTTATGAGAATGGTGTTAAAATGGGCGAAGGCCATTTTGATGAAGGTAGCAGGTCCGGTAGTTGGATCTTTTATCACCGAAATGGAAAACTCGCCTCTGAAGGAAATTATAGCAAGGGCATAAAAAATGGCTATTGGAAATACTACGACGAATCAGGCGTGCTCTCATCGGAAGGTACCGTTCTGGACGATAAAAAGGAAGGATACTGGAAGCTGTACTACAGTGGAGGAGGCTTGAGAGGTGAGGGAGAATTCGACAAAGGAACAGGAAGGTACAGTGAGTATTACGAGAGCGGAGTTTTAAAAAATACCGGGCTTGTAATGGATGATGTAAAACAAGGAAAATGGCTGTATTATTATGAAAGCGGCGCGTTAGAAGGAGAGGCGGTTTTTGAGGATGGTAAGGGAGAGTTTAAAGGGTATTATCCTTCAGGAGAGCTGAAGATGGAAGGAACAATCGAGAACGATAGAAGGGTAGGCACATGGACGCTGTTTGAACCTGATGGAGAAATTGCCGGATATTACAATACGGTCTATGGGGATATCGGCTTTCAATTCGATGATCTCTTTACAGCCAACCTGGGTTTGCATGCAGATACCGTTTCTTATGAAAAGCCAGCTTATAAATTCAAAACCAGGAAGTCAAGGTATTTTCAAAGCAGATTGAATGAATTCAAGGGTGTTATACTTTCCGCTAACCCTCTCGCAATGCCTTTTGGAGACCTTCCTGTTTCAGCAGAATATTATATGCAGGAAAGACTCGGTTATGAGCTCCAATTCACGCTTTTACGAAGCCCTTTTTTTAGCAGCGATGCTTCTGTAAAGGTAGATGAGGTCTATGAACGAGGCTTTTCAGTCGCGTTCAAGCAAAAGTTTTATCAGACTGATAAAGCTTTTGGCATGATGTATCTCGGACATGAAGTGAGGTTCACAGATATAGACTACAAAGTAAATACATTTAACAAGCAGAACAGTACCCTCAATGACTTACTGACCATTAAGGAGGGCGGACAAAAGTATGAATATTCAGTAATCCTGGGAAATAGAATTACACGGGATGCTGGTGACCAGGGATTCTCACTGGACATTTTTATAGGTCTGGGTGTGGGGTACCGGCATGTAGAAGGCGGAGGTTACAATGGCCA
>CAZHZR010000095.1:0-10511 GCA_964537095.1 uncultured Roseivirgaceae bacterium
TTGGTGACGTGAGGCAGGGAAAAGACGGTTACAAAGAATTTCACGAAGCTGTGAATTCCCTGGGAGCCATACTGGGAGCGGGGTTGGTGGATATCGACAAAACAGACCAGAATGGATTTAATTATGTAAAAATGATCCAGAATTACTTTAATAGTGATAATGGTTGGAATATCATGATGAACAATACGAATCCCGAAGTGGCTATGCTAGGTGGGGGTTACGGACGGGATTGGTGGTATGATGTTTATCCCAATGTGCTGTTTTATGGTATTTGTGACCTTTTTCCCGGCGTTCCGCAGGCTGATAGTCTTCAAAGGATAATAGCGGAACAATTCTACAAAGCGGACTCCATCTTAGCGGGAAATTACGATTATTCCTATTTTGATTACAATCAAATGAAAGGAATGAAAAATCATATTCCCTTTCAACAGGATGCTGCAGCCGGTCATGCCTATGTTTTGTATTGCGCCTATAAAAAGTTTGGAGACCGGCGTTATTTAGAAGGCGCCAAATCGTCGATGGACGCCTTAATGAGTCAAAAAGAAAGCAGGTTCTATGAAATATTTATGCCCTATGGCGCTTATGTGGCAGCGGTATTGAATGCTGAACATGGTACCGAATATGATGTCACCAAAATCATAGAATGGACTTTCGACGGCTGTACTGCCGAAGATGGAAGAACAGGCTGGGGTGTTATTTCGGAGCGTTGGGGCGACTATGACGTGCACGGTCTGCAGGGTAGCATCACAGACAGAGGCGGTTACGCATTTCTAATGAACTCGTTCGCAATGGCCTGGCCGCTTGTGCCCATGGTAAAATATGATGCGCGCTATGCGACGGCGGTAGGTAAGTGGATGCTGAACGTAAGCAATGCAGCCAGGCTTTGTTATCCCTACGAAATTGACGACGCGCATCAATGGCTCCCCGAAAAGAAAGAAATATCGAAAAATGTGATTGCTTATGAAGGTATCAGGAAAGTCGACGATTATGGAAAAGAAAGGCTAGAGAATGTTACTCCAGTGGCCCTTGGCGATGGTCCTAAATGGATTGACGGTCAGCCGAATGTTTCTATGTTCAGTCTTTACAGCTCAGGACAGGCGGGTATTTTTGGCGCCATTGTTAAGAAAACGAATGTGGATAAAATCCTGCAATTAGACTGCAATGCAACGGACTTTTATCAGAAAAATGATTTTCCCACATACCTGTATTACAATCCATATAATTCATCCAAATCAGTTAAGTTTTATAGCGAGGGAGAGCAGGCAGTTGATTTGTATGACGCCCTTAGCTATAAAAAGCTGGCGACGAATGTACAGGGGGAAACAGCGTTTGACATTCCAAAAAATGATGCAAGGCTCATTGTGGTGTTACCTGCCAACAGTACGATCAACCAGGATGATAAAATATATTCTGTAGAAGGAAAAACTATAGCCTATTTGCACGAAGAGGTTAATCAAAACTAAACTGAAATCAAGATGGAAAAGAAAATTGCAACAATGATTCTCCTCGTATTTTCCAGTCTTTGTGCCTATGCACAGACCGTTATCAAAGGAACTGTTCGGGATGCTGCCAATAATGAAGCACTGATCGGTACCAGTGTATACATTAAAAATTCCACAGTAGGTACGGTAGCCGATGTCAATGGCGAATTTAGAATGGAGGTTCCAGCTTCGTTCAAAGACTCCACCCTTGTGTTTTCGCAGATAGGTTTTACCATCACCGAAGTTCAGATCGGTGACAGGACAGATTTTGATATCCTCTTGAAGGAAGATTTAAAGGTGCTTTCTGAGGTGATAGTAACAGGGTATACTACGCAGGAAAGAGAAAAAGTAACCGGCGCGGTAAGTTCCATCTCTGCAGAAAGTCTGATGAAGCTTCCTGTCCCCAGTGTTGACCAGGCTTTACAGGGGCGGGCACCCGGAGTTGTTGTTTCCCAAAATACAGGTGCTCCGGGAGAGGGCGTGTCTGTAAGGGTAAGAGGGGTGGGATCAATTAATAGTGGCAATAACCCATTATATGTAGTAGACGGCATTCCGACAATGGATATCAGTGGTTTTTCTGCCAATGATATTGAGAGCATATCAGTTTTGAAAGATGCCAGTGCAGCAGCAGTATACGGAGCTCGGGCAGGAAATGGAGTGGTAATCATCACCACTAAATCAGGAACACAAGACAAGCCAAGAATTCGCATCGAAAGCCAGATAGGCATTCAGCAGGCAAGCAGGTTGATCGACATGGCGGGTACTGACGAATATGTAGCCATTTATAATGAAGCTGCCATGGCTGACAATGCAACCAAGAGCAATCCATTGTTTCATCGTTCTATTATTTCAGATGAGCTTCGGGCTACATTGCCGGATGTAGATTATATTGATGCTATCATGAGAGACGCTATACTGCAATCGCATAGCATCTCAATATCCGGAGGCGAAAATAAGACAAGGTATTTCATATCAGCCAACTATTTTGACCAGGAAGGTATCATTAAAGGAAGTGATTATCAGCGCTTGTCCGCAAGAATCAATATTAGCTCACAATTAAAAGATTGGTTGAGAACGGGGGTGAATTTAAACGTAGCCAATGGCACCACTAATTTAATAGGAAGTTCTGGTGATGGGGCCGGTGGAAACGGGGGCAGTGTAGTTCGATATGCCTTTTTCAGAACTCCGGCAATTCCTATCTATGATAGCGAAGGTGGCATCACTGACAGGCCAGAGCGTTTCGATCTGTTTGGCGATGGCTATAACCCCGTGGGACTGACTGCTTACAATAATAATGAAAGCGTCAACAATCAGCTTTTTGGCAAGGTGTTTCTTGAAATTGAACCGACTGAGGATTTAAAATTCACCTCGAATTTCGGTCTTGAAATGAACCACAGGAACCAAAGGAGATTTGACAGAAATTGGGGTTCTGGGAACAGGATCAATGATCCCAATCAGTTAACCGTTTGGAACAATCGATTCCAAACCTTTACCTTCTCTAATTTTCTTACTTACGCTAAAGAAATCGGCACGCACAATTTTAATTTCCTGCTAGGTACCGAGGCAATAAGAGTCGGTAGTTATGAGGTGGTAGCCAATGAACGGGACTTCCCGGACCAGGATGAAAATCTTGTTTACCTGGGAAACGGTCTTGGCGTGAGCAATACAAGTGAAAATGACGCCGGCAATAGTCTTTTGTCTTTCTTTGGAAAAATTGATTACGATTTAAACGGGAAATACCTGGCCTCTATAACGCTCAGGAGAGATGGATCTTCAAGATTTGGCCCGGACAACCGCTGGGGTAATTTTTATGCAGGCTCACTGGGATGGCGAATTGACAAAGAGTCGTTTCTTATGAACAGCGGTTTGGTAAATAAATTACTGCTGCGCGCAGGCTACGGTTCCATCGGTAATCAGGAAATTGGAAATTATGCCTATAACGACAGAATAGGGCCTAACTATAACTATGCTTTTGGGAACACAGAGGGATACGGTTATGCCGTGTCGAATCTGGGTAACAGCAGGGTAAAATGGGAAACCAGTAATCAGATCAATGCAGGGTTAGATCTGGAAATACTTGATGGTTCTTTGATGTTCTCGATAGATTATTTTAATAAGACAACTGAGGACCTTCTGGTAAAACAACCACTTGCTAGTTCTGCCGGTGCCGCTGAGGCACCATGGGTAAACAATGGGAAAATCTTAAACCGGGGTATTGAAATTGCGTTGTCCTATGCGAATAATATTGGCGATTTTAACTATTCTGTAAGTGCAAATGGCGCATCGCTTTATAACGAAGTACTGGAAGTGGATGCTCCAATTACAGGCGGAGCCATTGGGTCAGATAGAATTACAAGAACAGAAGTTGGTCACCCTATAGGATCCTTTTTTCTATATGAGATGGAAGGGGTTTTTCAGGATGAAGGCGAAATATTTACCCACGCTTACCAGGGCAGCAATATTTCTCCGGGAGATGTAATGTACAAAGACAATGATAAAAATGGCATTATTGATGCTGATGACCGGGTGCATGTGGGCAGTCCGATACCAAAGTTAACCGCAGGCCTCAATATTTCTCTGCAGTATAAGAATTTCGACTTATCTGCATTTTTTCAGGGTGCCTACGGACAGAAAGTTTTCTCGGTTTTAAACAGAGACATCGAAGGTTTCTACCGGGCCTTCAATGTAACCCAACGCTATTTTGACAATCACTGGACAGGCCCTGGCACCAGTAATGAATTTCCAAGAGCTTCCTGGGATGCATCGGGAAACAACACCCGATACTCTACCCGGTTCCTGGAAGATGGTTCATACACCCGGCTCAAAAATCTTCAAATCGGCTATAATATTTCGCCTACTACCTTGGAAAGGTTTGGCCTGTCAGCACTCCGGATCTATGTATCAGGAACAAACCTGCTCACTTTGACGAAATTCCAGGGCATGGATCCTGAAATGACAACAAGTGATAATGCCAGAGGTGAAGGGGACCGTTCGGTAGGGATGGATTGGGGGACCTATCCCTCCGCCAAGTCTTATAACGTAGGAATCAGTCTTACTTTTTAAATATGGAGATTATGAAAAAATTTAACAGAATCATATTTGTTTTCAGCTTAATCCTATCGGGTGCCTGCGCAGATTTTCTGGAAGAAGAGCTCGTAGGAACATACTCGAATGCAACCTTTTATAAAACTGATACACATGCTTTGCTGGCAGTCAATGGCATTTATAACATCGTGTCTTTCATTTCGACAGACAACGCACTCTGGGTTTTTGGTGACGTTGCTTCGGATGACGCTGTAAAAGGTGGACAAGCTGGAGATCAGAGCGATATCCAATTTCTGGAAGAATTCAATTACTCCAACAACAACGGATATCTGGAGAAGATGTGGCAGCACTATTATGAAGGCATTTCACGTGCAAACTACCTCCTTTATTATGGTAAGGATATTGAAATGAATCCGGAGCTAAATGCCAGACTTTTAGGAGAAGCCAAATTTTTGAGGGCTTACTTTTATTTTAATTTGGTGAACATCTTCGGGGAAATACCGCTAAAAACGAATCCTCCATTAAACGAGGGCGAAATAAACAAACCCAAATCTACAGTTGAAGCCATTTATGCCCAAATAGAGCAGGATCTCTCGGAAGCTGTATTGGTGCTTGAAGTATCTTACACTGGCGGAGACATTGGCAGAGCTACAAAAGGCGCTGCCTACGGACTGCTCGCGAAAGCACACTTGTACCAGGGGGATTGGGCAGCCGCTTTGGAGGCCATCGAGGCGGTAGATGCCCTCGGTATTTATGAACTACAAACTCTTTATAAGAACAATTTTATTGACTCTACACAAAATAATACGGAATCACTTTTTGAAATTCAGCACCTCAGCGGCCAGTCACCCAAATTAGGCAGTCACCTTAACCAGTGGATGGGACCTCTTGTTTACAACGGCTACGGCTTCAATGTTCCCACGCAATCCTTCGTGGATGAATTTGAACAGACGGAAGCTGGCGTGTACGATCCGCGCCTCGATTATACTGTGGGTAGGGAAGGGCAGCTATGGATCGATGGGCAGCCCTTTGATCCGGCCTGGTCATCAACAGGATTTTTGCAGAAGAAGCATGAACAGCCGAAATCTGAGGAGCCCATCATTGGAGACGCAAGCCTGAATTATGTGTACCTGCGATATGCGGATATCTTATTAATGAAGGCTGAAGCTTTAAATGAACTAGATAGAACAGCTGAGGCACTAATTCCTTTAAACCAGGTGCGCAAGCGTGCCCGGGAGAGTTATCTCTACGACCTGAGCCTGACCGGGAGTGGCAGTATTCCCGAAGGACTTTTACCGGATGTTGCCGGAGGCCAACAGCAAGTCCGCGAGGCAATCAGGCACGAAAGAAGAGTAGAACTAGGCTTTGAATTTCACCGCTATTTTGACCTGATGCGATATGGCCTGGCCGTGGCGGAAGAAGCCCTATCAGAAACAAATTTTAACTATAGTGCAAACCGGTATTTTCAGATACCACTTTCAGAAATTGACACCAATCCCGCAATCAATAATTAACTAACCTTTAACTTTTAAAACATACGATGATGAAAAAAATGTTTAAGAATCCAATAATTTATATGCTGTTGCTGTTCCTCGCAGGGGGAATCACCTTGAGCTCCTGCTCTGATGATGATGATAGCAGTGACCCTGTGGTAGTTAATAAAGCAGCTTTGGTATCTGCCATTGCGGCTGCAAATGCAATGATGGACGAAACCGTTGAGGGTAACAATGACGGCGAATATCCTACAGCAGCGAGAACTGCACTGCAATCTGCCATTGATGCAGCAGAGGCTGTGAACGCGAATGCTACCGTAACGCAAGATCAGGTAAACAATGCGATTGTATCGCTCAATCAGGCAGTAAGCGCTTATGAAGGAGCAGTAATTGCGCCTATTGCTGAGTCTGATTTGATAGGATACTGGACTTTTAATGAAGGCGCCGGAACAGTTGCAGGCGACCTTTCTGCCAATGGATTTGATGGTGAGTTTAAAACAGGTCCCGAAGCTTGGGGTGCAGGAATGCCAGAATGGGCAGAAGACAGACATGGAGAGGCTGGCAACGCGCTTTACTTCAATGAAGGTGCGAATATCGAAGTTCCGTATAATACTGCCCTCAATCCAGCGCAAATATCTATTTCTCTTTGGGTTAATGCCGAGGAAATAAATGCCAACAACAGATTCATGGGGTTACATTCATGGATTGGTTATAAATTCCAACTTCAGGAAGCAAACAAACCATTTTTTACAATTACCTCCGACCAAGGCACGTATGATAGAGATGCGGAAGTCAACGGTTTGCCTATAAACGAATGGCATCACATTGCTGTGACTTTTGGCGGAGGAAATACTGTATTTTATATAGATGGTACTGAAGTGAAGCGATGGGAAAACACACCTGGTGTAGGAAAGTCTATCTCAGCTGCCCCGTACAATCTTGTATTTGGCCAGGACTTCCCTACGGATCAGTATGCAGCTACTGATGATAACTTTGACACTGACCAAAAAATTCCTCTTGATTGGGGTGGTTATTTCCGTGGTTACATGGATGAGATACGAATGTATAAAATCGTTCTTACAGCTTCTCAGATCCAGAGTATTTATGATCGTGAAAAGCCGTAATTAAGTTTGTGTAAATTTAGAAAGGGTGCAGCAATGCATCCTTTCTATTTTAAATATTTACTGCTCTCGAGATGACAGTGTCATTGCCCCACAGGGATGCCTTTGGCACGATCCTGCCCTTTTCGGCGGGAGCGCAATCCGCTTCGGAACGAGTCAGGCCCAATTAATGGAAGTTATAGTATTCAATAAAGTCGCGGAAGAACCATTTAAGTAATCCTATCTAATGAAAAAAATACTGTGCAGCCTCTTCGTTCTGTTCTTCTTTAATTTTTTTGGCCATTCCCAAACCGGCCAACTTAACATCAATCGCATCGATCTCATGCCAAATATCCCGGCGCCCTATGAAATGAGAAACTGGAAGGATGTAGCCACTCAGTATGATGCTTATATATTTGACATTAGCAAAACAGGTGAGCACCTTCCCCTTGTTGGCTTTAAAGAAAGTGGTAATAATTTTCCTGAACTCCAGCCGATTCTCCTGAAAACCTATGTCGGCGCTACGGGTAGCAATCAGGCTGAAGCCATCAATATTATCCCCGCCATTGTCGGCGCATCGCTTTTAGGTATAGATAAATCCAACCAACAAGGCATAAATTGGGTGGAAAAAGCCAAAGATTTTTTCAATTCCAATAATAACCAAAATGTATACCTCAACGGATACAATGCTTTTAGCGGCAATGATTGGTGGTATGACCTCATGCCCAATGTCTTCTTTTACCAACTGTATGATTTATATCCCACAGAACCCGGATTCCATGATCAATTTATTTCAGTAGCCGAGCAATGGCTAAAAGCGGTTTATGCCATGGGAGGTAAAACAACTCCATGGACCATTCCGCAGATGAACTACCGGGGCTGGTATTTGTCCTCCATGACTGGCAATACGGAAAGCGTCCCCGAGCCAGAGTCGGCGGGTACCATTGCCTGGTTGCTGTATAATGCCTATAAAAAAACAGGCGAAAAAAAATATTTGGAAGGTGCCCAATTATCCCTCGACTATTTAACGGGCTTAAATACCAATCCTTCTTACGAACTTCAACTTCCCTACGGTACGCTCACAGCGGCCAGGCTGAATGCCGAACACGGAACAAGCTATCCCCTGGAGAAATTGCTGAACTGGTCTTTTGAAAGAGGTGATCTTAGGGGCTGGGGGACCATTGTAGGCAAGTGGGATGGACAAGATGTCTCTGGGCTGATCGGGGAAGCCAATGACAATGGTGATGATTATGCCTTTATGATGAACGGCTACCAACAAGCCGCAGCACTAGTCCCTATGTTAAAGTACGATAAACGATACGCAAAAGCTATTGCAAAGTGGGTCCTAAATATGGCAAATGCCAGCAGACTCTTTTATCCGGAATTCCTTGAAGCCAGCAAGCAGGATGATTTTGGCTGGAGCACCACCAATGATCCTGAGTCTGTCATTGGATACGAAGCGCTCAAAGAGAACTGGGAAGGTAAAGCCTTGTATGGCACAGGGGATGCGAAGCGTAATGGCTGGGCAGCTACGAATCTGGCCCTTTACGGATCCTCTCATGTAGGCTATCTTGCGGCCATTGTAGAAACTACCGATGTAGAGGGCATTCTGAAACTCGACATTAATAAAACCGATTTTTTCGGGGATCATGCGTATCAGGCCTTTCTCCTCTACAATCCGCATCTAACAGATCAGCAAGTGACGCTCAATCTGGGAACTGATGCGTACGATGTTTATGATGCCATTTCCGAAACAGACCTGATAATCGCAGGCAGTGGCGATGTGCAGGTACAAGTAAAGGCGGGAGCAGTGGTGCTTTTGAGATACTTACCCACTGGAACTGAAAAAATTGTTCTTGACGGAAAACTTTATGGGGACGATCATATCATAGATTATTATTACGGTTATGATTTTGAGCCTTCATTAAGGATAAAGTCATTCGCCACGAAGGACACGCTTTTGGAGTACAATCAACAGGCAACGGTATACGCACTCGTAGAACATGCTGGAGGTGATGTTATCTATAACTGGTTTGTAAATGAGGATTTGATCAGCACAACAAATGAAGGGATTTTTATCTGGACAACCCCGGAAATGGAAGGTGAGTACCAGATCGGGGTAGAAGTCATTTCAGGTTCGCTGGTACTAAAAGACAGCCTGTTTGTTGAAGTATTGAAGCAAGTCCCATATCCACCGGTGATCAGCAGCATAGAACATGATAAAAAGTTCTACATTTCAGGTTCAGAGGCCAGGTTTATCGCTGTAGTAGAAGGTGCCTCAATGGAAGAAATGACCTATACCTGGAGCGTTTCCGCAGGCAATCTGGTGTCTGAAGATTCGCTATTAATCTGGACTGCTCCGGAAGTTGCTGGCATCTACACGATCAACGCTGAAGTAGCTAATAATTTTGAGCTTTCCTCGGTGGCGGAGATGAAAGTCCTGGTGAAAAATGAAGGTGAAGGTCCTGCGGCAGCGCTGGCGTATTATCCTATGAATATCAACGTTAATGATTATAGCGGCAACGACTTTCACGCCAGTAATAGCGGCACAGAAGAAGCTACCGATGCACTGGGAAATCCTGCTTCCGCTTATCAATTCTCTTCGGGCGATGATATTATCTTTGTTGAAAATGAGTCATCGTTAAACTTCGAAGATGCCATTACCCTTTCTTTCTGGGTATCTGCTGGAAATGCACCGCATGAAGCTTTTATCCTTTCTCACGGAAGCTGGGAAGAGCGGTGGAAAGTGTCCATTACACCCGAACGTAGATTGAGATGGACGTTAAAAACCACTGAGGGCGTAGTAGATCTGGACAGCTCATTCCCTTTGGCCAACAACCAATTTTATCATGTCACGGTGGTTTATTCAGGCTATAGTATGGAAGCTTATATGAATGGATTGCTTGATGCTTTTAGTGGACACAGCGGAACTATACAGCCTACCGATCAACCTGTAACGTTTGGGCAAAAAGGTGTGGACGATTTAAGGTTCTATCTGAACGGTGTTTTGGATGAGGTGAGAATTTACGACCAGGTACTAAATCCGGACGAAATCTTAACGCTCCAATCTTTGTGGACCGAAGAATTCGTGACCGGAAATGAACCAATGCTAAAACCATATCTGACCGTGTTTCCGAACCCTTCAACAGAAGGCCATATTGGAATTCATTACTCAGGATACAATATCAGGGAAGTACAATTGTTTGACAGAATGGGAGAACGTATTCCAATTTTGTTCGAAAGCACTAAGTCTACAGGCACTATAAAATACGATGTTTCACTTTCAGGTTTATACATCTTAAAAATTGTAACGGAAGATGGTATGCTTGTGAGGAAAGTGGTGATAGACAGGAAATTGTAAGATTGATAATAAGAGCGATACAATCGCTATT
>CAZHZR010000096.1:0-10498 GCA_964537095.1 uncultured Roseivirgaceae bacterium
AGGCACGAGAAATTTGTTGAGCGGCTTTGAACGTAAACGGAATCATGCAAAATATTTCTGCGCCAAGCATTAAATGTTAATTTGCGGTAAGACAGTTTTTTGAAATCTTATTTTAGCAGCCGAATTATTAGTTGGGCCAAATTTCGTACTTCAGCCAAACCTGGTGCCGGGTCGCTCGTTCTATTGAATGGCAATGGGTAGCATAATATCAGCAAAATAGAGTTCGCCCCTATAGTGGCAATTGATCTTTCTTTCCTGGAGCCCAATCTTTACTTCAGGCCTTCTGCGGAAGAATAGCAGCGCGTATATTGCGATACAATCGCAGATCTCGCGCATCCTTGTTACAATACAAACGAGGACGATTAGGCCATTTCAATTCTCACCCGCGATTGTGCTTGGTTTTCATTTCCATTCTATATCCAATACATCTCGTAATCTATTGAGGCTTGAATTAGATAGCATCCGAAATGCAAGCTCGATAAATAGGTACCGTATTATTATGACCTGTCCAATCGCTACCAAAACCAGAGTTGGTGAAAATGCTTCTTTTCCAATGGAAATTATTATCAGCACTCCTAAAACTGGTAAAATTAAAATTACACCCAGGATAATTTTGAAAGTCTTATGAATCTCAACCTTTACGCTTCCCTGGTTGCCGGAAATTTTACCTTTCATCACGCAGAATGCTCCTCTGCCAATTGCAGAAGATATTAACTTAAACTCCTTACCGTTTATAATCCCACGGAATGAGTTATGGGCGTAGCGAGAAATTAAACTTTCTGACTTTTCTGTTCTCCTATTTAGGCGACCTAACGTTACTTCCTGGTCGTCTATAAGTTTAAATTCCAATTCTTTGGTTGGGAAGATTTTCATTTCTTTAACAGTTCCTCACAATCAACTCTTGAGCCTGTCTGACTTCTGTTGATGTATTTGCGTATCCGTTCCCAAAATAGCAGGTCGACTGTTCAAATCCAACCTCAGAATAGCCATAGGCGTTTTCGACAGGCTGGGTTTACTTGTTCATAGCCTGTCTGATCAGATACTTTTTAGTTGATGAACCTCCTTCTGTGGCAATAAAAAAAAGAGGCCCTGTTTAGGAACCTCTTTTGCTGTAGGAGAAGGATTCGAACCTCCAAGGAGTGGTTAGATGCTCATCTTTTGAATCGATGTTCACTTTATTCCATGATCTCCGCCCCCGAGATAGGAGGGTATGTCTGCCAGTTTCATCACCCTACATTGTGTTTCATTTTCATGATGATGCAAATATAAAATAAGCATTCAAAAATTCAAAATGTTTTAAAAATTATTTTTAAAAATTGCATATATTATAATATATGTATCGATTCGTTGCATTTATAACATTACGCAATAGTTCATTATTTGATAGCTTGTTGTAAAATATAAGCGGATAACAGCACAAGGGAATAGAGGCTGCCGATCTCTCAAAAGGGTCCTCGACCAATCCTCCAAAAATGTCACAAAAAAAAACCTTGCACATCTGTACAAGGCTTTTCACTACTCATATTGAAACAATTCGCTATAGGAGAAGGATTCGAACCTCCAGGCGATCATTCAGTGTTAAGTTTTAGAATTATTAAACTTTCCTGTTTGTTCACCCTCCGAAAGAAGTGGTACATTTATCCTATATCAATCATACGCGCTGGCATGAATTAGAACAAAGATAAAATATAGACATTTAAATTACAAGTCATTTAATATAAAATAAATATCAATATCATTTTTGTAATAATAAGGCCTATTACGGTAATTCTGTTTAATTTTAAAGAATTGGATTGGCTAAAATTTCCAAATTTTCAATACATTACTGCAGGAATGGATCTTCCATTAGTTAACATTTAAGGCTTTCTTTAATGGGTAGTGAGGCGATTATTTTTACTCAGCGTTGATCAAACTTTTAAAATAATATCATAATAGATAAACATAAATTAATTAATTTAGCATTTATTTACACAATTGTAAAATCCTACAACTATGCTGAGCGATAATTATGAAATTGATAAAACGGATCTGAAAATCCTGAGTCTGTTGTCGGAAGATGCGAAAATGCCGTATACGGAAATTGCGAAGCAGCTTAATGTGTCGAATGGAACCATACATGTTCGTTTAAAAAAAATGGAAGACTCCGGAATTGTAAAAGGGTCGAGTTTAAGTATTGACTACTCTAAATTAGGACTGGACGTCTGTGCATTTCTGGGGATCTATTTGGAAAAAAGTGCCTATTACGATGCCGTAGTAAATGAGCTAAAAAAAATTAAGGAAATTGTCAATATCCATTATACAACCGGTGCATGGAGTATATTCATTAAGATTTTTTGCCGCGATACAGTCCACTTGAGAGATGTGCTTCATGACAAAATCCAGAAAATCAACGGAATAGAACGTACCGAGACCTTCATATCTCTTGATGAAAGCTTAGATCGACAGATTCATCTTGATACCCGTTAAAAATTATCATTTCCCAGGAACTTTGCCACCTCTTTTTTTGTGTTCATTAAAGTTATTTAGAATAATTTTAAATAACAGTTTTATTGGGTATCTTTGCCCTGTAGAAATCTGTTATTTAGGATTATTTTTATCCAGATCAGATGTTTTTAAAAAGATTTAAAGACAGATAAAAATTATTTATGTTGTACCTTTGACCTAAACAAACGAGCACAGAGGCTTATAAAACCTATTTGGAAAGCTGCCTAAGTTCAAATGAGGTTTCAACAAATAATTTATTTGAAGCATTTCGCAAACAAGCCCAAAAAAAACGAGTATGAGTAAAGATACCCAGATTTTAGAAGAGCTAACCAATTCTGAATATAAGCATGGTTGGGAAACCAAGTTCGATACCGACGCTGCACCGAAAGGTTTAAATGAAGATATCATCCGTTTTATCTCGGCTAAAAAGGAAGAACCTGAATGGATGCTGGAATCCAGGCTGAAGGCCTACAGACACTGGCTTACCATGAAAGAGCCGAAGTGGCCAAACGTAAAATACCCCGAAATTGATTATCAGGACGTAATTTACTACTCGGCTCCCAAACAAAAAATTAAGCCCAATAGCCTTGACGAGCTGGATCCGGAGTTGCGGGAAACTTTTAAAAAGTTAGGAATTTCGCTTGAGGAACAAAAAAGACTTACGGGTGTGGCAGTAGATGCAGTGATCGACAGTGTTTCTGTTGCTACCACATTTAAAAGCAAACTGGGTGAGCTGGGAATAATCTTTTGCTCATTCACGGAAGCGGTGAGGGAACATCCGGAGCTGGTAAAGAAGTACATGGGCTCTGTAGTCCCTGTAAATGATAACTATTTTGCAGCCTTAAATTCAGCAGTGTTTACAGACGGATCGTTCTGCTACATTCCAAAAGGTGTCCGTTGCCCTATGGAGCTTTCTACCTATTTTAGAATCAATGCTGCCAACACCGGTCAGTTTGAGCGCACGCTCATTATCGCCGATGAAGGTTCTTATGTAAGTTATCTGGAAGGCTGCACAGCGCCTATGCGAGATGAAAACCAACTTCATGCCGCTGTGGTTGAGATACATGCAGCCAAAAACGCTGAAGTAAAATACTCCACGGTTCAGAATTGGTATCCTGGAAATAAGCAGGGAAAAGGAGGTATTTACAATTTTGTTACAAAACGAGGTATTTGTTTTGGTGATAATTCCAAAATCTCGTGGACTCAAGTTGAAACGGGTTCGGCCATCACCTGGAAATACCCAAGCTGTATATTAAAAGGTGACAACTCAATTGGTGAGTTCTATTCAGTTGCGGTAACCAATAATTACCAGCAGGCAGACACAGGGACCAAGATGATCCATATTGGTAAGAATACCAAAAGCAGGATCGTATCAAAGGGTGTGTCAGCAGGGAAGAGCCAAAATAGCTATCGCGGTTTAGTTAAAGTTCTAAAACGGGCCGAAAATGCACGTAATTTCTCGCAATGCGATTCCCTTCTAATGGGTGACAAATGCGGAGCGCACACTTTCCCTTACATAGAGATTGGTAACAAATCCGCACAAGTTGAGCATGAGGCTACTACTTCTAAAATAGGTGAAGATCAAATATTCTATTGCAACCAGAGAGGTATATCTACCGAAGACGCGGTGGCGCTTATTGTGAACGGGTACTGTAAAGAAGTTCTCAAACAATTACCGATGGAATTTGCTGTAGAAGCTCAAAAGCTGCTCGCCCTTACCCTTGAGGGAAGTGTGGGCTAACCTTCTGTTCTAAGCTTCCGCGAAAACCTCTAAGCAACAAAACCGTGAGTTTATTTATCCACCTGATAGATAAACTCACTATCATATATTTAAATTTGAAATTATATCCACATGTTAAGCATACAAAATTTACAGGCATCCATTGAAGGTAAAGAAATTCTAAAGGGTATCAATCTTGAAGTGAAAGCAGGTGAAGTACATGCCATTATGGGACCGAACGGCTCCGGCAAAAGCACCTTAGCATCTGTATTGGCCGGCCGTGAAGAATATGAAGTAAGCGGTGGCAGCGTGACCTATAAAGGAAAAGATCTTTTGGAATTTTCCCCTGAAGACAGAGCGAGAGAAGGTCTCTTTCTGGCTTTTCAATATCCTGTAGAAATCCCCGGGGTGAGCTCTACCAACTTCCTAAAGACCGCGATTAACCAAATCAGGCAGTATAGAGGATTGGATCCAATGGATGCGGTTTCATTTTTGAAATTGATGAAAGAAAAAATGCAACTGGTAGAAATAGACCAGGCGCTTCTTAGCCGTTCATTAAATGAAGGCTTTTCAGGTGGTGAAAAAAAACGAAACGAGATTTTCCAAATGGCGATGCTTGAGCCTACGTTGGCAATCCTGGATGAAACCGACTCCGGATTGGATATTGATGCGCTGCGCATCGTAGCAAACGGAGTAAATACCTTGAAATCCAAAGAGAATGCTACGATTGTAGTAACACACTATCAACGCTTGTTGGATTACATAGTACCTGATTTTGTACATGTTTTATATCAGGGAAAAATTGTAAAATCAGGAACGAAAGACCTTGCGTTTGAACTGGAAGAGAAGGGATATGACTGGATTAAGGAAGAAGCAAATTCTTCTTTGGCCTAAGCAGGTTTTCTCATCATTGTAAGACAAAAAGACTATTGGAATGCAGGAAATACACGACAAACAGGGAATGATAGGAACTATATCCGAACAGTGGGAGCTGATACAAAACAATTCCGGCGACGTACCAGCTACTTCTTCTAAGAGGAGCGCTGCCTTCAACGCCTTCAGTAAAGCTGGATTTCCCGGAGCAAAGAATGAGTCCTATAAATACACGCCCATTACCAGGGCATTGGAAAAAGCCTTCGCAGGAAACTTAGCCAATCAGGACACTGCTACTACTTTAAATGTAAGTGAGCATTTAATAAAAGGGCTTGAGGGGAATGTATTCGTTTTTATAAACGGACGTTTCTCAGAAGCACATTCAGCCATTGTAAGTCCACCGGATCAATTGCTAGTCCATGATTTCAATTCTATTTACCAGCATACCGGAAGCTCGGACGATAGCAGCGATCCATTTAATCTGCTAAATACCGCAATGGCTACAACCGGTATTGCTATTGAAATTCCGAAAGGCAGTATTTTAGAGAAACCAGTTATCCTTTACAATATTACCGACACTAGCGAATCCAGCATGACCCAGTATGTTAAAAATAGCGTCATCGTGGGGGAAAACAGTCAGATGTCATTGGTGGAGATCTTTTCAGGGACAGGCGCACAGCCCGGCTTTTCTAACACCAGTACTGAAATACTGGTACGGGAACGCGCTGTTGTAGACTACTACAAAATAGAAAATGAAAATAAGCAGTCCATTCACGTTGACAATACATTCGTTACGCAGGCAAAAAACAGCGTATTTTCAACAGTAGCTGTCATGTTGAATGGTGCAATGATCCGCAACAACCTGACAATTACTATAGATGATGAACATTGTGAAGCGAACATGTTCGGCTTATATCTTCTCCACGGAAAAATGCATGTAGACAATCAGACGGTGGTAGATCATAAAAAGCCGAATTGCTTGAGCAATGAGCTTTATAAGGGAATTTTGGATGGAAATTCAACCGGGGTGTTCAATGGCAAAATTTTTGTGAGACCAGACGCCCAAAAGACGAACGCTTTTCAGTCCAACAAGAATATTCTTTTATCCGATGATGCAACTATAAATACAAAACCTCAGTTGGAAATATGGGCTGATGATGTAAAATGCTCTCATGGAGCTACCACAGGCCAGCTGGACGAAGAGCAGTTGTTTTATCTAAGGGCCCGTGGATTAGGAAAAGAAACTGCGAAAGCGATGTTGTTATATGCTTTTGCCATTGATGTTCTGGAAAAAATTAAAATCCCTGCCCTGAAAGATTACCTGGATAATATTATATCCGAAACATTTCAAAAATATTAAACGACTATCAATATGTCATTAAGCCAGTTAAAAAATGAAACATTCAATGCTGACCCGGCTCAACGTTTTGACATAGATAAAATAAGAGCAGAATTTCCAATTTTGCATCAGCAAGTAAATCGGAAACCGCTTATCTATTTTGACAATGCTGCTACTACTCAAAAGCCGCTCAGTGTAATTGAATCCATAAATAATTACTACACGGGAATTAACGCCAATATTCACCGGGGAATTCATACTTTAGCAGAAAGGGCCACGGCAGCTTTCGAGGAAACCAGAAAAACCGCTCAACGTTTTTTTAATGCGGAACATCTTGAAGAAATCATCTTCACGAAAGGAACTACCGAGGGCATCAACCTGGTGGCCAGCTCTTACGGGCGGACGAATCTACAAGCAGGCGATGAGGTCATCATTTCTACGATGGAGCACCACTCGAATATTGTTCCATGGCAACTGATTTGCGAAGAAAAAGGAGCAACGCTCAAAGTGATCCCCATCAACGAAGCTGGAGAAATTCTTTTTGATGAATATGAAAAGCTTTTAACCTCGAAAACCAAGATTGTTTCCGTGGTTCACGTTTCGAACAGCCTTGGAACCATAAATCCTATTAAAGATATTATTGCCAAAGCACATGAAGCAGGAGCAGTTGTTGTGATCGATGGGGCGCAGGCAGCGTCACATATTGACCTTGACGTTCAGGATCTGGATTGCGATTTCTATTCCATTTCCGGCCACAAAATGTACGGCCCCACAGGGTGTGGCGTCCTTTATGGAAAAAAAGCCTTGCTAGAGGCAATGCCTCCTTACCAGGGTGGGGGGGAAATGATCAAAGATGTTTCCTTCACAAAAACCACCTTTAACGATCTGCCCTACAAATTTGAGGCAGGTACGCCAAACATCGCTGACATAGTCGCCCTGAAGCATGCTTTTATATTTGTAGACAGGGTAGGAAAAACAAATATTCGTGCCCATGAAAACGACCTTGTTGCCTATGCTAACGAGTTGCTTTCGGGGATTTCCGGATTTCGTCCGATAGGATATGCCAAAAATAAAGTGAGTGTAGTGTCATTTGTATTAGACAAGCTCCATCATTTTGATATAGGAATGATGCTGGACGCCAGAGGAATTGCTATTCGTACGGGACACCATTGCACCCAGCCTTTAATGGACTGGTTTAATATCGAGGGAACTGCCAGGGCTTCTTTTGCGGTTTATAATACCCGACAAGAAGTAGAACAACTTGCTGAAGGAATTGAGCGTATAGCCAGAATGAAGAATTAATCTAGATGTCTGAAAGATCCATCAATCAAATACAAGACGAAATAATCGAAGACTTTGCGATCCTGGGTGACGATATGGAAAGCACCATTTTCTACATCATGGAACTTGGACAAAGATTACCTCCCTTTCCCGAGGATTTTAAAGTAGAAGAAAATATTATCAAAGGGTGCCAATCTAAAGTATGGCTGGTGACCCGTCTGGAAGGTGACCGAATAATTTTTCAGGCAGACAGCAATACTGAAATCACAAAAGGCCTGATTAGTATGCTCGTCAGGGTGTTGTCAGGCCAGAAAGCAGAAGACATTGCAAAAGCCGATTTATATTTCATAGAAAAAATTGGTATGAGTAGAGTGATTGGATCGCAGCGCTCCAACGGCTTTTCAGCAATGATTAAGCAAATGAAACTATTTGCGCTGGCATATCAGGCGAAAATAGGTTTATAAAACCCTGGTTGGTGAGAGCCGCCCGGTTAAACAGATAAAAAATGACAGAAAATTTAAATACAGAAAATCTTAGAGACAAGGTTGTAGAAGCATTAAAAACTATTTACGATCCGGAAATCCCTGTTGATATCTATGAGCTCGGGCTTATCTATGAGATCAATATTTTCCCTGTCAACAATGTTTATGTTGTAATGACATTAACTTCCCCTGCCTGCCCTGTCGCAGAGAGTTTGCCAGTAGAGGTGGAACAAAAGTTAAAATCCATAGAGGGAATAAATGAAGCCAAAGTCGAGCTGACATTTGACCCGCCTTTTACGCAAGACATGATGTCTGAAGCTGCAAAACTTGAGCTGGGATTTTTATAAGCAATTAAATTAATAAATTAAAAGATAAGAATATGTATCCTGAAGCATTAGTAACCCCTATGAGGCTGGAATTGACCAACGCCGGATTTGAGGAATTTAAAACTGCCGAAGAGGTAGACAATCATTTAAAAGATCACCAGGGAACCTCCTTAATAGTTATAAATTCTGTTTGTGGATGCGCGGCCGGTACTGCGCGTCCGGGAGTAAGACTAGCGGTTCAAACGAGCCAGAAAGCACCAGCAACCTTGGCTACAGTATTTGCTGGCGTTGATCAGGCTGCAGTCGCAAAAGTAAGAGAGTATGCTGCACCATATCCTCCCTCCTCTCCCGCAATAGCATTGTTCAAAGATGGAGAGTTAGTGCATTTTGTAGAGCGGCACCATATAGAAGGACGGTCTGCGGAAATGATCGCCAACCATTTGAAGGGTGTTTTTGAAGAATATTGTTAATTCAAATTAAAAAGAGAAGTTAGAAATAGCTTCTCTTTTTAATTTATAGCGTCAGTCGTTCAACAGAATTTCCAGACTCGATCTGAGTTACCAGTTCAGCATACCATTTTTCGCCGTACTTCCTCACAAGAGCGTCCTTTAAGAATTTATAAAGGGGAATACGCAATTCCTTTCCGAAGCTGCAGGCAGGGCTACAAATCGACCATTGGTCGTAATTTAATGCCTCGTACCCATCGTATTTTGAAATTCTAATGGGATACAGATGACAAGAAATCGGCTTTTTAAAAAGGATTTTTTTGTCAAGATAGGCTTGTTCTATCCCACATTTTAGAACTCCTTTTGTATCATAAATTGCGTAAGCACACTCCCTATCACCAATGGTGGGCGTTGAAAAATCCCCTTCATAGTCTCTGATATACTTCCCCTGCTTTTCGATAGCCGCTCTACCTTCAGGAGATAAGTAAGGCGCCACCTCATCGTAAACTTTCTCAAGTTCGGCCAATTCTGCGTCTTCTAAAGGAGCGCCTAAGTCTCCTTCCACACAGCAGGCGCCTTTGCATTTATCGAGATTACAAACAAAGAAATTATCTTTGATGTCATCGCTTATTATTGTCTGGTCTATTACAATCATCTTATATCATCTTCGTGCTCCTAACAACAGGGGGATATCAAGGGTTCCTTCACACTTAAGTTTAAGAGCAGCTCAAAGAAGTAAAACATGAAGATATTCCTCTTCTTTTGAACTCCCTGAAAACCGGAACTGCAAAGGTAAGAAAATTCCCTCGGGTATCTACAGAGGTTCTGAAGGACCAGCCGGAACTTGATGGAATGGAAAGAACTTCTCAACAAAAATAAAACCGGAGATAGAATAAAAAAAACATTATAAATTATTGCTATAATCAAATTGATCTTGCAAAAGATGCACTATTTTTCGCCCGGTCATTAATTATTTTAATTCTTAAGCTAAAATATTTATATTGAGCTGTTTATGTCAGGAGAACTTTTAAATCTGGACCTATTGGCTGTACTTTCTAATTTTTGATACATGTTTCTTAAAAAGCTATTCTTTACATTTCTTTCTCAGGCAGGTAAAAGAATTCTCCCCTCTTATAGAAACCGTGACTTAACGAAGCTTTCAAAAATTGATAAGATGTACATAGGCATCAGATACTGGATTGCCAAAAATTATTTCGATACCAGGAATAAATAGATGTCAACAAGATCTATTGGACGCGCATATTTAATAACAAAATATTATAAAAAACCAATTTTAGGCAATAGTTTTATAATCAAATGCTTTGTTTTTGTGAATGAATGTTTAGAAGCTACCCTTGAAAATACATTGCTCCAATATAACAAATTGAACATCTGTTCTATGCCAGAGATCCCATCGCAAAAGGTTGTTGTGAGATGAAAAGAAATACTATACTTTTTTTCATCAATTTTTCCTTGTGGTTTGTTTTCTCTACAGTTGTTTTCGCACAAAAAACCAATATTGATAGTTTAAAGAAACTATTACCTAC
>CAZHZR010000097.1:0-10045 GCA_964537095.1 uncultured Roseivirgaceae bacterium
CGCGTGAAAATGGATTCTCGCAGCGACCGGGGCTATTTCTTGTCTGGCCGGATATAAAAAGTTTTACCAAACCTCCTGTTCTATAATCCATCCAGAGTTTTTTCGCTACAATAATTGGTACCATACCAGTCAGACGCTTTAAGGTTTAGTAAAGCGTGGATAAATAATCGAGCGCTTCAAATCTTGCCAACGCACAAAAAAAGGCTGCTCTTGCGGAGCAGCCTCTTATATTTCAGGTTAAGAATTGCAATTAGTAACTTGATCCTGCTCTGATCATGGCACATCTGAAGCCGATGGTAGCAGTAGAAGAATCTTCTTCCAAATATCTACGAGTACCGGGAGACATCCAATAAGCAACATCTTTCCATGAACCACCTTTGAAAACCCTCACGTTATTGGTGATCAGTGAGTTATAGTTTCCTGTATCATAATCACCTTCTTCGTCAATGGTTCCGTCTCTTCTGATAGGGTTCAAATCATCGAAATCCTGGAATGAAAGCGGTCTGTAAACGTCTTGTACCCACTCATTTACGTTACCAGCCATGTTGTACAATCCGAAATCATTTGGCGGATATTCATAAACATAGGCTGTAATCATAGCGCCATCATTTAATTTTCCGGCTATACCTGCATAGTCCCCACGACCTCTTTTAAAGTTGGCCAGGAAGTAACCCATTTCTTTTCCGTAAGGATTTCTCAATGCGTGTCCATCCCATGGGTATATTCTTTTATGTGTCTGGTTTTCGTCTAACCACTGCGTACCAACAAGCGCCTGCGCTGCATATTCCCATTCCGCTTCGGTTGGAAGTCGATAATCAGGAAGTACAACACCTGTTTCAAGAGGAATTCTTCCACCTTGCTCGGCTGGCATTTCTTCCAAACCAGCATCTTGTGCCAGCTTCATGTTTACTACAGAAGTTCTCCACTTGCAGTAGTCATTGGCCTGAATCCAGCTTACACCTACTACAGGATAATATCTGAATCCGGGATATCTCAAATAGTGATCTACATAAGAATCATTGAAAGCCAGGTCTTCTTTCCAAACGGTGGTATCGGGTAATGCAGATTGGTAAAATTCATTGGAGCTGTCAAGCTTTACATAGTAAAGATATTCAAGCCAGTGAATATTTGCTACCTCGGTTTCATCCATATAAAAAGATGCCACAGTTACTGTACGTTCCAAATTGTCTCTGGTGCTTAGTAAATCCTGTTCTGATGAACCTAAAGTAGTTCGACCACCCTGAATGAACACCAAATTTGGTCCTTCTGGTTGTCCTCTGAATTCATTTACCTGAAATCCTTCATCTTCATTATACGCAAGCCCAGTAGCAGTACTGGCATTTCCCGGGTTTTCACTAGTGGGGTGACCCTTCGAGCATGAAGTGAGAATAGCCATACCGCACACAACAAACGATAGGCCTTTAATAACACTCACAATTTTGTTCATAACCTGTTCTTTTTTATTCATCAAAAAATGTAACACTCTTATCTTTATAACTTGTTAACACTTTACCATTTAACATTTTACACGTAGTTCAATCCAGGATTGAAATGCTAAATTGAGGTAATCTTTACTTAAATTAAAATAATTTAAAGCCGAAAAAACATTAATGTAAGTTTAACTCTAAAAATTAATACAATTAATGCCGATGAGGACAATTGATTATATAACTATTTGAACTTCAAATATATTTCGCTTCCGGAGAAAAAAATTGTTTCAAACGCCGCAATAATTACATTTTGAAGAAAATGGCTAAATTCTGCACTTTTCTTGTATTCCTGATTCATGCCAATCTTTAAAACTTTCCATTGCTGTATATAAACCATCTTTTAGAAACCCTTCAGTGGGGTCGCACAACGGTGTTTCAAACTTATCCTGCCTGCCGGGTTCAAAGTATAGTCATAATTATCGAAACACCGCAAAAGTTCCTGATCAATAGATTTAAAAAATTAAAAAATCTGGCTCGATTCGACGATCTTTTACGATGCCTTGCCCTAAACCATAGGCAATCTCCTAAATAGGCTGAAGCTGCATTTCATTTAAAAAAGCAATGGCTTCTTCTATTCCGGCCACTTCCTCCACAATCAAAATTAATTTATTCTTTTGTTCTTTCATTTTGCACTTTCTGCTGTGCTGCTGTACAAATTGTAAAATATTGCCAAAAACTTCTGATTTGTAATACTTTTCGTTATCAGACCCAACAAAATAGCACCTCATGGTCTCGTTTTTGATGGTCAGTTTTTCAAAACCCAGGGTTACCGCTTTCCATCGCAATCGCACGGTTTGCACCAGGTCTTTTACCGGATCAGGCAGCGGACCGAACCTATCTGCCATCCCCTCTGTAAATGCCTTCAATCCCTCCTCATCTTTTATATTATCAAGGGTGGAGTATAAACTTAGTCTTTCAGAGATGTTGTGGATATATGTTTCCGGGATAAGGAGCTCCAGGTCAGTTTCTATATTGCAATCCTGGACAAGCGTCTTAAAGGACTGCTTTATTTCGTTCTCAAAAAGAGCAGCAAATTCATTTTCTTTCAATTCCTGAACCGCTTCATCCAGGATTTTGTGATACATGTCGAAACCGAGATCAGAAATAAACCCGCTCTGCTCACCTCCCAAAAGATTACCCGCACCTCTGATATCCAAATCCCGCATAGCCACTTTGAAGCCGTCACCCAGATCGGAAAATTCTTCCAAAGTACTCAAGCGCTTTCTGGCGTCTGATGACAAACCAATGGTGGGAGGGGTCAACAAGTAGCAAAAAGCTTTCTTATTAGACCTCCCGACCCGTCCCCGCATCTGATGGAGATCAGAAAGGCCAAACATGTGCGCTCTATTGATAATGATGGTATTGGCATTGGGAATGTCCAGACCTGATTCGATGATATTGGTAGAAATTAATACATCATATTCTCCCTCAATAAATTTCATCATCACCGTTTCCAACTTCTTTCCATCCATTTGCCCATGGGCAATGCCTATCCTGGCGTCGGGTACCAGTTTTAGAACAATATTTGCAACCTGATCAATGTCATTGACCCTATTGTGTACAAAAAAGACCTGTCCGCCCCGCCTCAGTTCATAGCTGATCGAGTCCCTGATCAGCTCCTCGTTAAAAGTATGCAATTCGGTAGTAACCGGTTGTCGGTTCGGCGGCGGCGTGGCTATAATGCTCAAATCCCTTGCGCCCATTAAAGAAAAATGTAAGGTTCGGGGAATTGGAGTAGCTGTAAGTGTAAGCGCATCCACATTTACCCGCATTTCTTTCAACTTCTCTTTCACCTTTACACCAAATTTCTGCTCTTCGTCAATAACCATCAACCCAAGATCCTTAAACTTCACATCTTTATTTACGATTCGGTGAGTGCCTATTAATATATCCACCTTTCCTTCCGCTACTTTTTGAAGAATGTCCTTGATATCTTTATTGGATTTGAAACGGTTTATATATTCAACATCTATCGGAAAATTAGACAACCTGTCCTGAAAAGTACGATAATGTTGCATGGCCAGGATAGTCGTAGGTACAAGTACCGCCACCTGTTTGCCGTCCGTCACTGCTTTAAAGGCTGCCCTAATGGCCACTTCTGTCTTGCCAAAACCTACATCGCCGCAAACCAGCCGGTCCATAGGATGAAGCTGCTCCATGTCCTTTTTCACATCCATGGTCGCAGTGGCCTGGTCAGGCGTATCTTCATAAATAAAAGACGACTCCAGCTCCGCCTGCAGGTAACCGTCCACACTAAAGGCGTGGCCGGGTGCTGCCTTTCTTTTTGCATACAGATTAATAAGCTCCTGGGCTATGTCTTTAACCTTTTTCTTAACCCGCTTTTTCTTGTTTTCCCAGTCCTGGGATCCCAGCTTGCTGATAGCAGGAGGTCCTCCTTCTTTGCCACTGTATTTGGAAATTTTATGCAGCGAATGGATACTAAGGTATAGCAGGTCATCATCCCGGTAGATCAATCGGAGGGCTTCCTGCTCTTTCCCGTTTACTTCTACCTTCTCCAGTCCCACAAACCTTCCCACGCCGTAATCAATGTGTACCACATAATCGCCGGGATTTAGACTTCTCAGTTCTCGTAAAGTGAGCGCCTTAGACTTTGAATGAGATTTTCTGGCTTTGTAGCGGTGGAAACGGTCAAATAACTGATGGTCCGTATAGCAGGTTACCTGCAAGATATTATCAATAAAGCCTTCCCGAAGGCCAATATTCAACCCCTGAAACTTTAAGAATGGGTCTATCTCCTCAAATATGCTCGTAAGCCTTTCGATCTGCTTTTCTGATTCTGCGGCTATTAGGTTTACAAATGATTTTTCCTGGTTATCAGCAAGATTCTGAGCCAGAAGCTCAAAATTTTTGTTGAACGAAGGCTGGGCCTCTGCATCAAAAGTAAAAACGGTAGCAGTCTTATAAAAAAAGCGTTTCCCAAATTCTATCTTAACATAGGCCTTCAGCTGATTCTTAAACGTTTTTTTGTTTTCAAAAAGATCCTGGGGATCGAGGATTACTTTCGTGTTACCGCTTTCCCTTAAGATGGTCTCAAAATTTTCAGTGGCTTTTTCAAAATAAGCCTCCACCACGTCCAGGCATTGCGACAAGTCCTTGAACCAAAATTTTGTGCTATCGGGAAGAAATTCGACGAAAGATTGCCGGGTCTCCTGCAAAAGCCTGGTTTGCACATTCGGGATAATGCTGATCTGCTCTATAGGATCCTTCGACAATTGGCTGGAAGGCTCAAAGGTCCTGATGCTTTCCACTTCATTCCCAAAAAGTTCAAGTCTAAATGGTAGGTCGTTGGCGTAAGAATATACATCTATAATTCCACCCCTTATGGCAAATTGACCCGCTTCGTAGACAAAGTCTGTCTTCTCAAAATCATAGGTCACCAGTAATTCTGTCAGGAACTCAGTATCAATTTTTTCCCCAACGCTCACCGAAAATGTATTTTCCTTCAGGGATCGCTTATTGATTACCTTTTCAGTCAAAGCTTCCGGATACGTTACGATCAATTCTCCTTGCTTCGCCTTTTGGTTGATCTTGTTGAGAATTTCAGCCCGCATGAGAATATTTGCATTCTCGGTTTCGTCGAAAAGATATGGTCGTTTATAAGAAGTGGGAAAAAGCAATACTTCCTTTTCCGGAATCAAACTTTGCAAATCGCTATGAAAGTACGCTGCTTCTTCTTTATCATGCATAATAAATACATGCGTTTGGTGGTTGACGGAGTAGACAGATGCGGCGATAACCGCATCAAGGCTACCTATCATTCCTTTCAGTTGCACTTCCGTCCCTTCAGCAGGATTAATTTTATCGGCAATGGCTTTCACAAGACCATCTTCAATATATATTTTTAAAAAATCATTTACTTTCAATGCTGAAAACCTTATTTTAGATAATTAAAACGCACAAGAACCATCAAAGTTAATAAATACTTATAAACCTCTGAGGTTGGCAGAAAAAAACAATGAATGAAATAGCTATAAGCTAAAGCATACCAGAACGAAAGAGTAAGTGATGAGCGGAGCCGGGTATTATCTTGAAAGAAAGCAGATTATTCTAAACTGAAATTAGTCCGGGACAAGATTCCGACCATTTAACATGATTTTTTATACAGATGAAATAAGTGCCTGAAAGCGTAGTTTTCCTGCGAAAAGTTTTATAAAAAGTTAGAAAAATTTATTCCAAAAAATATTGTCAAAAAAATCAATGCTCTCAAAAACTACTATGAGATAAATGCGTTTCATATTAATACGTTAAAATCTATTTATTAAAGGTAAGAATTCCATGCAGGGCCAGGGGAACAACATCAAAAAAAAACAGCAAGAAAGCACCTTTCAAAAAATTGAAAGGATGCATCCTCATAAAATGCTTTTATATCTGGCTATTATCGGAAGCAGCCTTATTTTCCTATTTATGGTAATCGCCTATTCCATCAGCAAACCTCAAAACGGATTTCTTGAAAATTTTGTAATGCCGAAAGCTTTTGTTTTCAGTACGGTGGTATTGATTTTTTCCGGATTCGTCAGTAGCAGATTGGAGCGCTATTACAACGAGGACAAGATCGACTCCCTCAAAAAAGGGCTGGCACTAACGCTTTTTCTGGGCATTTGCTTTGCCATTAGCCAATACATCGGTTGGGAAGAACTAAAGTCCTCGGGTATTTATCTCGCAGGCAAAGCCTCAGGATCTTTCCTTTACGTACTTACCGGGTTGCACGTAGTGCACTTAATCGGCGGCCTGGTGTTTCTTGGTTACCTCTTGGTCAATACCATTTGGGTATCCAAAGATCCCATTCGAACGCTCATTATGGTCACCAATCCCTACGAAAAAATCAAACTTCAGATTTTTGCCATCTACTGGCAATTTCTGGATGTGCTGTGGCTTCTTTTATTTTTCTACTTTTTGTTTGCTTTATAATAGCCTGTCTTACTTTCTTGAGAGATAACAAAACTTATCACCCGCGATTGAAGAATTTTTTACTTCTTCTTCTGAATTCAGTCTCCCTAAAAGACGGATACCATAGGTGTGCATGCCACCAAATCACAATCCAAAGCAGGAAAATTTAATTCCTGCTTTACTAAGTCAACAAATGAGTGTAATTTTCTAGTCAGTACCAAAACACCATAGGTAATGGCTGCCGTCTTATCTGGTGGCTTTATATTGAGCTATATTAAAGCGGAAAACATGAAAAAAAATTATTTCCTGGCTATTATCTGTTTTCTTCTAATTTTTTCAAGCGATCTTTTGGCGCAGCAATTTTCAAGGGCTGATTCTTTAAGAGGCACGTTGAATAAATTTAGAAGTGTTTTTGATGTCACCTATTACGAACTTGATTTGCGGATTATCCCTGAGCAAAGATTTATCCAGGGGTCTAACACCATTCATTATAACGTCGTTAATGATTTTACAAAAATTCAACTGGATCTATTTGCCAATATGCAAATCGACAGTATCCTCTTTGGGGGTCAAAGCTTAGAATTTAATAGAGAGGGCGACGCGTTCTATGTGGATTTTCCGTCGATTCAGAAAAAAGGTGAAATCGGGATCCTCACCGTTTATTACAACGGAAACCCTACCGTCGCCGAAAGACCGCCCTGGGACGGAGGTTTTGTATGGCAAGAAGACTCGCTCTCCCGTCCATGGATCGGTGTGGCCTGTGAAGGAATTGGTGCCAGTCTTTGGTGGCCCAACAAAGACCACCTCTCAGATGAACCCGATAGCATGCTGATTTCGCTTCGGGTTCCTGAAGGATTAATGGCCGTCTCCAATGGAAACCTTCGTGAAAAAACTGAACTGGATAACAACTACACCCAATTTGCCTGGTTTGTGAGCTATCCCATCAATAATTATAACGTAACGGTAAATATTGCCGAATACGCTCACATTCACGACACCTATAAAAGTGGAACCGGGAAAGTGCTTGACCTGGATTATTATGTCTTGTCATACAATGAAGACAAAGCGCGGAAACATTTTAAGCAGGTAAACGAAATGCTGGCATGTTTCGAACAAAGCTATGGTCCCTATCCCTTCTGGGAAGATGGCTATGCTTTGGTGGAAACCCCTTATTGGGGTATGGAACACCAGGGCGCCATTGCTTATGGAAACGAATACCAGAACAACGAATTCGGGTTTGACTTTATCATCGTTCACGAAAGCGCCCACGAGTATTGGGGAAACAGCATCAGTGTAAACGACCATGCAGAGATGTGGATTCACGAGGCATTCACCACATACGCCGAGGCGCTTTATCTGGAGTGCCGAGACGATTATGAAACCGCCGTAGCCTACCTGATGAGCCAGAAGCCAAACATCAAAAATAAACTGCCGGTGCTGGGTCCTATGGGTGTAAACTATTCTGGTTGGGAAGATGCCGACATGTATTACAAGGGCAGCTGGATGCTTCATTCCATGAGGAATACCATTGATGACCCTGCGCTTTGGCACGAAACGATCAAGGATCTTTACCAGGAATTCGCCCTCAGCCACCCCACCTCTAGTGATGTAATCGCCTTTATGAGCAAGGCTACCGGCTATAATCTCAATCCCATCTTTGAATTATTTTTGACCACAACCGTAGTGCCCCAACTGGAATACAGGATTAAAAAAGAAAAAGGCAAACGATACCTCGAGTATAGGTGGAACACCCCTGTGGAAGGGTTCAATATGGGGATGAAATACCAGGTAGGAGATCAGTCTCAAGAAATAATTTATCCTACAAACGAATGGCAAAACGTGCCTCTGGAAGGGAAAGTAAAAGCAATAGAGTTTGACCACGAATCCTTTTATTTCGAAGCGAAAGAAGTGAAATAGGTCTTAAACAATTTTTTCGGACGCCCAGCCGTACTATTGCCTTCCGTGCACACCTCCGCAAAGCGCAATGTCGTTAAGTTAACATTATTTTAATACCTCACCCTCGGTCCCTCTCTTAAAGGAGAAGGATTAATTGCCTTAACCCACTTTGCAGCTAACCAGTCATAATCTCTTGTTTTTCAGAATGTTCTGTTTTTTTTAGTTTCAGTTTTTGGATCCTATTGAGTTGCGCGGTTGTAACATTCCGCATAAACCCCTACATTCAGGATAGTACGGTGACAAACCCAGTTGTCACCATTACGGTAACTTTCCACCAAACGGTAATAACCGCCTAGTATTCCTGTTTGGGGATGCTTACGTACTGTGCACTTGAAATACATGTAGTAAGTAAGGCTGTGGAGCGCAAAAAAGCAATACCCTCTGTGTACTACAAATCAAAGGAAGGCATTATATTGAGCGCAAAAATGTCAAGCCTGTCGGGGGGGGTACAGGTAATTAAGAAAAAATCAGAGGTTTTAAGACGAAAATAAATTGAATTTTTTTTAAAGCTCATTAAAGCTGCAATCTGTGGCAACATCGAAGCTCAAGAAGGGTTATTATTGCTTTTTTTTAAGCTCAAAAATGGTAATTTCAGGAGGAATTCCTATTCTGGCTGGAATTCCTATAAATCCAAAGCCCCTATTCACATATATAAATTGATTATTCTGCTTATATAATCCCGCCCACTGTGGGTACATATATTCCGATGGACTCCATCTGATATCTCCAATTTCGACACCTAATTGAGATCCATGAGTATGTCCAGAAAATGTTATATCAATATCAGGATACACGGGTCTTACCTGGGCATCCCAATGGCTTGGATCATGTGATAAAAGAAGCTTAACGGCAGCTTCCCCTGCACCTTGATAAGCTTTATGAATGTCTCCATACTGATTCGAGAATCCTCTCAGCCCCCAGTTTTCCACACCTAAGATAGCTATTTTCTCATTTGCCTGCTTAATGAAGACGTGCTCATTTCTGAGTAATTTCCATCCCATCAGTTCATGCGTTTTAAGCAATGATTGGAAGTTCTCTTTTTTTGCGTGGTCGGAATGCCAGGAAACGTTATCACCATAATCATGATTGCCAAGAATGGAATATACTCCTAAAGGAGCTTTGATCTTATTAAAGATATCTTGATACTGATACATTTCTCGTGCTTTGCTGTTAACGAGATCACCGGTAAAAAAGACCATGTCCGGCTTTTCTTTAAGCAACATATTAACACCTCCTTTTACCCCAATCTTATTAAAAAAGCTACCACTGTGGATGTCCGAAATTTGAGCAATCTTAATACCATCAAAGGCCGATGGAAGATTTGGTAAAAAAATCGTTTTTGCTCTTATCGTGAAATCATATGCGCCAAAAATAGTTCCATAGGCTGTACCAACCAAGGGCACAGCAGCAGTCAATGCGGCAGTCTTCATCAAGAATTCTGATCGGGAAATCTGGTTACCTTCAGAAGCAGGTGCCCGGACAGGAGCAAATACCCGAGCAATCCTCCTGATCAACCTGAAGACATCATCCAAGAGCAAAAAGATTACAAATATAATCTTTGGAAAGTAAAGAATCACGACAACAAACACGAAATCACCGAACCTAACAGTGATAATTTCGGGAAAAAATATAGATCCTACAAACAAGGGTAGGATGATAACTGTAGTACCCCAGTATATATAAATTAGAGT
>CAZHZR010000097.1:10055-10472 GCA_964537095.1 uncultured Roseivirgaceae bacterium
TTTAATCTGACATAAATTTCTTTTATTAAAACCTTTACTCCTTGATACACATAAAGATCAATTAGTCCTAAAATTACTATTGAAAGGAAAGCGACGATGAACTGATTCATTTTTATTTTAGGAAACCTACGGTTCCAATATATTTATAGTTTCTGCCAATTCATAATTTTGCCTTTGTAAGAGGCAGGGAATAGCATTTAAAAGTGATGAATAAGGCAACGACGTGGGTAGCGGAGGGAATACAACTCGAGCGGACGGTCGCACCAGAAATAATTTCCACTAATTTGAGGTGAATTTTATACTAAACGACTAAAAGACCTTCTTTTCTTAAATTTTTCCATGCTTCTTTTTTGGTCATTTCTGAAAAATCAGTTGAAAAGCGGGATTGAAATTCAGATTTTAGTTGACCCACCACTA
>CAZHZR010000098.1:0-1731 GCA_964537095.1 uncultured Roseivirgaceae bacterium
CGCTGGAATCTACTGACCCATTCATCTTTCTATCGAAAATCTTTTCGCGGGATTGAACATCAAAAGCCCTGATCCAGCCGTTCCAGTTGACAACAACAAATCTGGTGGGGGTATAAAATTCCTGCAAAACGATCGGCCGATCATCTCCTGTCAAGGGAAAAGTCCACACGATTTCGCTATGACCGGTGCTTGACTTTTTCAACACACTTACATAATTGATCCCGTCGAGATCAATTTTCAGCTCAAATAAATTCTCACTCATATTTAAAAGATTATTTAAAGGAATTATCAGCTAATTTTTACTCATCAATACGCTGCCAAAATTTCATAAAAAATTCTCCCCAGACATCACTATATATAATGATTATGAAAATTACTGATTATAGGTGGGCGCTGAGCCTTGGCTTGCTGTAACTTTCCCACGGCAAGTGGCCCAGATTTCTCTAACAATCGTGATACTCAGGCTCCACGCCGACGGGCTTGTTGGTCATCTGTGCAATCTTTTCTCTCAGGGGATCAAACAAATGGCATTTTCCTTTCATTACTTCGAAGCTGCTACCGTCACTACACTTTATGAGCAAATATGCCCCTCCCGCACCTTTGGCAGGCAAAACATTTTGAATTGCGAATGATTCAACGGAATCTATACTTTGAACCCTGCAACGAGTTTTATCTGCAAAGCCGATCCTATCATTTTTCTTGTCCAGCCAAATTACAGGTTTATCTCCCAATCGCAGGTTCAATTTCTCAGGTCTTCGTTTTATTTGGGCTTCTTTCTTATAGTTGCCTAATATAAATGCCGGCTCATTCAGGACGATAAATTCGCCGATCTCAATCCGGTTTTCATAATCCAGGTCAACGAGTAAATCTGCATATTCTCTATTGTTTTTTATAGAAAAAGAGGTACAGCCGCCGTTAAATTGCCACTGACTATCAAAGGTGTAAACCAGAGAAAACTCCATACCCTCAATTTCAAATCTGTAACAATGCTGATCATCCCGCTCGTAACCAAAAAAATGCTCCCTTGCGTCTATACCTTGTCCCAAAGTACCCTTTAGTTCCCAGTAACTATTATGTGAGTTGGTTTCGTCATAGCAATCAGCATAAAAATGAAGCATAGGAACATCATCTCTTCGAAGGTTGTCGAGATAAGCCCGCAAGTTTTCCAGTAAAATATTTCCTATCCTAACCGGGTGTTTAAACTTTAAGAGCTTCTGACCGTATGGGGATTCACCGATATACACCTGCTTACTTTTAGCAAGCTCCCCGTAAGGTGTGTCCCAGGAGATAAATTCCTTTTCCGGCGATTGTATTTCAAAACCCTCATCATAATCGCTAAAACCCCCGTCTTTAAGCACCTGGTAGTTTCTGGCGCGCTTTTTTCTCCAGACCTGCTCTTTAACAATTTCTTTGCTATTGAGGTATTCAAAGAAAACCTGATCATTAAATCCCAATTTCTCTGACAAGTCGGCATAAACATCTTTAAAGCCATTAAAATGTACCGGAATATAATGCTGGTGGTTATCGAAAAGAAAGAGAGAGGCCTCTCCACGCCTATCAACAACTATATAAGCGTACCGTAGTAAGTCTATATCTACCTCCTGGGTGTGGATATTTCCTTTATATTGGTAAAAGATAATGTTTGCTTTTTTCCAAACATTTCCATCATTGGTTTCAACAGGAAAGTTGATTGCTGATTTACCTCCTACTGTATTTTTTTTACTCATATTG
>CAZHZR010000098.1:1831-10466 GCA_964537095.1 uncultured Roseivirgaceae bacterium
CACTAAATCATCCCGGGCTCATACTCCTCGTCCGTCACAAACATAAAACCTTTCAAACCCGCTTGCTCCACAGCTTCTTTGATACTTTTATGTACTATAACGAGCATGGAATCTTCCTGCAGCCGGAAGATCTTTTGTCCCACAAGGCGCTCTTCAGCCAGGCACATGCGCTCTATTTCTAAAACATTTCCTTTCGGAGTGAGAATGAGGTCAGATTTTTCTCTGTCTAAGCCCTCCACCAAGCCAATCACGTTGGCTACTTTGTAGGAAACTTTAGCACCCGTGGGCTCATAGGTAACAGCTGCATCAAAATACTGGATGTTAGAGACTTTTAATTGCTCCAGTACTTCAATAAAGTTTTGTGAAAAAAGTAGTGTCCTGTTGGGCCCATGAATATCTAAGGGAGGAAAATCTAAGCGATCGGGCGCTTTCGAATCCACGCTGAGCAAAATTTCAAAGCGCTCATCAATTCCCTGGATTGGCTCCCCACTATAAACCCTTATATCTGGTCCATTGATTACTGTTGCTGTGGGACCTGCCCAGGGTGGATCCGCCAGCATGACATAAAACTCTTTACTTTTCATATCGATTTCCATAAAATGTCAATATAAAATTATATAGCGGTTCAAACGTGAAATAATTATTCAATGAATAAAGGCTTTTACAGGAGTAGCAATTCTACCTAATCGCTCAATTTTGTCATAAAGGAGCCACTTCTGCGTCGTTCAGCAAACGCCTGCCAGAATGTTCAGTTCACCTACTCCTCTTTGTTTGTTGTATTTTCGTTTTCTAAACAACGCTCCACTTGCGCCATATCAATTTTTTTGTCGATGATTTCCCTGAAGGTCATTCCCTTTTTATCCATTAAATACGCTATTAATAAATGATATTTGTTGTAAAGCCCTGTTTCCGGGTTCATAGTAATATCACCTCTGTTGAGGTTATTCAAATATTTTTCATATTTGAAATGAGTTGCTTTACCGATATAATCAGCATATCCTTCAACTATATATTTTGGAGTGGTAAGGTGCATAAATCTATCAAGCTTTGTTTGAAGGGCATGGGTAACTTCATGAGCTATAAAATATGACAAGGGGCGTTCTTCAGGCAGTGCAATTTCTTGTCCCTTGGTTGGAGAAATAATTCTGTTTTTAGCTATTTCCGATTCTCTTATAAATACATTATTGGATATTCCTTGGTTCACCAATCCGCCAACGTCAGCGCTTCGTGTAAATAGCAACAACCGCCAGCTTGAATTACAGATGTATATTGCAAAACTGTCCGTAGAATCATATAATTCTGAATGAGAAATCCTGATAATTACATCATCTAATACTTTGTCGATATCATTTGGGATAAAAAGGTCAGAATGAACCTCGAAATTTTTATAATTATGATGATGTGCAAATAAAATATTCGGCGAAATTAGAAGGAAAATGTATGCCGAAGTCAAGAGGAACAGAATGAATCCGCCGACCTTTATTTTTGTATTGATTTTCTTCATTTCTGCCTGTCAAGTGAAATACAGCTGAGACAATTTCAAACTGAGCCTGCTTTAAACGACCGTTTAATTCGCTTGTTTAGGCAAATCCACAAGTTCACAGAATATTTCATGCGCTTTTTTTACATACTTTTGGTTGGCCTTAAACTCCTTTGCCAACGAATATATTCCCTTTTCTCTATGGATTATCGATTGGGTCCAATTTTTCTGTTTTATTGCGATCATTTCGCCGTCTATTAAAAAAAGCTGATGGGCTTGAAAACTGTAAAAATCCTCTTCTCCTTTTTTAATCTGATCCTCCACAAATTTATATACGGTTTCAAAGTTTGCTTCCGAATAACAGGTGTGGTTCATAGTGTGGACGTTTGTTTCATTAGTAGTTCTATGCTCAGATACTGCAAAAGTCAAGAACATCAGATTGATCAAAATAAGCATGCGTTGTATATTTTATCGTCGTTGTTCCTTTTGGCTTAGATTAGCTTTTCTACTACTTCAAAATTGAAACAAAATTTCCGCCTATAAATCATTAGTATTGATGATTTCCTGTTTTAACAGTTTTTGGTGACTCTCGAGCGCTTTTATTGCATTAGCTTTGGGTTGGCTTAGCCTGAAAATCGAAATCTAACTTCTAGAATTATGTTACCCTCAATTTAGAATGGCTTTTATGATGAGACACCTTGATCCAATTTGGAAATTATTGAACGAACCTGCATCCTCAGCATATATTCAGTTGGCTTTCGTTTGTATCATTTTAACCGGAATTACCGTCTATTATCGATTTTCTGAAGGAAAGGTGATCGGTACCGGCATATATATCAGTTTCATTTGGCTGCCAGCCAGCATGCTTGTTTCCTTGTTGATGGACCAGTATTGGACATACCTCATGCACTGGCTGTTGGCCACGATCATCTTTTTCGCATTTTATGTACTCTTAATGTACCTCAGCGGAAAATTTGGAAATCCTTATATGGGGGACGGCGGCATGGTGATGATTTTGCCGATTTACCTCACACCGATGGTATTTTTGGGTTCAATAGCGATAAAGGCTGGAATTTGGCTCACACAAGCCCTTTTTCATCTGTAAGACTGCATGCTCCCGAAGGCCGTAAAACCGGAATGTGCTTAGAAGATCTATAGATGCGGAGTTGAAGTTATTTTCCTGGCTTCACTTCCTTGCCATACATAAAATATTTTTCGCCATCAGTGGCTTCAGATTCGGTAGCTTCGTCGTATCCAACCTTGAAATTGTCCCGACTAACCCCTTCAAGCCTGTGCAGGCTTTGCTTATTTTTTTCATAATAGCCGTAGAAATAGACATGATCTTTATCTACAGCATAGCTACGTTCTAAAAGTTTAAATGTAGGAAGGTCGGCGCCTTCGACCTTTACCAGAGGCTCCTCTCGTTGATAAAAAAGCAGGTAAACATTGTTGTTGTCCGTGCAGAATGTGCCATATTCATCTTCTACAACCGCAAAGCTCTCCAGATCCACGTCCATTTTTGAACGGCGATTATAGATATACAGATTGGTCCCATCGGTAGCAATACTGTTATCCTTTACAAATCTGAATTTGCCGGGGTCAGCCTCTTCCAATATCTTATCCTGATAATATACATGCGAAACATCCTTCGCGTAGGATGAGGCAAAGTGGGTGAATGAATTTCTATCCGCGCCTTCGACTATTCTACCAAAGTAGTAAATATTGTGTAGGTCTCTCCAATAAAGGGGGCTTGGTTCAGAAGAGGTATAAGCTTCTGAAGAATCTGTGGGTGGTTCGATTGCCGAAAATGAAGCAGGATCTGCTCCTGCCACCACCTTTCCATAGTAAAAAACTTTAGATTGATCCTTAGCATACCCGTTATCTCTCACGATCTCTTCGAAGGATTGCGGATCGGCACCTTTGATCTCTTTCCCATCCAAATAGACTCCTGATTCTTTTATGAAATAGCCACTGTTGGGAATCCCCTTTTGTAGATTCAGAAGCATTCCGGGAAGACCATAGATAAAGATAACACCACCGGAAAGTAAAACTGTCCCTATGAGCCAGCCGTTGACGTTCGTTCCGAAATACTGAAAGCCCAACAGTTTTAAAACAATAAAAACCAACACCGGGTAGCCAATGATCAGCATAGCAGTGATAATAGACGATCTACTATCCCTAAAACCTTCAGCTGCTATCATCATAGGAGACATAATTATCATCCCGCCCCAGGGAACTAATAGCATTGTAGTAATTATGTTGACTGCTGACACGCGATAAAATTTTATGTTTGATTCTGAAGCAGCGATAGCAATACAAATCATTTTCTAAGAAATATTTTATACTCCTATGAATCAGGTATTGCTTGGCTGCATGATTAACAAAAGTAGACAAAACCGGCAAGACATAAATCACCTGATGTAGGTAATAATTAAATCACTAAAAACGGTGAGAGGAAGGAGCCGAAGGTTACGCGGCAGTGGGAAAAGATAGCCGGACCCTGCTTGAAAGAGCAGCGTCCGGCTTAAGGTAAGATATTAGGCTAAAACTTTGTTTCTTATAATAGTTTGTGTTCTGTCAGGTCCTATGGACACTATATTAATAGGGACATTTAAAGCCTCTTCTAAAAATTCGATATATGCAGTGAGCTCAGCCGGCATGCCATCGTAATCGGTTACATGATCCAGCTTTTGGTGCCATCCCTTCATGGTTTTGTAAACCGGGGTAATCTTAATATCATTGATTGTAAAAGGCAGTCGGTCTGTTACCGAGCCATCTTCCAGCTGATAGTGTGTACAGATCTTAATCTCTTCAAAAATATTAAGTACGTCTGCTTTCATCATAAACAACTGTGTAACGCCATTTAACATGATGGCATATTTCAAAGCAGGAAGGTCAATCCAACCGCATCTCCTGGGCCTGCCTGTAGTAGCGCCGAATTCATTTCCTTCTTTCTGCATCCGCGTTCCGATTTCATCGAAAAGCTCGGTAGGGAAAGGGCCGCTTCCTACACGGGTGCAATAAGCCTTAAAAATTCCAAAAACTTCACCGATGTTCTTTGGAGCAACGCCCAATCCGGTGCAAGCTCCGGCAGTCATGGTATTGGAACTGGTTACAAAAGGGTAACTTCCGAAATCCACGTCCAGCAAGGATCCTTGAGCTCCTTCTGCCAGAATCGTTTTCTTGGAATTTATCGCATCGTTGATATGGTATTCACTGTCAATCAATTCGAATGATTTGATGAAATCAATTGCCGCGAAAAAATCCTTCTCAATTTGCTCCAAATCATATTCAAAATTATAGAACCCGAGGATCGTCTTGTGAAGGTCCGTTAGCGCCTTGTACTTTTCTTGAAAAGTAGGAAGCACAATATCTCCCACCCTCAATCCCAAACGGGCAATTTTATCCTGATAGGTGGGGCCTATTCCTTTTAAAGTAGAACCAATTTTTTGATCTCCCTTTGCTTTCTCGTAAGCTGCATCCAGCAATCGGTGCGTTGGCAATATCAACTGAGCCTTCTTAGAAATGCATAGGTTTTCCTTTAAGTTTAGCTTGAATCCCGCCAGATTGTCTATCTCTTTCTTCAGAATCACCGGGTCCAACACTACACCGTTGCCAATAATATTCTTTATATCTTTTCTAAAAATTCCGGATGGTATTTGATGCAATACGTGCTTAATGCCATCAAATTCGAGGGTATGTCCAGCATTGGGACCACCCTGAAATCGAGCAACCACATTATATTGCGGAGCCAGATAATCAACTATCTTGCCTTTGCCTTCGTCCCCCCACTGCAAACCCAGTAATACATCTACATTCATTTTTAAAAAAGTTTGTTATTTCTATTCAATTTAATTGTCAGAGAAGAGAGGGTCTTCTAGATCAGCAAGCCTCTTGAATGCTTCTTCCTTGTTGATTAACACGTTAAATATAGCATTCAACTTGGTAATGATAAGCAGCTTTTTCACCTGCTCTGAAGGATGGATTACTACCAGCTCTCCTTCCTTGTTTCGGAACTTGGTAAGAACTGTAATCAAAAAACCAATACCGCTGCTGTTAATAAAGCGAACTGCGGCGATGTCTATTATACACCTTATTATTCCATTGTCAATATGTCCCTGAACTTCATTTAAAATGCTCTGAGTATCTTCACCTCCAATTAAATCCCCATCCAATGTCAATAACAACACGTTTTCTGATACTTCGATTTTAAAATTCATTTTGGTTCTTTACTTTATATATATAAGACGTTTAGCTCATATCGTCTTAGTGCCCAGTTTTCTTACAGGTTTTTCAAAGGCTTCCTCTGCATTAATTTTTGCCTGGCAATCACCACATACACCGTATAAATTCAGAGAGTGGTGCAAAATCCTGAAATTTAATAGCTCACCCACCATGGTTTGGATATTGTGAATCCTGGGGTCGCAAAACTCCACCACTTTATGGCACTCTGTGCAAATCAAATGGTCGTGCTGCTTGTACCCGTATGATTTTTCGTACTGAGCAAGATTTTTTCCGAACTGATGTTTGCTTACCAGATCACATTCTACCAGCAGGTCCAGCGTATTATAAACAGTGGCACGACTCACCCGGTAGTTCTTATTTTTCATGCTGATATACAATGACTCTACATCAAAATGCCCGGCCCTGCTGTATATCTCTTCCAAAATGGCATATCGCTCAGGAGTTTTCCTCAAACCTTTATTTTCCAGGTACGCCGTAAATATCTTTTTAACCTCTATAAATGCAGATTCATTGAGTGCCATAATTATGAGCCCCTGTTTTTCGAAATGACAAAATGCAAAGATAGTACAATACTCCTTAATGTGAAATTTTTTAGGAGCATGAACTACTTAAAAGAAATTGGATCGTGTACGGAGGAAAATCGATTCAAATTAGCAAAAAGAACAAGTTGCATTCATCAGGTGACTTTCTCAGAGTCATACCTGTTTACTTTAACCACACCATTTACCTTTTCCAATTTGCGAATAAGAATATCCATATGCTTCGTGTCGTTTACATACAACATGATGTTCCCTTCGAATATACCATTTTCGGTTTCAATGGTGATGGAGCGCATGTTTACTTTCAGCTCATTGGAAATAATTTTTGTGATGTCGTTGATAAGCCCCACCCTGTCGGTACCGATGATTGTCAGGCCTGCCAGGAAAGCCAGCTCATGCTGCGAGGTCCATTTTGCTTTCACAACCCTGTAGCCATAATTTGAGAGCAATTCCATGGCATTGGGGCAGGAGTTCCTGTGTATTTTAATCCCCTCATTGACAGTCACAAAGCCAAACACCTCATCTCCGGGTATGGGATTACAGCATCTGGCGAGCTTATATTCAATCACATCCATATCCTCGCCAATCAGGAGCATATCCCTGTCCTGACCTGCTGCTCTGGAGATTTCCTTTTCGAATGATTTTGCATCAGAAATAAATTCTCTTTTTGAGCCCTCCACCCGCGACCGTACTGCCCTGAACTTTTTTATGTCCTTAGGATCAATAACGCCTTTGCCAACCTTGTAAAAGAAATCAAGCGGGGTCTTTGCATCAAAAAAAGCACGTAGCTGATTGATGGTTTCATTATTTAAATGCAGCTTCATTTGCTTTAGCTTTCGCTCTACTATTTCCCGGCCTTCTGCTGCGGCTTCCTTCTTATCTTCTTTTAGTACTTCCTTGATTTTAGATTTGGCCTTGGAGCTTACTACGAAGCGCAACCAATCTTCACTGGGCTTTTGCTTTTTTGAGGTTAGAATTTCTACCTGGTCGCCATTGTTCAGGATGTAGTTTAACGGTACAAGCCGCTGATTCACCTTTGCTCCCAGACAGGAGGCACCGATTTCCGTATGGATCTCAAATGCAAAATCAAGCGCGGTTGCGCCGTGTGGCAGGGTCTTCAATTCTCCTTTGGGGGTAAACACAAAAACTTCCTCATTGAAAAGGTTGGAGCGGAAATCATCCACAAACTCTATAGCACTGGAATCGTTCTGCTCAAGCATGTCTCTCACCCTGCCAATCCACTGTTCCAAACCCGAACCCTGGGGGTTGCCTGCAACTCTGTCTTTATATTTCCAATGGGCTGCGTAACCCTTCTCGGCAATCTCGTCCATCCTGAGTGTTCTTATCTGCACTTCTACCCATTGACCAGAGCGGCTCATGACTGTAGTGTGCAGCGATTCGTAACCGTTGGCCTTTGGCGTGCTGATCCAGTCGCGCAGCCGGTCGGGATTTGGTTTGTAAAAATCTGTAACTATGGAATAGACCTGCCAGCAATCCGCTTTTTCACTGTCGATGTCCGTATCTAAAATAATTCTGATGGCAAAAAGATCGTACACCTCTTCGAAAGGGATGTCCTGCTTTCGCATCTTATTATAAATGGAGAATATAGACTTTGGCCTTCCTTTGATCACAAATTTAAAACCCTGACGGGAAAGTTCCGTCTCAAGGGGTCCTACGAAGTTCTTGATAAATTTTGCACGGGCAGCTCTTGTCGCGCTTATTTTGGCAGCAATTTCCCGGTATTTTTGGGACTCGGTAAACTTCAGGTATAAATCTTCAAGCTCCGATTTAATGGCGTACAATCCAAGCCTGTGCGCCAGCGGCGCATACAGGTAAATTGTTTCTGAAGCTACTTTCAACTGCTTGTTCTGAGGCATGCTGTCCAGCGTCCTCATATTATGGAGCCTATCTGCCAGCTTGATAAGAATAACCCGCACGTCTTCGGAGAGGGTCAGCAACATTTTCCTGAAGTTTTCGGCCTGTTGAGAGCTTCCGTGTTCGAACACACCGGAAATCTTGGTGAGGCCATCAATGATCTGGGCTACTTTAGGGCCAAATTCCCGATGAATATCTTCAATTTCCATCTCCGTGTCCTCCACCACATCATGGAGCAGGGCAGATACTATTGAGGTGGTGCCGAGCCCAATTTCATCAATGGCGATTTGGGCAACAGCCAAAGGATGAAAAATATAAGGTTCCCCTGATTTTCTGCGCATCTCCTTATGCGCATCCAGAGAAGTGTTAAAAGCCTTTTTTATTAGCCTTGCATCTCCATCCTTAAGGAATGGCTTCGCATGTCGTAATAATTTTCGATATCTCCTCAGTATTTCTTTTCTCTCTTCTTCTAAATCAATTGTCACCATACATGCAA
>CAZHZR010000099.1:0-5763 GCA_964537095.1 uncultured Roseivirgaceae bacterium
TCAAATTTAAGATTTCCTCCTTCTATCTCATCATCTTTCAGCTCTTTTCCTGGTAAAACAATCACTTGTTAGTTCAACATGCAACTATCCTGACTGAGGAACCTTTGCAAAAATTTAAACCACAGACTGAGGTATCGCTGACGTAGGAGCGGCCCGGATAGCAGCGGTACCCGGCTAAGGGATGGTTTTTTGCGCGTGGGCGGGGAGTACAAGCGGATAGCCGGAAATGCCGCCCAAATAAAACCTGACTTAAATCATCTTTTATCATAATTGAAGTCATTTAATACCTTAAATCCCTGAGATAATTTTACAGCATCTAAAATGTGAAATTTATACCGCATAAAGTATTTGAATATGTCTACAGAAAACATCCTTCAGGAACTAGAGCCGCCTGGGGTTTCGGGAAAAAAAAGGCCTCCATTGCTGGAACACTTTTATTATGACAACAAGATTGTCAAGTATTTTGCGATTGCTACTGTGGTTTGGGGTGTCGTTGGTATGGCCGTGGGACTTACGGCGGCCATACAGCTATTCTGGCCCGATGCAAACATGGGCAACGCATACACCACCTTTGGCAGGATAAGGCCGTTACATACCAACGCGGTGATTTTTGCATTTGTGGGAAATGCCATATTTATGGGGGTTTATTATTCACTGCAAAGGCTGCTTAAAACCAGAATGTACAGCGATTTGATGAGTTACATCAACTTCTGGGGATGGCAGTTGATTATCCTCGCTGCCGTGATCACCTTGCCGTTGGGCTATACTACTTCCAAAGAATATGCGGAACTGGAATGGCCGATTGATATTGCCATTACGATCATATGGGTGGTTTTCGGTGCCAACATGATCGGCACCATTATCAAAAGGCGGGAGCGCCATATGTATGTAGCGATTTGGTTTTATATTGCTTCTTTTGTGACAGTTGCTGTACTGCATGTGGTAAATTCATTTGCATTGCCTGTGTCATGGATGAAAAGCTACTCTATGTATGCGGGCGTGCAGGATGCACTGGTACAATGGTGGTATGGTCACAACGCAGTGGCCTTCTTTTTAACAACGCCCTATCTGGGGTTGATGTACTACTTTCTTCCCAAGGCGGCAAACCGACCAATATATTCTTACAAATTATCGATTGTCCATTTCTGGGCGCTGATATTTCTCTATATCTGGGCAGGGCCTCACCATTTGTTATACACCTCGTTGCCTGAATGGGCACAGACTTTAGGCGTGGCATTTTCAATTATGCTGCTTGCGCCATCATGGGGTGGTATGATGAACGGACTTCTAACACTAAGGGGCGCGTGGGACAAGGTGCGGGAAGATCCTATCTTAAAATTTATGGTCGTGGCGATCACCGCGTATGGCATGGCAGTATTTGAAGGACCTATGCTGTCCTTAAAAAACGTGAACGCAATTGCCCATTATACGGATTGGATTGTAGCCCACGTACATATCGGCGGACTTGGCTGGAATGGCTTCCTTACTTTCGGAATTTTGTACTGGCTGATCCCAAAAATGTGGAGAACATCGCTATACTCTACCAAACTGGCGAATGCCCACTTCTGGCTGGGTTCATTGGGAATTCTGTTCTACGCATTGCCCTTATACGTGGCGGCGCTGACGCAAAGCCTGATGTGGAAAGAATTTAATGCAAGTGGCTTCTTACAATATCCCAATTTCCTGGAGACTGTGATTCAGATAAAGCCCATGTATATGTTGCGGGCTTTGGGTGGAGCACTTTACCTGAGCGGTGCCTTTATTATGGTATACAACCTGATTAAAACTGCTAAAGCCGGTGATTTCTTAGCCAATGAAGCCGATGAAGCCGCCCCTCTTGAAAAGGAATATAAAGTAAAAGGTGAACACTGGCACAGGGTGTGGGAAAGAAAGCCTATTTTCTTTACGCTATTGGCCACGGTTGCCATATTAATAGGCGGAATTTTTGAATTAATTCCTGCATTCCTGATTAAAAGCAACGTGCCCACTATAGCAGCGGTACAGCCTTACACACCACTGGAGCTTCATGGCAGGGATATTTACATCAGCGAAGGATGTGTAGGATGCCACTCGCAGATGATCAGACCGTTCCGTTCAGAAACGGAAAGATATGGTGAGTATTCAAAAGCAGGAGAATTTGTATACGACAGGCCGTTTCTATGGGGTTCAAAAAGGACAGGCCCGGATTTGCACAGAGTAGGTGGAAAATATCCCGATTCCTGGCATTATCACCACATGGAGGATCCCGAATCCATGTCGCCCGGCTCTAACATGCCGCCGTATCCATGGCTGCTGACCAACAAGCTGGATACCAGCAGCACCGCGGCAAAAATCAGGGGCATGCAAACGCTGGGGGTTCCCTATCCGGAAGGCTTCGATCAAATAGCCAATCAAGAATTGGTAAAGCAGGCCGAGAAAATAACTAAAAACCTACAGGAAGCAGGGGTGCCAGCCGTTAGCGACACAGAGATCATAGCACTGATTGCCTACTTGCAAAGATTGGGTACGGATATAAAAGTTAAAGAAATTGTTTCACAGCAAGATTAAAGGAGGACGAAAACATGTTCAAACATTATTTTGAAAGAATTCAGGGAATTGAGATTTATCCAGTGATTTCATTGCTCATATTTTTCATATTCTTCGTCCTGCTTTTTGTCTGGGTAATTAGTGCTGATAAGAAGTACATCAACAAAATGAAAAATTTGCCTTTAGATGGCACTGAGTCAAAAGGAAACGAAGATGAAATCTAGAAAATCAACATTTACGAGCAGCCGGACTTCGTTGAAGGATCGGCTGCTAATGTCAGTTGTGAGCGTTGCACTCTGCATATTGATGCCAAATGGGGCGATGGCCCAGGGCACAGCAGCAGAAAACTCTTTTTTCGGCAACATGAATGAAACCGAATACTGGTTGTTTTTGGCAATGATGGGTCTGTTAGGCCTGACATTGCTGATAGTAGTGGTATTCTTCTATGTACTCGCGGTGCTGAAATTGCTGAGGGAAGAAAACAAGCCAGTAACAGCATCATCAGTTGCAAAAGCTCCCAAAGAAACGCTGAGCTTTTGGGCTCGAATGAACCTGCGATTTGGAAGCGGCGAACTACTTCCCGTTGAAAAGGAAAAAGAGATCATGCTGGATCACCAGTACGACGGCATCAGTGAGCTAAACAACAGCATGCCGCCCTGGCTAAAGTACCTGTTTTATGTGACCATAGGGTTTGCAGTGGTATATGTGTTGCACTATCTGGTACTGGATACTGGGAAATTACAGCTTGAAGAATACCATGATGAGCTGGCTTTGGCAGAATTGCAGGCAGCCTCAAGAACGCAAGAGGCTGGAAGTGCAATAGATGAAAATAATGTGACGCTGGTCACCGACGAAGCAGCGCTTGAAGACGCTGCGGCAATCTATGCACAAAACTGCGCCGCATGCCACGGTGCCGACGGCGGGGGAACGGTAGGTCCTAACCTTGCTGATGCATATTGGCTGCACGGCGGCACCGTAGCTGACGTTTTCAAAGTAATTAAGTATGGGGTGCAGGAAAAAGGGATGATTCCATGGCAGGACAAACTTACACCCGAGCAAATACAAAATGTAACCAGCTTTGTCTTAAGCCTACAGGGAACTACACCTGCAAATCCAAAAGATCCACAGGGGGAGAAATTTGAAATGGAAGAAGTCATCACAACAGCGGTTGGCAGTATGGAATAGGAGTTAAAATGGGAGAACTACAAACAAGTCAGGAGCATTTCAGAGATTCGCTGTCCAACATTGATAATGTCGGGAAGCAATCATGGATATATCCGAAAAAGCCAGGGGGCAAATTGCACCGTCGCCGTCTGTGGGTATCATGGATATTGCTGGCATTATTGTTTTCAGGCCCGTTTATAAAGATCGGTGGTCAGCCGCTTTTGCTGCTCAACTTCATTGAACGGAAGTTTGTCATTTTCGGGGCTGTTTTCTGGCCACAGGATACGCACCTCCTGATTTTCGTACTGCTGATCTTCGTGGTTTTTATAATCCTGTTCACAGTGGTTTTTGGGAGAGTATGGTGCGGCTGGGCCTGTCCGCAGACTATCTTCATGGAAATGGTTTTCCGGAAAATAGAATACTGGATTGAAGGCGATGCCAATCAGCAGCGAAAATTGGCAAAAGCGCCCTGGAATAAAGATAAGATTCTAAAAAAAGGAACAAAGCATTTTGTTTTTATTTTAATCGCCATCATCATTGCCCATACGGTAATGGCTTACATTATTGGCGTAGAGCAAGTGATAGAAATCGTTCAAAAGCCGCCCACAGAAAACCTGGCAGGATTTATCGGATTGATTTCTTTTACCGGAATCTTCTATGGCGTGTTTGCTTACCTCCGCGAACAAGCCTGTACCCTAATCTGCCCATACGGACGACTGCAGGGCGTGCTCCTGGACAAAAATTCTATCGTAGTGGCTTACGACTGGTTAAGAGGCGAGCCCAGAGGCAAGATTAAGAAGAATGAAACAGCAGTAGCTGAAATCGGCGATTGCGTGGATTGTACTTTGTGCGTACAGGTATGTCCCACGGGGATAGACATCAGGAATGGTACGCAGATGGAATGTGTAAATTGTACTGCCTGTATAGATGCCTGCGATGATGTGATGCTGAAGATAGATCGGCCGACAGGTTTGATTCGCTTCGATTCGTATAATGGTATTGCTGAAAAGAAAAAGCTGAAGGTTACGCCGCGTATCATTGCATATTCAGCGGTACTGGTACTGTTGATAGTAGCTTTTGCCTATTTGATCTTCACCCGCGAGTCCGTAGAAGCCAGCATTATGCGGGTACCGGGCATGACCTACCAGGAGCAGCCCGATGGACGGATCAGCAATTTGTACAATGTGCAATTGGTCAACAAGACTTTCGACGATATTCCGGTTTCATTTGAGCTGAAAGGATCAGAAGGAGAAATAAAGATCGTGGGGGAAAGCAACCTGATGTTGCCGGGACAGGCAAAGAAAGAAACCACTTTTTTCATCCTGCTGGACAAAAATAAAATAAAAACGACCAGTACCCGCTTTTCTATTCTTGTGTATTCTAATGAGGAGCTCATAGACGAAATTGAAACCAGGTTTTTAGGACCGGTGGCTATGAATCGATGAATTAATAATGTACCAATAATCTGATTAGGAATGGACCGATAGTCTTTACTGCTTATGAGAGAAGTTTTGATTGCAGATGTACCTATGCTTTAATTGTAATGGAAGTTTGAAATGAAAAGAATTTCTCTGGTGTCAGGAGTTTTTTTAAGCTTGGCTGATCGACAAGGAACAATAAAAATAGATATGATATGAATTGGGGATTAAAAATAGGGATTGTGTTTGTAGGATTTGTAGTGTTTATGATCAGCATGGTCATCATCTGCATGCGCCAGGAAAATATTCATCTGGTGACAGAAAACTACTATGAAAAAGAAATTGCATATCAGGATCAGATCGACAATGAAACCAACACGGTGGCTTTGAAAAATGATGTCCCTGAGATTATATATGCTAAAGAAAACGGAATGGTAACAGTGCAATACCCCACCGGGTTTTCTGATGCTTCCATTACAGGCAGCATTCTTTTCTTTAGACCTTCTGATGCCAAACAGGACTTCACTGTACCGCTTAAAGCTGACCAGCTGCGCCAACAAAAGGTTTCCGTGGCCGACCTGGAAAAGGGGCTGTGGAAAATTAAAATGGAATGGAGCGCAGTGGGTAAAAAATATTATCTGGAAGAAAAGTTGGT
>CAZHZR010000099.1:5863-10414 GCA_964537095.1 uncultured Roseivirgaceae bacterium
TCAGGAAAAATTTCCCGTTTTATGGGATTGCCAATCCTCGTAAGCAGGATTAAAAAATCGTTTGCATTTTTCCTTCACAAAAAAGGCTCCGCTGCCCTTTTTTCCATCGGTTTGCTAAACGGCATCCTTCCCTGCGGCTTTGTCTATCTGGCACTCGCAGGCTCTCTCACCGCCGGATCTGTTGCCGGGGCAGGCATGTACATGGCGCTTTTCGGATTGGGTACTTTACCCATTATGCTTACCTTAAGCATCTCTGGCCAACTTCTTAGCCTTAGGTTCAAAAGCAGGATACAAAAAGCCGTACCTTATGTAGCCACTTGCATTGCATTATTGTTTATATTAAGAGGCTTGTCGCTGGGTATTCCCTATATAAGTCCGCAAATGCAACCTGCGCATGGGAGCGCTTCAGAGATTCCGATTTGCCATTAACATTGCTATAACGTACAATTCGTTTAATGATTTATTTTACCTGGTCCAGCGCCCTTCGTTTATCTTCTCTAATTTTCTTGAAATGGCTGGGCGTAAATCCAGTAATTTTTTTGAACTGACTGGAAAGGTGCTGAACGCTGCTGTATCCAGTTTTCCATGCAATTTCACTCAAGGTTAATTCATTGTACACAAGCAGTTCCTTTACCCGCTCAATCTTTTGCAGAATGATGTACCGTTCTATTGTCGTGGATTCCAGCGAAGAAAAAAGATTACTGAGATAAGTATAATCCATCCCAACGCCCGAAGCAATGATGTCTGAAAAATTCAGGTTCGGTGTTTCTCCTTCGTCCTTGCGCACCACTTCAATGACAATATTTTTAATCTTCTCTACTATTCTGGCTTTTTTATCGTCAAGTAGCTCAAAGCCGTTTTCCTCAAGACGTTTATTCAATTTAGAAAAGTCGATCGACTGGGAACCTTTGGCCACCAGCACTTCGCCCAGCTTGATGTCGACAACCTGCAGATCCAAAGCCTCCATTTCTTCCCTGACTACCTTTATACATCGGTTACAGACCATATTCTTGATAAACAGTTGTGTCGTTTCCATATTTAAACACTTATTTTGATATTCTTATTTTTGAACATTAATGATTGTGAAACTCAGTAAGCGATTGCTTATGCTGATCTCCGCTCTTAAAAACTGGTTGCCCCTGGAGATATGTTTCCTTTACTTCTCCGCACTTTAACATGGCATCGCCAAAATAAGGATTTCGAATGTCTTCCACTTCACTGAGCCAGTAGGCGCCCTGATCATCCAAGGCCATAGGACAATGATTTTTATACAATTTACCTTTTTGCAATCCGAATAGCTCTGTCATTTCAAGAATATTTTCTGAAAGGTGGCTAAAGTGTTGCCGCATCACTACCAGGTCAGAAGCATTTGCGATCTGTTCTTGCTGTTGAGAAATGTTCTTCTTCAATGCCGTCCAACTCTGAATAGCTTTGGGCTGTAGTTGTTGTCCGTCTACTGCTTGCGTCGCTTTGTACAATTGCCCTGCGGCTCTCCGGGCAGCTTCCGGATTAGACTCCACGAGACCCTTTTTCATTTCGAAATAAGCGTCGGCCACCTTGGTTATCTGCTCCCGGAATGCCACCGGCACCTCCATGGTTTTGATCTCCGGCCGTTTTAACATACTATAATTTCCCGCAAGTTGTGCCGCGGCATCTATGGCAAATGCACCGTTTGTCACAATTTCCTCTCCCGGCTCAATCCCGCTCTCAACCAGCCACATCTCTCCCATCCTTGAGGCTGCCGTCACCTCACGCATTTCATAGGAAGGCGTTTCTGTACCCGGAACTTTCACATACACCACAGATCGTTTCCCTGACCATAGCAGGGCGGTTCGCGGAATAGTCAGCGTACTTTGCCCGGACGGAGTTCCGATCTGAATTGCAGCATTTACAAACATTTCCGGCTTCAATTCTTCACCTTCGTTTACAACTTCAGCCCTCACTGACGCAGCCCTGGTTTCCGGGTTAATTACCGGATTTACAAAGTCTACTTTTGCGTGAAAAGTTTTTCCCGGAACGGCGGAAACTGTAAATTCAAGGGGATCTCCCAGGTGCACAAATGGCAAATCTGACTCGTATGCGTCCAGCATCACCCAAAGCCGGCTTAAATCTGATACATTAAAAAGAATAGTTCCAGTATTTACATAATCCCCCACGGTAACATTTTTTGCAATAACTACTCCGCTTTTATCAGCAAGAATATCAAATTGATCTGTTACCTTACCCGTAGTTTCCAGATGGATTATCTGGCTTTCATTCAATTTCCAATGCTGTAACTTCCTTCTCGCAGCTTCATACAATTCAGGAAAGGTGGATTTCGTGTTCATAGCCTCCAGAAGCTCTTGTTGCGCTGCGATTAAATCCGGAGAATAAATGCGCGCTAATCTCTCGCCCCTTCTTACCACCTTGCCTGTAAAGTCCACATAAAGTTGTTCGATACGGCCGGGAAATTTGGCGGTAATGGTGGCCTGCCTTTGTTCGTCCGGTTGAATTTTACCCGTCAGAAAAACCCTGTCCTCAGAAGAAACGCCAGACACCTTTGTTGTATGGATGTTTGCCATTGCAACGGCCTCCGGGGATAGTTGTGTTATCATAGGATTTTGGCCCGCTTTCGAAGATGCGGCAACAGGAATCAAATCCATTCCGCAAATAGGGCAATCGCCCGGCTCCTGTTGCCTGATCTGAGGATGCATGGAACAGGTCCATTGGTCGCTTGCAATTCCCTCATGATGATGGGCGGATTCATTATGTTGGCGCTCAGCGCCTGCAGGCGGCTGTTGACCGGATCCACTGATGAGGTAACCAATGAAAATTCCCACCAGCAACATTGACAATATCAAAATCAATTTATTATCTAAAAACTTTTTCATGATCGTTTATATTTGACATCATTTCTATTCTTTATTCTTCAACCCGGAATACCAGGGCAATCGCATTAAATAATTCTGTATGTTTTGTCACATTTTTTGCTTTAAAGGGCAAAAAAGCCGCCAAAACTCCAACATCCTACCTATTAATCCTTGGGTTCACACCCAAGGCTAATCATGTTTGACCCTTTCGGGGTCAGAAACCTATTTAAAACATGGCCCTTTTCAATAACCTTCGACCATGCGTTTAAATGCGATTGCCCTGGCCGGAATACCTCCAGGCAAATCAGGTATTCCTTCTTTGTATTATCCCCTTGGTAAACTCGCCCATTAGAAGTTAATCCATCAACTCCGTTGCAGCCAGCATTTCCAGCATCGCAATGGAAGTATGCTGCTTTACCACCGCATCTACCAGTTGCAACCGGTAATTCAAAAGTTCCTGCTGCATTTGAAGCACGTCGCTGAAGTTTTGGCCATTCGTGGAATAGCCTGTCAGCAACAGTTTCAGCGCTTGTTGGGCCAATGCAGTTTGTTCATTGTACAAAGTGGTCTTTCTATAGGCATCATCTAAATCGGCCAGAGTAGAACGCCATTGTACCGCAAGTTGGTTAATCGTATTTTCTTTGCGGCTTTGAACAGCCATTTGGTTCAGTTCAGCCGCCTTCGTCATGGCCTTATACTTTTTCCTATAGACAGGAAGCGTAATCGAGACCATAGGCATTACCATGTCCTTCCCTCCCATAGCCATTCCATCTCCTTCACGAGGCGAAAAGGGCATATAATTAACACCCAGTCCCAGCATAGGCCTTCCTTCAAGCCGGGCCATTTGCCCTTGCACTTCATAAACATCCATTTCCGCATCCAACATCTTCAACATGGGATTATTGGTGGTGATACTGTCAAGCAGTGCCATTCGCTCTATAACAAGCTGCTTGCTTTCGAGACTATCTGCAATCGTCACTTCCTCGTCATACTGTCGGTTCAGCAACTGGTTAAATTCTGCTTTTAGAAGCTTTTGAGCATCCTGCAGATAAGCCAAATTGCTCTCCATCTCCCTCAGTTGCATGCGGATTTTGAGCACCTCGCTCATTCCTGACGTGGTGGAGTTAGCCATAGATGCAGGCGAAGTACCTGGAGAAGTGGGATAATTCTGTGGGGTTCGCCCCCCTGTTTGTGCAGAAGCATTGCCGCTGTCCATTCCTCCCATGGAAGCGCTGTTTGTTCCTGAAGCAGGAACTCCACCTGAGGATGTACCTGTTCCGGCATTTTGAAACCGTACCAATGCTAATCTTTCATAGGTCTTTAAAATTTCAATATTTTCTCCCAGTATCCTACTTTCCTCCCGCAGGTTGTACATTTCATACCACTTGCTTTTAACCTCAAAAATCAGGTTGTTTTTGACATCCTCCAATCGCTCATACCTCGCCTGGCTCATATTAGCTGCCTCTATCCGTTGGATGCCGGGCATTCCGAACCATGGAAACATTTGCATAAGTTGAATGTCGGCATGCTGCCTGCCCATGAAGCGGTCCATTGGCTTGAAGAAAAGACCAACTGATAGCTCCGGATCGGGTAAAGCTCCGGCCTGCCTGATCTGCTCTACCGCTGCCAGATACTCATGAAAATAAGCTTTCACCTCCGGATTATTTTCTACGGCTATTTGAAGATAGTCATCCAGAGATTG
>CAZHZR010000100.1:0-2147 GCA_964537095.1 uncultured Roseivirgaceae bacterium
ATTGTTACAAGTCTACTCACTATATTGCTACTACTCTCTCCGTCATTCACAGAAAAGCTCACTGTCCTTGTTGCCGGAAATGGCTTATCGTTATTGATATTTTGGTAGACAACAGATCTCAGGCCCGCCTGATATTCAGCAATTGTGGCCGTTCCTGTCAGCGTTAATGTTCCGATATCGGCGTTCCATGATCCCGTGATTCCGTATGAATCGCTGAAGTCCAGTACATCTTCCGATGCCACATAGTGCGCAATAATCTTTACCACCGCACTTTCCAGGTTTGCATTATCGACATCATCTAATATGATCGTCGCGGTGAGTTCTTTCGCGGGGTTACCTTCAGTAAATGTGAGCGTCGCAGACTCTATTCCAGACAGTTCCGGAGCATCATTTATAGCAGCAACCGAAATCTCTCTGCTCTGGATATTACTGTCAAGGTTTCCGTCGTTTATCTTAAAGTCCACGGTTCGTGTTGCCGGATCCGGATTGTTATGATTGCTATTTATATATCTAACAGCTCGAAGGGCCGCCTGATAATTCGCAACCGACGCAGTTCCCGTTAAAGTCAAAGTTCCTGTGCCAGAATTCCAGCTTTCGGTAATCCCGTTAGCGTTTGTAAATGTTAGCACATCTTCAGTACTGTTATAGTTCTTAGCTATAGTGATGGTTGCACTTGATAAACTTGTATTGTCTACATCATTCACAACAATGGAAGCAGAAATTACAGTAGCAGATTGACCTTCTGTAAACTCCAATGCGGTAGTTTCAATGGCAGAAAGGACTGGAGCATCATTGACAGGCATTATATGAACGCTTCTGCTAACTTTATTGCTGCTAAGAGCTCCATCTTTTGCTGTAAAACTTATCGTCCGGGCTAAGTTTGAAGGATTATCGCTGTTGGTGTTTTGATAAGTCAGCGACTGCAGCGCCAATTCGTAAGAGGCGGGAGTCGCGACCCCAGATAAAGTTAACTTGCCTGATGCAGCATCCCAAGCGCCGCTGATATCATTTGCGTCCGTAAAAGCCAACAAGTCTTCCGAGGGGATATAGTTGTCGCTAATTTCAACAATGAAGCCAGTCAGCGTGGTATTGCCTGACTGATTGATGGTCAAGAGTTCTGTGATCCCCGCAGGAAGCTGACCTTCTGTATATGGCAATGGGGTATTCTCGAGATCGTTTAGGGCTATGCCACTTACACCTACGGTTACAGTTGCTGTATTGCATAGAGCTGGAGAACCACTATCGCAAATCGTGTATTCGAAAGAATCACTCCCTACGAATCCCGGGTTGGGCGTGTATATAAAGTTATTTCCCGCGAGGATGATAGTTCCGTTACCCGCATCTGATGCAACTGAGACGGTGAAGACATTACCAAAATCTGCATCTTTGTCGTTATCCAGGACCGAGATAGTGGCAGATTCATCTTTAGTAATGGTTATCGCGTCGTCATGGGCTATCGGCGCAGAATTTGGCAACAAGGGCCAGGAGTCATCTCCGTTGCAGGCATCGCCTGAGCAAGGCGCGCCGGCTGAACCGGAACTGGTACAGGTGCCTGCATTACAGTCCAATCCGGGAGTTCCGGAATGGCTACTAATGTTAGTATAGGGAGAAGCTGGAGCAACCGGTAATAAAATGGCACCCGCACCCCCTCCTCCACCGCCTGCATGTCGCTGGCTGGATTGTACATTTGCGCCGTTGCCACCGTGAGTAGAAATGTTTATTATGCAGGAAAGATCAAACGCCCCTACTTCCAAAAGAATATTTCCGCCGGCTCCTCCACCGCCACCGCCATCATTTCCGGTAGTATTGGCAGCATGTGCTCCATTTGCTAAAATAGAGCGGACAGATCCGCAATCAGAAACAATTTTTTGTGCTCTTATTATGATAATTCCGCCCCCTGTGCCCCCTGGCGAACCGTTGCTGTTGTTTTCCTGGCCTCCGCCGCCTCCGCCCCCCATAAATATTTTATTGTCAGCAGGTGCAGATAAAATTTGCTTTCCGGGCGCTCCATTTCCTCCAGGGCCATAATGAGAGTCACCGCCAAATCCTCCGGCAGAAAAATTTCCACCTCCCCCACCTCCTGCATTGTGCGTGTTACCGCCTCCGCCTCCATTGGCCAAAGCACCCATTCCGTACCAACCTTCAGG
>CAZHZR010000100.1:2247-10396 GCA_964537095.1 uncultured Roseivirgaceae bacterium
ATGTCGTCAGATCGGTAGTGTTTCCGTTTTGCGTCGGGCTTACGCCGCCCCCGGCAAAACCTTGCCCTGAAACATCGATATCTGCTGCTAGGGTTAATGTTCCTGCGACTTCCAGCACAAGAACACCGCCAGTTCCTGAGGCTTTACTCCAGGGCATGGCAGAAAGGTTTGTTGTGATGGTGGCGTCGTCATACTGAGGAACTGAAATAATCTGAACGTTTCCTGAAACATCAAACGGTCTGCTTAAGTGATGCAGGCTTAAATTGTAAACCGGCCCGGTTCCTGTAATCTTTTCAACGATGGCATACTCGTAATTTCCAGCCGCCTTCAAATCGAGGATACTTCCATAAGTGGTTGAATTTGTTCTGTCAATCTCCGCCCCTTTCATCTGAATTACTAAAACCTTGTCGCCCGCTTTAAAATCTGCTACAGACCCGGAGATGTGATCGATTGTTAAAGTAGTGCCACTGATTGAAGAAACTTTTGCATAGGTATTTATAATACCGCCAATATTTTGCGCATGAAGTAGCCCGGTAGTAAAATACATTATCGTGCTCACGATGAAAACAAAAAGCCGTTCTGTCATTTAGATGATATTTCGGTCATAAATCTATTCATAATAAATTTAATTTTTCCAAGAGTTCATTTTAGGAGTTGCTGCAAGCACCTACTATGATGTACCCAATTTTTACGATATCAACTTTTCACTACGATATCATAAAATAGTTCTATGATGAGATCAACATTCTTCCAAAGGTAGTCTCGCCTCAATTCAGAACTTTATACTTAGGTTGTTCTAAATTTTACTGCTTTCATTGTTTTGGATTTCAGAGTGCTTGCAAATTCCTCATGTACATTACATAGATATGAAAAGAGCTAAAAAAGTAAGCGGAATAGTTATAGCAAAAAAAGATTAAGTTATATTTGATTGATCCTCAATCGATTGAAATTCGCAAAAAGGTCAGGAGATCAGGGTGGCAGTAGGTTAAATACCTATTCTGCATCTTCCACAAGTAGTTGATGTGCCTGTGATACAGATTCAACTGGCTCAAATTTTTTCAGCGTGCGGGTATGGATAAGGTCAGCGCCAAATCCTGAAAGAGAAATTATCAAACAATGCATCAAAAAGGCTCATCGGCCATTCTCGCAAAAAAAGTATCTTTACATCAAATTCACAGATAGCAAAGCCTGGCAGAAATCCTCCACCAGGCTTTAGATTATTAAACGGTCATATCGTCACAGTCAATTTTAGGAGCCCCTGCTAAGATCTCATCATTGGCATAGTCTTCATATTTACTGAAATTGTTCGTAAATAAATTTGCCAATTTCTCCAGGGTAAGATCATACATTTCCTTATCCGCCCAGGTGGCTCTTGGATTTAGTAATTCAGAAGGCACTTCAGGGCAAGATGCAGGATACTGAAGTTGAAAAACAGGTAGCACTTCAAAATCGACCTCATCCAAAGCACCATTGAGCGCTGCGGTAATCAACTTTCTGGTGTATTTCAGACTGATCCTGTTGCCGACACCATATGATCCTCCAGTCCACCCAGTATTAACTAACCAGATATTGACATCATGATCACCAATTTTCTTTCCCAAAAGCTCCGCATACTTTGTGGGGTGCAAAGGCATGAAAGGCGCACCAAAACACGCAGAAAATACGCTTACTGGCTCGGTAATACCTACTTCTGTTCCTGCTACTCTGGCTGTGTATCCGGAAATAAAATGATACATCGCCTGATTTTCAGTCAGTCTGGAGATAGGAGGCAATACTCCGAACGCGTCGCAGGTAAGAAAGAAAATATTCTTTGGATGGCCTCCTACAGACGGAACCACGGCTCCTGGAATATAATCGATAGGATAAGAAACCCGGGTATTTTCGGTGACTGATTTATTCGAAAAATCTACCGTACTGGTTCCCGGGAAAAATCTTGTGTTTTCAAGAATGGCACCGAACTTTATTGCACTATAGATCTGCGGTTCATTTTCTTTATCCAGGTTAATGACTTTCGCATAACACCCCCCTTCAAAGTTGAAAACCCCTTTATCTGTCCAGCCGTGCTCATCATCACCGATCAGCAGCCTTTCTGGATCAGCAGAGAGCGTAGTTTTACCTGTTCCGGAAAGCCCGAAGAAGATAGCGGTATCCGCCTCTTTAGATTCAGTTCCTTTGCCAATGTTTGCACTGCAATGCATTGACAGAACATTTTCCTGGTCAGGTAACAAGAAGTTGAGTACGCTGAAAATGCCCTTTTTTGTTTCTCCTGCATATCCGGTACCACCAACCAGAATTATCCGCTTTGTAAAATTGATGATCGCAAAATTCTTCGACCTAGTTCCATCTGCTTCCGGATCTGCTTCAAATTCAGGTACGGCAATGATAGTAAAATCAGGAGAAAAGGTTTTTAAATCATCTTTTTCCGGAACAATAAACATGTTGTAGCAAAATAAATTGTGCCATGCCTGCGTATCGATAATCCTCACGTTTAGCCGGAAATCTGCGTCTGCACCTGCATAAGCATCGCGGATATACAATTTTTTGTCGTTGAGGCTTTCAATGACTCTGTCATAAATTTTGTTAAAATGGGCTTCATCAAAGGCAATGTTAATATCTCCCCACCACACTTTGTCTTTGGTAAGATCATCCTTTATAATATATCTGTCTTTGGGTGAGCGCCCGGTAAATTTACCGGTATCACACATAAAAGCACCACTATCAGCTAGCACTCCTTCACCATTTTTTATGGCTTCGGCAACGAGATCGGCAGGACTGAGGTTCCACATCACTCCCTTTGCATTTGAGAGCCCAAGCGAATCCAAACCCTGGAAAATTGACTGAAGATTAGACTTTTTCATAATTGAAAATTGTTTGATAAATACTTATTGATATTTGCTTCTTTTGTCTAGTTTTTATCCTCCAAACATAATCTGATATTGCACTACCAGCATTTCTTTCCTCATTTCTTCATTAATCCTATGTTCCTTCTGTTGGAGCACTGGTCGGCTCTGAAACCCTACTGAAACTTTAGATCGTTGTTCGTTCAGATAACAATTAAAGCCTGCATTGTAGGTCATCACAGGAATTCCTAAAGCATCGAACCTGCTGTGAGCCAGTGAAAAATAAGGTTGCAGCTGGGTTCTGTTATGATAATCCAGCGGTCGTATATAAGCAGCCTGAATATAATAAATCCTACCAGTGCCGACCACAGGCACATTATTTCCCTTTCCATTTATAATAGAGGTAGAAATTGTTCCCGTGGCAGGATTATTTGCGCCCATATAGCGCATAAAATTCTTACCGAGATCATGTCTGACATAGGCGAGATAGAGTGTAATACCTCTGTTTTTTGGAAGTTTTTTTTCAAGGAACAAATCTACTGCTACCGATTTTGCCTGATAATAGACAGTATCTGCTTTCTGTACTGACCAGGTAGCGTCAGGCTGGTGCAGCATTCCCACGCCGATGTTCAACAAATCTTTTTTTCCTAAGTAAGTACCGGGTGAAAAAGGTGAATTTTGAGATTCCTTTTCGAGAAACTGATATTTTATATAAGTAGAGACTTGATAATCTCCGCCACGATCGGAGATCTGGGCGCTTTCGCCGATTGTATAATTGCTGCCCTTATCGGCTGCCGGATTGGCCAAGGATATGCGATAATCAAGCCCGCCCATTCTTCCCCTGAAATACACACCTACTCTTCTTAGTATGTCATCATATATATTTACAAAAGGCGCTGCTACAAGATCGACATCATAGGCCAAGGCCTGGGTAGTACTGGGGGCAGCATATCGGCTTAGTCCTGTCCATGCCTGTTTCCCCACCCCAAAAGCTGCATATTGGTTTAATTCGTAATCCACATTTGCTTCAAGCAGGTGTGGAAACTGATTGTTGTAATTGGAGGCACCTAAATCATTATTTCCAAACTCGAGGGTAAAGCGGATTTTGTCGGTAGGCTGTCCGCTGAACTTTAATCGATACCTGCGGATGCTAAGGTCATAAATATAATCCTCCTCCTGCCCTTTTATTGTAGATCCGGGGTTTAACGTTGCGTACCTAAGCCAAAATTGCATACTTCCACTGATAGTGACAGTTTTGTCGAACTTCAGCTCCCCCTCACGTCCCTCATCATTCACCTGCCCTATCGCAGTAGCTTGCGTCAGGACGAGGTATGCTACTATTAGTAGCATGTACCTGCAAGAGATTATGTAAATGTGAAGCTTTTGCATCTCGTTAAATCGTTAGACTAATCCCAGATACTTGTTTATAAAAAGGACTATAAATGCCATTAAAAGGCCCACTCCTCCAATCATTAATCCTGTTCTTGTCAAGTCCTTGGTAGTAATCAATCCAGTACTATAAGCCAGTGCATTCGGAGGAGTACTAATAGGCAGACACATGCCCAAAGACACAGAGAAGGCAGCAATTAAAATGAGTAAAGAGCCTCCTCCAATTGCCTGCAGTGCTGGCACTGAACTTCCTATTACTGCTATAATCGGTATCAATAAGTTCGCTGTGGCTGTATTAGACATAAAGTTCGCGATCAAAATCCCTAAGCCCGCTGTTATCAGAAATAAAACAATAAGCGGAAAGGTAGAGAAGGGGATATTGCTTACGAATACATCTGCCAGCCCTGTTTGCGTAAGAGACATTCCCAAAGCAATTCCTCCTGCTACCAGCCAAAGCACATCCCAGCTTATGCTTTTTAGGTCATCTTTGTTGACGATGCCCAAGCTCAGGAATATAATTATTGGAAACATCGCCACTACATAAGAATTCATGCCATGGATGAAGTCGGTAAGCCAAAGTAAGACAGTAATGGCGAAGGTGGCATAAATAACAATAGGTTTATAGCCATGGTTTGGCCCCGCCTCTATCTTTAGATGTATTGATTTTGTAGTAGTAGGGAACATCTTTAACAATATAAACCAGGAAATGAGGATCATCAAAATAACATAGGGCACGCCAATCAGCATCCATTTACCGAATGTAATTCCGTGGCCTACAGGGAGAAACTCCAAGGCGATGGCATTTGGGGGTGTTCCGATAGGCGTGCCCAGGCCACCCAGATTCGCTGCTACCGGTACTGCTAATAAAATACCGATTTTTCCTTTGTCTCCTGCATCCATAGATCCTAATACCGGGACTAACACAGAAAGCATCATGGCGGTAGTTGCCGTATTGCTCATGAACATTGAAAAAACTGCAGTAATGATCATGATGCCCAGCATCACCATTTTAGGGCTTGTGCCGAAAGGTTTGATAAACACCTGGGCCATTTTCTGATCCAGCTGAAATTTAGCCGCCGCAATTGCCATGAAGAAGCCTCCCAGGAATAAAAGAATAATGGGAGACGCCAACGTTGCCATAATATCCTGGTAACGCATCAGTGTTCCGAAACTACTCTCCTCTTTGCCTACCAGCGCATATATGAATCCACTGTCAGACAATAAGACCAGTTCCAGGAAGATAACCAGCATGGAAGTGGCAAATATAGGAATGGGTTCGAAAATCCAGAAAATCGCCGCCAGGGTAAATATAAACATCGCCCGCTGATGAACCACAGTCAGTCCGTCCAGCGGGATCCACTCACGGGGAATGAAAATGATAACCAGTGGTAAAATTAAACAGCCGATCGCTTTGCCAATATTGCTATGTCCGGTAAAATACTGTCCGGCCAAATCAAACTTTCTGTGCCAATATTTAAAAGACGTTGGTTGTAGCATGGTTTAATCTTTAGCAAAGCACGAGTACCGGAACACCAGAATAGGCGGTTAACTGAGCGATGAGCCTACTTTCTGATTTAAGCTGATTACTTCCATGATCTCTAGACAAGATTGAAAGCAGATCAATTTCATTTTCGGCCATAAAGCCATTGATTGCCTGCTCAACATTTTCGTTTGAAAGGTAAACGTATTCATGTTCAAGACTGTCCAAATAGTAGTCCAGGGAACTCTCTGCCATATCATCTTCAAGCAGCACTGGCTCCCGCTGAAGGTTTACATGCAAAAGAATTACTTTTGCTCCATTGTTAAGCGCCAGCTCCCAAAGGGGTCTGATTGCCTCTGAAGAACGAATGGGTTTATAATCGTTGGCAAAGACAATTTTTTTGATCTGATGAGAAGCATAACCTTCAGGCACAACCAATACAGGACAATAGACCATACGTACGAGTGAGGCTGCCACTGAAACATTTGAAGGGCGTTTTCCCTTGGTTCCCATGATGATCATATCCGCGTCAGACAATGCTTTCACTTTTATTAAAGCATCCAATAGAACACCCTCCGTACTTCGGAATTCGTAAGGAAAAGTCGCTTTTTGCAGCAATTCCTGATAGTAGTCTTTGAAATTATGTTCCAGTTCATCGTCCGTTTGGATGCTATCCACAGGTTTTACATAAACAAATAATACTTCTGATGGCCTATGCTCCAATACACCAATGGCATAGGCCATGGCATTTTCAGAAACTGGTGTAAAATCAATGGGAATGAGTACTTTTTGTAGCTTTTTCATGCGGTATGTATTTGCGGTTTTTGTTAACGATAAAGTTATAACTATATAGATTTGCAACAGAATGAGCCGAAACAGAGGTCGCGATCACTCACGACAATTTCAGACTGCCTGTTGTTTTTCTCTCATGACTTCAACACGAAGGTGATGGGCAAGATCATTCTCAACCTTACGGGTCTACCTCGTTGTTTTCCCGGAGACCAGTTGGGGGCGGATTTCACAATTCGTGCTGCTTCTTCATCCGCTCCAAAACCAATACCCTTCAAAACAGTAACATCAGTAATTGAACCATCCTTTTCTATTACAAACTGGATAAAGACCTTTCCCTGTACATTAGCATCGGCAGCTTTGGCAGGATACTTTAACCTTTCGCCCACCCACTTTAAGAACTCGCCATTACCCCCGCCCATAAAAGTGGGCAGCTCTTCCACGATAGTAAATATTTCGTCTGCTTTTTCTTCTACTATTTCTTCACTGATGATGAAGTCGGCAACTACTGTGGGTGCAATGGCCATGTTTTCGGTAATTTCGATATCCAGGTTGATCTCCAGCTCCTGAATGATTTCTTGCTCGTCAGACACTTCAATGATATTGGGATGCTCTCTTGTGGGAGGCGGCGGAGGAGGCTGTACGGTAAGTGGCATATCAACCACATCCTCAAATCTTTCTGTTGCAGCGATGTTGACCACACTCACCTCATCATAGGTCTTCCAGTTGAAGACAACAATCACAAGTGATAAGCTTATGGCAAAGCCCAGACTTAAAAACATGTTTTCAAATCTGGCTAAATCTGCGCTGGGATATTTTTTGATTACCATGACCTTAGGTTTTAAATTATCTAATAATCTATTATAAATGTAAGGCCTTGTGACATAGGAAAGTATGACCCTTATCATCCAACCCAATGATATTTCCCTCTCCTACCAGCCCTGAGATAAGAGGGGAGACCTGTAAGCTAATATTTGTTTTATTCGAAATATTATCATTTTTTTGTGTTAAAACCCCAGCTAAAAGTTATGACCCGATATCTATCTTTAATAAGTTTTCTTTCCATTTTACTTATTTCATCTCCGGCCATCTGCCAGGAATCCGCTAGTATTATAGCCCTAGTTCAGAGCAAGGGTATAGGATGGAATTTCATAGACGAGAAAGGCGCAACGATTATGAACGCTCAGGATGAAATACTTCAGTTTTCAGAAGGACTGCTACCGCGTTTTAAAAGAAATGATTGGGGCTATGTCGACTGCAGTGGCAACTGGGCAATTGATCCGGCTTTTGATGCTGCAAGAGAATTTAAGGATGGCTATGCGATTGTAAAGAAGGGATCCAAGTGGCACTTCATAAACAGACAGGGAGAATTAATTTCCAACGAAGGTTTTGACGCTGCTTACGATTTCTCAGAAGGCCTTGCCAGGGTAAGGAGAGGAGGATTGTGGGGCTACATTGATGGCAGCGGTTCATTTGTAATCCAACCACAGTATAAAAGCGCGCACGATTTCTCACAAGAAAGAGCGGCGGTTGAGGTTGGCAAATCCTGGCATTTGATTGATATGGAGGGCAACATAGCTGTAGAGCCCCTCTACAAAAAGTACACGTATATGAGCCAGCTGTCGGACGATAGGGTGAGGGTAAGAATCGG
>CAZHZR010000101.1:0-10356 GCA_964537095.1 uncultured Roseivirgaceae bacterium
AGCCACATCATCCCATATTTTAGCTGCCTCAGAACCTTCTACAGCGCCCTGCAACTGCTCCAGGGTAAATCCTCCGGGAATTAAAGCTGCAATTTGACTGTCCATAACAGATCCTATCACCGGCAATATCACAAACACAGAGAACATTCCAGCACCACCAATGAGGGATAATCCCAGCGCGCCCGTTTTTGGTAAATATTCCGAAACAAACCCAAGCATGGTCGGCCAAAAGTAGGTCACACCCACCGCAAATACCCCGGCTGCAGCGAATGCCATATAACCGCTGGCGTTACTCAGCCAGAATAAACCAATTGTAGAAAACACCGCTGAAAAGAGCAAAACACCTGTAGGCGCCAGACGGTGAACAATAGGCCCGGCAAAAAGCCTTCCTACTGCCATAATACCATTAATAAACACTAACAAAATAATGGCGGGAACACCCACGTTAGCTAATAAACTTTCTATCCACTGGCCTGTCGCCAACTCTGTAGTGGCTGTCAAAAACATACAGAAGACCATAAAAAGGAACAACGGGCGAAGGCATTCTTTGAACATGTCTGCAAAAGAAACTCCGATTGCCACTCTCTCAGTTGGAGGAAATTTTTTGCCAATAAACATCGCGCCATAAATTACAGCAGGGATGATCATAGACGCCATTTGAAGTTTCCAACCAAGTCCGGCCTGGGTCATAAAATAAGAGACTATCCCTCCCAATACAATTCCGCCGGGGAACCATACATGGAACCTGTTGAACATTTGAGTTTTCTTTTCTGCATAAATGGTTCCCACCAGCGGATTACAAGCAGCCTCTACAAGGCCATTGGCAATCCCCACCAAAAGCGTTGATACGAAAAGAGAGATAAAACCACCAGCAAAAATGGTAAGAAGGATACCTGCAATATGGCCGATCAATGCCAGGTAAAGCATTCTTCCCATGCCAACAATATCAACCAATGGTCCTCCTAAAGTTGTAGCAAGTGGAAATCCTAAAAATGCAGCACTGGCTACAAGACCCAATTGCGTATTTGTGAGCTCAAATTCAATACCTAATGGTTGTAATAAACCAGCTCTGATTGAAAATGTCATACCTGTTACCAGTAAAGCCAGACAACTGGCATAAAACAGGGGTTTCCTCGGAATAGATTGTGTTTCGGTCATTTTAAAACGTTTGAATCTCTAATAGTTGAAATGTAAAAATCATCGCAAATAAATTTATTATTTGGTTCAAAAACCTATAATTCTTTAACTTGCAAACGATAAAGTACATAATTTTTTAAATGAAATAAAAATGTGCTGTGAAAATTTATAAATTTCCATCAATTCTTAGGAGACGATTAGATTTACTTTGGCATTCTTTTCAATAAAAAATTTCTTTACCTTTCGATTTTAATGATTAAACCTATAATTTACTATGAAGACAATTAAAGGCCCCGCCATATTTTTAGCACAGTTTGCATCCGATGAAGCACCTTTTAACAGTTTAGGATCCATATGTAAATGGGCTTCAGAAATAGGTTTTAAAGGTGTACAAATACCTGCCTGGGATGCCCGTTTAATAGATATCAAAAAAGCAGCAGAAAGCAAAACTTATGCTGATGAGATCAAAGGAATATGCACAGAAAACGGTGTAGAAATTACCGAACTATCGTCTCATCTAATAGGGCAACTGGTAGCAGTGCACCCTGCCTATGACGCCATGTTTGACAGCTTTGCGCCAAAGGAATATCATAACAACAGTCAAAAAAGAACAGCCTGGGCTGTAGAACAAATGAAAAACACTGCCAAAGCAAGCCAAAATCTGGGTTTGACCGCAGCGGCAACTTTTTCAGGCGCGCTGCTCTGGCACACGGTATATCCCTGGCCGCAAAGACCGGCAGGTTTGGTAGAGGCAGGTTTTGATGAGCTGGCAAAAAGATGGACGCCGATCCTGGATGTGTTTGATGAATGTGGCGTGGACGTTTGCTACGAAATCCATCCTGGAGAAGATTTACACGATGGGATCACTTATGAAAGATTTTTGGAAGCAACCAATCACCACTCGCGCGCCTGCCTGCTCTACGATCCAAGCCATTATTTACTACAGCAAATGGATTATCTGGCCCATATAGATATCTATCATGATTATATAAAGATGTTCCATGTAAAAGATGCTGAATTTAATCCTACAGGGCGTGCCGGTGTATATGGTGGATACAGCAGTTGGATAGACAGACCGGGTAGGTTCCGTTCTCTGGGTGACGGGCAGGTAGACTTCAAGAGCATATTCAGCAAATTATCTAAATATGATTTTGATGGCTGGGCGGTAATGGAATGGGAATGCTGTATTAAAAGTCCTGAGCAAGGCGCCAGAGAAGGTTCAAAATTTATTGCAGATCACATCATCAATGTAACAGAAAAAGCGTTCGACGACTTTGCTGGAACAGGAGCTGATGATGCGCTAAATAAGAGAATACTGGGAATCTAGTTGGGGATAATAAACAGTCCATTCGACTCGAGTAATTTATATTGATTTAAGTAAACATAATGAACAATTCATCCTCCTTAAAAAGCCTGGTTTATCTGGGCTTATTTTTCATCCTTTTCTCCTGTAGCTCCAAAAAGGAAATAGAAAGGCCCAGAGATCCCTGGGTATTCCGGTCTGTGCTCGACAAGCAAGCCCGAATGGTGACCGTAGCGTTACATGACAATCTCTATGTGGCTTACGATGCCTCAAAGGGCGGCTTGTACAAGGCCTGGAAGGGTGGGGTGGTGTTTGACGGTGCGGTTTACACTTCGGTTCATGGCCCGCAGCCTACCAGTACGGGTTATGCGTACTATAGCCAGAAATTGGATGAGCCCTATTGGAGAATTATAAAAGATGGGAATTCAATCACACCGGATGTAGCATTTAAGGGGTATCGTATAGAAAAGGATCAGGTCACCTTTACGTTTCATTTGATAGGTGAAGGTGATACCATTGTGGTGAAAGAGACGCCAGAGTATGTTCAGAAAGATGAGAACCCGGGGCTATTCCGCACTTTTGTGACCGAGAACGTTCCCGAAAACGTGCAGGTGGCAATAGAAACTTCCCTGACATCTCTTCAAAAGGAGGATGATTTTGAAACTGATGGAAAATTTGAAATTGCAAGTACCAGCAAGAGTGAATTAGACGGGGGCGAGACAGTGACCCTCGATGGTACGCTTCTTTTAAACTCCAACACTTCTACGAGTTTTAAAGCGTATTTTCATCCGGGCTTCGATAAAACGAATGCAGGAGAAAATGTTGCGACCAGCGAAGAAAGTCCGCTGGAAAGAGGTTTTTCATTGATGGAGGGCAGTGACTGCAGCACCTGCCATAACGAAACAAAGAAGACGATCGGCCCCGCTTATGTAGCAGTCGCGGAAAGGTATGATACATCAGAAGGGACAATCGCCACATTGGCCAATAAGATAATAAAAGGTGGAAGTGGTAACTGGGGAGAGGTTGCTATGAATCCGCATCCTGATTTGATGGAAGACGACGCCAAGCTTATGGTGAGGTACATCATGTCTTTAGCGGAAGAAAAGGATGTGACTGAAAGTGTAATGGATTTTTCATTAGGAGTTGCATCTATCCCATTTAATCTTGACACCACCAATCGCTACCTGGATGAAGGTAAAGATGATGAGCTATTGCCGGGTCTGGCTGCCAATCTTTATGTTTTTGATGATTTCACCGTTCCTTTTAAGGAAATAAGCGCCAATTTCCCTCCAATTTTATCCGGGGTAGTTCCGGGCATTCATGTCTTGAGTGAAAATGACATGGGTGAGCGTAAGCAGAACATTTACGTGGAATTTAAAGGCTATATCAAGATTGAACAGACCAACAATTATGTATTCCGTATTATTAGTGATGATGGTGGCCTGGTATATATCAACGGGAGGCAAGTAATTGACAACGGAGGCAACCATGGCCCCATGGCCAAAGATGCCGAGTTGTACCTGGAAGAGGGGCTTCATGAACTAGAGATTGATTACCATCAGGGGGCGTCAGGCGGAATGGTTTCTTTTCAATGGATCCAACATGGAGAGGAAGATTTCTCAGTTGTTCCCAATGAAGTATTATTCCATAAAAAAGAGATGTTTAAAGAAGTGGTGCCTTACATCCCAATGGAAAAGCTTGCCAGAAGCATACCCGGCGATAAAAAGCCAGTGGCAGGAGTGCATCCATCTTTTAACCTGAGCCAGGCCAGACCCGATGATTTTCATCCGCGGGTAGGCGGCATGGATTTTTTATCGGATGGCAGAATGGTGCTTTGTACGTGGGACTCCCTCGGCCCGGTTTATATTTTAGATGGGGTAGCCAGTGGTGATCCTTCTAAAATTAAGGTGAAGAGGATTGCCGCAGGTTTGGCAGAACCATTGGGAATAAAAGTGGTGGATGATCAGATTTATGTGTTGCAGAAGCAGGAGCTGACGCAGTTGATTGACCACGATGGAGATGACATTATAGACGAATACAGGACGGTCTGTGACGGCTGGAAAGTTTCTTCTAATTTTCACGAATTTGCATTCGGCCTGGTTTATAAAGATGGCTTCTTTTATGCTACTTTGGCCACCGCAATAGAACCTGGTGGCGCCAGTACAAATCCACAGATACCAGACCGTGGCAAGGCTGTAAAGATAAACAAGGACGACGGCAGCTTTGAATTTGTAGCACACGGACTTCGAACTCCTAATGGAATTGGACTGGGCCCTGACAATGAAATATTTATTGCTGATAATCAGGGCGATTGGCTTCCGGCAAGTAAAATAGTGCATTTACAGGAAGGCGCATTTTATGGTTCCCGCTCGGTTGATTTTGAGGGAACGGCTAATTTGGAAGAAACGCAGCCGGTGGTTTGGCTTACCCAGGATGACATCGGCAATTCCCCGAGTGAACCTGTTCTCATTGATGTAGGGCCTTATAAGGGGCAGTTGATTCATGGTGAAGTTACGCACGGAGGGATCAAACGAAATTTTATGGAGAAAGTGAATGGCCAATATCAGGGAGCGGTATTCCGATTTATTCAGGGCTTGGAGGCTGGTGTGAACCGCCTTGTCTGGGGTCCAGATGGAGCGCTTTATGTGGGAGGGGTGGGCTCTACGGGTAACTGGGTAGATCCCGGTAAATTCTGGTACGGGCTTCAAAGACTGGAATACAACGAAAAAACGGCTTTCGAAATGCTCTCGGTAAGCGCCAGGTCCAATGGCATGGAAGTTACTTTAACCGAACCCATTGCAAAAGGTGAATCCATTTCAAAAGAAACGTTTGAGGTTTTACAATGGTACTTTAAACCCACAGCAGATTATGGAGGGCCAAAATTAGGTGAGGAAAAACTCAATATTAAAAGTATCCACTTAAGTGACGACCGGAAGAAGGTATTTCTTGAGCTATCCGGTATGAAACCCAAACATGTGGTGTATGTGCGGATCGCAAAAGCATTTATGAGTGAAAGTGACCAATCTTTATGGTCTACGGAAGCCTGGTACACGCTGAATTCCATACCTGAAGACAAACCAGGCTTTGTAAATCCTGTCACGCCACAACCAGACAATACCCTCACAGAAGCAGAGAAAGCAGCAGGGTGGGAATTGTTGTTTGATGGGAAAACTACCAATGGTTGGCGGGCTTTCAAGGGAGATAAAGCCGGATCCGCCTGGAAAGTGGCAAATGGAACACTCTACCTGGATAATTCCCGAAAAGATGGTTGGCAAACCGTAGGAGGTGGGGATATTGTTACGGATAAGGAATATCAGAACTATGAACTAAGGCTGGAGTGGAAGATGGAGAAAGGTGGAAACAGTGGCCTGATTTATAATGTGGTTGAAGATGAAAAATATGACTACGTCTGGCAGACCGGGCCGGAATTTCAAATGCTGGACAATCTAAACCATCCTGATGGTAGGATAGAGAAGCATCGTTCGGGAGACCTGTACGATTTAGTGGAAAGTAAATTTGTTAGTGTAGATACACCCGGCGAGTGGAATAGCATTAAACTCGTCTATAACAATGGGCATGTTGAGCACTGGCAAAACGGCTATAAAATTGTGGAGACGGAGATGCATACCGCAGCCTGGGACGAACTGGTGCAAAACAGCAAGTTTAAGGATATGCCTGACTTTGGAAAAGCAAAAGGGGGGCATATCTCATTACAGGACCATGGCGATAAAATCTGGTTTAAGAATATTAAAATAAGGCCGCTTAATTAGAAAGCACTTGCCATGGTTTTGCGTGATTAAATTTAATAACCTTATTAACCACATACGATCTTAAACAATGACTTCTAAATCTCAATTCAATCGCAGAGACTTTTTGAAATACTCCAGCCTAATGGCGGCAGGTACCCTGGTGCTTCCATCTTTCGTTTTTAAGAAAAATGCGTCTGTTGGCGTGCAGTTATACACGGTGAGGGATCTAATGCAGTCAGACCCAAAAGGAACTTTGAAAAAAGTGGCCGATTTGGGTTATAAAAAAGTAGAGGCAGCCGGTTACAACGAGGGCTTGTTTTACGGAATGAAACCCACTGAATTTAAGAAGGTACTATCCGACCTCGGGTTGACTATGCCCAGCAGCCACTATTCCAGCGGACTGGCGAATCCCGAAAAAGTTGGAACCTTAAACAATGGCTGGGAAAAAGTGGTAGAAGATGCAAAGAAGGCAGATGTGGAATATATGGTGCTAGCTTATTTGACCGAAGATGAGAGGAGAAGCATTGGAGATTATAGAAATGTAGCAGCACTCCTAAACCGGGCAGGAGAAATCTGCAAGCAGAATGATGTAAAACTGGCTTACCATAATCATGATTTCGAATTACAAACGCTGGACAATGAACTACCTTACGATATTCTATTAAAAGAAGTAGATCCCGAGTTGTTGGTGATGGAGCTGGATCTATATTGGACGGTGAAAGCCGGGTTGGACCCTGTTCAGTTATTCAAAGACCATCCGGGAAGATTCCCCTTGTGGCATGTAAAAGATATGAACGAAGCCGGTGAATTTAGTGAGGTTGGAACAGGAGTAATTGATTTCAAAAGAATATTTGACAATAAGAAGGTCGCTGGCTTGAAGCACTTTTTCGTGGAGCAGGATAGGACCGTAAAACCTCCCCTTGAAAGCATAGAAATTAGCTATAAAAACGTTATTGATTTGATTTAGATGCTGTTTTAGCAGAATGGCATTTATTTATAAAAGTTTTTCCTATGAAAATTACAGCGCTGATATTAAGTTTATTATTTGCCTTGTTTGCAGGTTTTCAATATAATGATCCGGATGGCTGGATTTGGATTGTTTTATATGGAAATATAGCCGTACTGTGTTTTATGGCTTTTTTGGGAAAGTTTTACAAATACTGGAGTATCGTTTCTCTTGCGGTATATGGACTATATTTCCTTTACCTTTCGCCAGCTATTTTTGAGTTTTTCTCTGATGAATTTCAGGAGAACCTAAGCTCCGCCATGTCATTCGAAAAGCAATTTATAGAACAAACCCGTGAAGCAGGCGGGCTGCTAATCTGCATCGCCGGTCTGACTTTTTTGCATTTCGCAGCGAAGAGAAGTGCCAGCTAAAGCCATTTGCGGTCTTTGCGGATTTCTTCTTTGTGGGCTTTGCGTGAGGTAACTTCATCCCCGCTCTTTCTCAATCTCCTTTATCTCCAAGGCAATGGCATTTTCACTGGGGGTAACTTTGAATCCCAGATGCAGGAAGTAAATTTTAGTGAAAATCGCTCCCACCAATATAATTACAGAAGAATAAAAAACCCATAGGAGCAAAGCCGCCAGCGACCCCGCCGCACCATAAGTCGATGAAATATTTGTACTGACGATAATACTGCTGATCACATATTTGCCCAAGGTAAACAAGGTTGCAGTGATAATGCCTCCTACAACCACAGGTCTCCAGGGCGATTTGATATCAGGCATAATTTTGAATAGCATGGAAAATACCGCAGTGAGCAAAATGAAAGAAGCCAGGAAATTGGCGCCTTTTACCAAGAAAGGCGTCAGTCCCAGGAGTTGATCGTCAACTTTATTTGCAACAAAAGCAATCACTGAATCAGCCAGTACACTGGCGATAATCAATACGCCAGTCAGCACAATGAGCGAAAAGGACACGAGGCGATCTATTATAAACTTTAACCAACCCTTTTTTGGTTTTGGTTTTACGCTCCAGATGCTATTAAGTGCCTTTTTAATGAAGTTGAAAACCACAGTAGCTGTAAAAAGAAGTAATAGTATGCTCAAAATATTTGTCAGCGGATTACTCCCCAACCGGTCTCCTTCGGAGAGGATCAGCTCAACTTGCTCTGCGCTGCCTTCTCCAACTTTTTCACTCACCTGCCGATAAAGTTCGTTTTTTATAGATTCTGAACTGAAAATGGCGCCAGCCACTCGTACGATAATATACAAGATTGAGGGCAGGGAAAATAAAGTAAAGAATGCAATCGCCGCACTGTAAACAATAGGATCCGCAGCAGAAAAACGATGTATGGTGTCCTTTATAACATGTTTTGCCCTTTGAAAAAATGTAATTTTCCTTTTCTTCATTGACAATTGGTTGTTTGGGATATAAAATCAACCGGCAGCACTTTGTTTATAAAAACGGCAATTTTGTGAAGCGAATTCAATTGTAAATATTATCCATATCTCTTGTACTTCCAAAGTTTTATTATAAATTTGTACCGATCGGTTTATAATTCAAATATGTCAGTTTCAAAATCAGCCCAGACCCGGCAATACATTATCACACAGTCATCGCCTGTATTCAACACAAAAGGCTACGCAGGCACATCTTTGCAGGATATTATGGATGTGACCGGGCTTACAAAGGGCGGAATCTATGGGAATTTCAGCAACAAGGAAGAAATCGCTTTAATGGTTTTTGATTATAACGTACGCCAGGTTATTGATAAAGTAGGGGTGGTTGTAAGAAAAGAAAAAAATGCCATAGACAAGCTTAACGCGATCATTAAATTTTACAGGAATTACTATTTCTTTCCGCCAGTAGCGGGTGGATGCCCCATGATCAACCTTGCAATTGAAGCGGACGATACACATCCTGGCTTTAGACTAAAGGTGGTTGAAGCTCTTAACATTATTAAAGACTCCATCATCCACATTCTGAGAAAGGGAAAAGAATTTGAGCAAATTAAAGATGAGGTGGATGTTCAGCAGTTTGCTACCATTTTCTTAGCGATAGTAGAAGGTGGTATTATGATGGCAAGAACTTTTCAGGAACCCAGGCATCTTAATGATTGCATGGCCCACCTGACACAGCTTGTTCAAAACATAAAAAAATAATTTTTTTGTCTTTAAAAAGACCATTCGGTCTAATATATGAAACAATCTCATACAAAAAGATCTTCAGGTGAGGAAAAAAGAAAACATAAAACAACGCCTGTTCTCATTCATGTCCTTCGTTTCGCTTTTAGAACATTAGGGTCCATTTGTCCAAAGTATGCTGCCCGAAAGGCGATGGAACTTTTTATGACCCCAAAAAGAAGAAAGAGAGCATCATTTTCAGGAATATTTAATAAAGCCTATTTGATGGGTACACCCTATAAAGGCACGCGGATTACCAGCTACTTGTGGGGAGAGACAGGGAAGATCGTGGTGTTGGTGCATGGCTGGGAATCCAGTAGTAGAATATATGAGTCTTTCGTTGCGCCTTTACTGAGCGCCGGCTACAGGGTAGTAGCCATTGACGGACCTGCACATGGCTTTTCATCTTTAAGGCAAACAAATTTGTTTGATTTCGGGGACGCCTTGCATGCAGTTTTGGAGAATCTAAAAAAGGTGGGTGAAGTGCATGCTTTGGTAGGTCATTCCTTCGGAGGAAGTTCCCTTATAAATATGCTTTACCGAAAAGGGAAGCCAAAATTCGTTAAAAAAATAGCGATTATCGCCAGCCCCTCCAGACTGGATAAGATTTTTTACTACTTTTTTAATCATATGCGCTTGCCCAAAGCAGTTACGCGAGAATTTGAAATTCTTTTACGCCAGAAATTTGGGATCGAGGTGGAGGATTTAAACGTAACGAATTGGGTGCAAAAGCTTCAGATCGATAACATCCTGGTCATTCATGATGTACAAGATAAAGTTGTAGCCCCTCAGGAAGCAGAAGTTCTTGTGGCATCCGGGGAGAAATTTACGCTATTACTTACTGAGGGTTTGGGGCATAATAGAATCATGAAAGACCGGGATGTCATTAACCATATTCTATCTTACCTTGATGAGGAATCTGCAGTTTTAAGTAGTGCGGAGGGTAGGCAGTATCAGAAGGCGTTGTAATGAGCTATGCCTCATCCTCGGTGATTGTCCTTGCGAGAGCTGCCAGCTTTCATTTGAAATCAGGATTCA
>CAZHZR010000102.1:0-6797 GCA_964537095.1 uncultured Roseivirgaceae bacterium
AATATTACTGCTTAAAATAAACCTTAAAAGTGGTGCCTTCGCCGGGCGTACTTTCCAGTTCTATCCTTCCTCCACTGTTATCAATGATTCGCTTCACAATAGCCAATCCAACACCTGTGCCTTCCACATGGTTATGGAGCCGCTTAAACATGACAAAAATCTTATCCTTGTCTTCTTTTTTAATACCCAACCCATTGTCTTTGATGTTCAACACGGTTTGATCACCCTGCTTGTGCGTACTGATGGTAATTTCAGGCCTTCTGTCAGGTGAACTGTAGCGGATGGCGTTTGACAGCAAATTATAAATGATGCTGCGCAGGTTTTTCTTTGAATAGTCAACCTCCGGAGCCTGAGAGAAATCTTCTATGATGAGGGCATCGTATTCAGCAATTACGTCACTGATGGAGATTTTAACGTCATCCAGTATTTGCTGAAAGCTGAGTTTTACCTTGTCGGATAATTGTTTGCTTTCACTATCTACCTTTGCAATTTCGGTGAGGTCCAACAGGGTATTTTTAAACCGTATTACCGAGTCATTAATCATAGATACGATTGGGAGTATATCTTTTGATCTAATGGATTCCGATTTGGGGTCAATCTTTTTCTTCAGGATGTTCATCAGCCCCTCAATGTTGCTGATCGGTGCCTTCAGATCGTGGGAGGCGGTATATATAAAATTATCAAGGTCTTTGTTTATCCGAACCAGCTCAGCCGTACGTGCATTTACCCTGTCTTCCAGTTCTCTGTTCAGGTTCAGCATGAAATTGTTCGCCTTTTCCAGTTCTTTCTTTTGAAGATAAAACTGAACAAAGGTCGCGATCTTAGATTTTATAATCGCAGGGTTCAGGGGTTTGAACAGGAAATCAACCGCTCCTGCTTCAAAGCCTTCTATTTCATGCGAAGTATCCTGGTCAATGGCGGTAACAAAAATGATTGGAATAAATTTGGTTTTGGTGGTATTTCGCAAATAGGTAGCCACTTCATATCCATTCATGCCGGGCATCTGCACATCCAATAAAATCAAAGCCAACTCCTCCTTATAGGCAATTTTTAATGCCTCCTCGCCAGATTGAGCAAGCAGGTAATTGATGTCTTCGCCCTCTTTTTTCAGCAGACTTTCCAAACTAATCAGGTTTTCCGGTTTGTCATCTACCAGAAGGATATTTACCGCGTGTTCCTGATCAGTTTCTAAAGAATGGTTTACCATTTCTGTTGTTTTCATTTTATGGCTATTAAAAACTTTTTTATTTCATTCGCAGATAATATTGAGCAACCGGGTATGATTTTAATGGCAGCCCTGGGCATTGTATCGGCTTCAGCTTCATCCGGATTCTGCACAATGGTAATTCCGCCACTATCGCTTATCTGTTTCAAACCCAAACTTCCGTCTCCGCTGGCCCCGCTCAGCAGAATTCCCATTGCTTCGGAACCATACACATGAGCCGCATTGGAAAAAGTAACGTCTATTGCAGGACGCGAAAAATTTACAAGCTCTGAGTCATCCAATGAAAAAAAACCTTCCTTTTCTATCAAAACATGATAATTGGCAGGTGCAAGATAAACAAATCCACTCCGGATAAATTCTTTTTCTTCTACTTCTTTCGTTTTTAAACGTAATTTCCTGTCATATATCAGGTGTAGATCGCTGTCAGTATTCTTTTGCCGGTGCAGTATAAGCACTATGGGAATAGCAAAGTTGGACGGCAAATCCCGGAGGATGGTTAACGATGCCTGGAATCCTCCCCAGGATCCCCCCATTACGATCAGGCTTACCTTGTTTTTCATTTCATTTTCCTGTACAACCTGTTTTCCTTATCCACAAAATTAAAATTTTTATTGATCGATGAAGTATATAAGGACTCTTTTTTACCCAATCCGAGGTAGCCAAGGCTGATAAGGCTTTCATCAAAAAGATTCAAAACCCTCTCCTGGAGATCACGGTCGAAATATATGAGTACGTTCCTGCATACAATCAGGTGAAACTCATTAAACGAACTGTCGGTAGCCAGGTTGTGTGGATATAAAACCACATTTTTGATAAGGGAAGCATTAAACTTTAAACTCCCGTAGTTACTATGGTAATAAGCAGAAAATTCTCGTTTGCCACCGGCCGCATAATATCCTGCCGTATAGCCGGGAATATTTGTGGCAGGGTAAATTCCTTCCTTGGCGTGTTTTAATACCTTTTGATTGATATCCGTAGCATAAATTTTTGATTTGTGGAGCAAGCCCTCCTCTTCCAGAATAATGGCAATGGAAAAAAGTTCCTCTCCGGTAGAACAACCTGCATCCCAGATTTTGATGTGAGGGTATGTCGACAATATAGGCAAAACATTGTTGCGCAGCGACAAATAAAATGTGGGATCCCTGAACATTTCCGTCACATTCACGGTGACCTCCTGCAGAAACGCTTCAAAAAAATAGTTGTCTTTAAAAATAGCCTCTGCAAGCTGTTCTATATTCTCTAAACCTTTGTTGGTCAAAAAGCGGTTAATCCTCCTGTATATAGAAGCCCTCGCGTAACCTTTGAAGTCGTATCCATAGTAACGATCGATATCAATAAGTAAGGTCTCAATCTTTTGTTCAAAAACACTCAAATTCTCAAGCTTCATAAAGCCATACCCGCATTAATGTTTGCAACTTCTCTGAATCCACAGGCTTGGGGATGTAATCGGAAGCACCGGCTTCAATGCATTTCTCCCTATCCTCTTTCATCGCTTTGGCTGTTAATGCTATAATGGGCAGCTTTTTAAATCTACTGTCACGTCTTATCGTCCGTGTTGCTTCAATTCCGTCCATTTCAGGCATCATCACATCCATCAATACAATATCAATTCCCTCCTGATTGTTTAGCAAACTAATGGCTTCTTTTCCATTGTAGGCAACAAATATTTGCATTTTCTGGCGTTCCAACAGGCTGGACAGCGAGTAGACGTTTCGTACATCATCATCTACAATCAGCACCTTTTTGTCTCGTAAAATCTCCTCCGGGTTGTGGAGCTTGATCTTATAATCTCTGCCAAAGGGAAGTTTCTGATTGATTTTATGCAGGAAGAGTTGTACTTCATCCAACAACCGCAGGTATGAATGTTCATTTTTAATAATCACCGTATTGGCAAACTTCTTAATTTTTATTTCTTCAGCCTCGTCCAGTTCTTTACCAGAATAGATAATGATGGGAATATCGGATAACCCTTTCGTCGCCCTTATTTTCTTCATCCAGTCATAGCCTTTCATTCCAGGCAAATTCAGGTCCAAAATGATGCAGTCAACCTTTTGCCGACCCAGTATTTCTTCGGCCATTTCTGCGGAAAATGCAGAAACAGATTCAATGTCGTGCACTTGCAGAAGCTCCGCTATAGCATGGTTCTCTATCTCATTGTCCTCCACGATGAGTATTTTTTCGATCGAATTGTCAGTGATCGAAGAAATGGTATTAAAAGCAGAATTTAACATTTCCAGGGTTATAGGCTTTGCCAGATATTCGTCGTTAGAAGAACAACCCTCGGTAACCGTTTTGTCATAGGCAGACATTACATGCACACTGACGTGCCTCAAATCTTTATCTTCCCTAATCCGCTGCAAAATATTCCAGCCCGAGGTATCCGGTAAGTTTATGTCAAGCATAATGGCATCAGGCTGCGTACTTTTTGCCAGGTCGAATCCTTCATTTCCGGAGTAAGCCTGAGTCACCTTGAAATTCTTGGCCTTGGCAAAATCCGCCAGCATGTTATTAAAACCCCGGTCATCTTCAATGATCAGCACCGAAACCAGTCTTTCTGAGGGTTTTGAATCCGCCACCGCTTCCATTACACGGTTTATAGCTTCCTTACTTTTAAAAATTGTGGGTACAGACGATCTTTCTTCCGGCTCCTGCTTTAGACTTTCCGGCTTTAACTGCCTGGGAAGGTAAAGTGTAAAGGTGCTTCCATTGCCAAATTCGCTCTCTACTCTGATTTCGCCTCCAAGCAGGATCGAAATTTCTTTACTGATGGCCAGTCCCAGGCCTGTACCTCCATATTTTCTGGTAGTAGAGGCATCGGCTTGTTCAAACGCTTCGAAGATGATATCCAGCTTTTCAGGCGCAATCCCTATACCGCTGTCATGTACAGAAAACGCAATAATTTCATCGGCCTCGTGCAAGGATTCTGCACTGAAATTTATCCTTTCCCTGACAGTGAAAATATCAACGGAGACGGCTCCACCATCTTCAGTAAATTTAAAAGCATTGCTTAGGAAATTTTTGAGAACTTGCTCAAGCCTGAATTTATCGGTAAAGATGGATTGAACATCTTCTGATTTATTGACTTTGAGGCTGATCTTTTTAGAATTGGCCAGTTCACGGAATGCGGACTCAATATCCAGGGAGTCTATATCAATCTCCTCCACATCAAGCTTGATCATGCCTGACTCAATCTTTGACAAATCAAGAATTTCGTTGATGAGCTTAAGCAAATCTCCGCCTGACCTGTTGATAATATGTGCATGCTCTACTTGCTTGTCACTCAGTCTCTTATCTGGATTATCAGCCAGCAGGTTTGATAAAATCAGGATGCTGTTCAAAGGCGTTCTCAGCTCGTGAGACATATTGGCAAGGAATTCACTCTTGTATTTACTAACAGTTTCAACCTGCTTTATTTTTAATTCAATGGCTTCTTTCGCGTCTTCCAGGTCTTTGTTTTTGGCGCCAAGAGCCTCAAACTGCTCCTCCAGCAACTGGGCCTTCTCTTCAAGTTCAGCATTTTTTTCCTGCAGCTCTTCCTGACTTACCTTCAACTCCTCTTCAGACGCTTTCAGTTCAGCATTCATCTGCCGCAGTTCTTCCTGCTGCGTCTCCAGCTCTTCTGCCTGGTTTTGCGTTTCAAACAATAGTTTTTGTGTTTGAAGATGCGATTGTAAGGTAAAGAAAAACACCCCTGCTTTCTCCGCCGCTATCCTTAAAAACTCGAGGTGGTCCCCATCATATTTTTTTCTCGACCCCAATTCTATGACGCCTATGATACTGGAAGCATATACAACGGGCAGGATAAGTATGTTTACCGGATCTATACTCGATACGCCGGTCTTTATTTTAAGATAATCGTCAGAAACTTCCTGCAGATTTATAATTTTATTCTCAGCGGCTGCCTGTCCGATTTTGCCTTCTCCAAGCATAAATGAAGGAACATTTTCTTCGTCTGTCTGCACGCCATACCCCGAAAAGGCCACCAGTGCACCAGCATCATTGTTTAAAAAGAAGACGCCGATTTCAGAACTGGTATATTCGCAAAGAAACTCGATGATTTTTTCGGATCCGAGTTTGATTTCCTTTTCTGAAGAGATGATGTTGTTAAGCTCCGAAGTTCCCGTCAGAATCCAGTTTCGGGAAGCGTTTAACTTACTAAACCTTGCGAGGTTGTCCTTCATCTCCAGAATAGCGAGACTGAGTGAATCCTCAGGTCCTTGTACTTCTACTTCCACATCATAATCTTCCTCGCCAATGGCCATGGCCACTTTTGATAAAGAAAGATTCTTGTAAATCACACCTCTGAAAGAAGCAGCCAATTCACCAATTTCATCATTACTCACAAAGCTGATGGCTACATTTGTATCGCCGCGTTGTACTTTTTCTGCCGCAAATCGAAGTGCGGAAATAGAAGATGAAATATATCTGATGATGAACACTGCGTAGGAAAATGCTATCCCTAAAACAATCACCATCAATATTATTAAGGAGGTAAACGAGGCTTCTTTTGCAGCAATTTGTTCCTGAACTTCGTTCTTTATGCTGCTTATTAGCAATGCCTCGGCATTTCTAAAGTCATTTATACTGTTTGTAAAAAGGTTGTAAATCGCTCTTTGGTTGTAGGGGGTAAGGTCTATTTGCGGATTATTTTCAAAAAGCATGAACAAGTTTAAAACTTGTTTGTGGTTATCAGCTGTAGTAAGATTTAAGACCTCTTTTGAAGCTTCCGCAGAGGCATAGGCAACAAATCTTTGCAGTGAGACATTAAAAAAATCTTCGTCAATACTCAGAGACGCATAATCCTGAAAAGAAAAACCATCCTGCTGAATGACCTTCATGAGGGTGCTTCTGGTTTTTCCCAGATAAATTTTCGAATCTACCAGGTCCTTAAAGCCCATCAACTTCCTTCTAACGTCCACATTACTAAAAGTCTTGGCATTTTCCTCAATTCTTGTAAGATAAGTAGTTATCAAATTATCAGCATACGCTTGAAATTCTTCAATATCGAAGCTGTTTCTATCCTGTTGATCTCTAAACTTTTGTAGATCATTGGCAAGTGAAAGTGCTGGGAACACTATATCTTCTTCTTCCAAAAACACCTGAAGATTTCTGATAGCCGCATCCGTAATCAGCCTTTGCTGCCTGGCTCCTGTTATAAAAGATGAATCTCCATAGCTACTGGCAATAACCCTGCTTCTTTCGACCTGGAAGACGTGAATAAGCTCAGAAACCCTTTCGGACTCGTTTAGCTTTATAAGGATATCCTTAAGATCATTGTTTTCATCTATTTTTTGGCTGATATTGTCTATTACAAAATAGATTAGTGGAATAACTAAAAGCAGCAATAACAACGAAAGCTTGTATCTGATCTGTAAATTTTTAATAAAACCTATCATAAAAAGTTAGAAGGGATGAAATTAATTTGCAATCTAAAAAATTTTTAAGAAGAAAGCATCCCCGCAGTTCAGACAATATCGACATTCCTTCACTATAGATCTGGCTTGTAGAAAATAATCGAGGGGCCGCACGTGATGGGTAAGTTACGAATTGCCCGGCACGCTTGCGGATAATC
>CAZHZR010000102.1:6897-10318 GCA_964537095.1 uncultured Roseivirgaceae bacterium
TTGATAAGCATCTGAACTGCATACCATCACCTTGATCTTCCAACGACTATAGGTTTACCCTCAAATGATCCAGCATACTTTCCAGTTCATCCTTATCGTCTTTATAAGGTGCCAGATCAATAATGTCCACCTTTCTAAAATCAATGGGATGGCTTTCGCTTTGGAGGGAGATATACCCCTGAGAAATAATTTCCCCGGCGTCAGTTTGTGGCTTTTGGTAGGTAAGCACCGTATCGCCTTCCAAAATATGGTGAATGATGGAATCTCCCAAAACAAGAAAGTCTGCAGTCACCCATTGTTCTCCATGGTAGGTTCCAGAGCTGGAGTTCAGACAATGCGGCGTAAATAAAGCATTGCCGATCACTACATTGGTTCCCGGCGTGCAAAGGTTGCTGGTAGTTCTCTCATTTTCTCCATCGCCTCCTAAAAGTTGCGCTTCTACAGAGACTGGAAAATCCTGTTCCCTGGCCATCGATTCCGGCGATTGGCAATGCAGCATCACGCCCGAATTTCGCAAGGCCCAACCTTCTCCGCCTGGCGCCTGCTCGGCCACGAAACGATATTCCACCCTCAGCAGATAATGTGAGAATGGCTCTTTATAAAAGATGTGTCCGTACTGCTGATCAAAATGGTCGTAACCTTCGTATCTAACCTTAATCAGACCATCTTCTACCCTAAAAGTGTTGCTATAATTTTCCTGAAACTCGTGCTGGGCTATCTTTATTTGCCAGTCATCTAAATCCTGACCGTTGAACAACGATTGCCAGCTTGGCGCTCCTTCTTTTGTCTCGCCATTATTTTTAATGGATGGAGAACAGCCGATAAAAAGCAATAATAAAACGGTTGACAGATGTTTCATGGTAATATGATTTGACTGGTGTTTGCTAATTTATATGTTTTTTTCAACTACTTCGGAAATGATATCTTTCCCATGCTCACCGATGGTATTTTTGCACGTTCCCCAAAATCGACCTTCCCTCCCATTAGGGCTTCATTTGCCAGAACAGCAAAAAGTATCGCTTCTTTTGCATCGCCATCAATTCCCAGTTCTGAAGTGCTTTTTACTTTTTTAATCTGCAATAACTCGATGATCCATTTGACAAGGAGCGGATTATGTGCACCGCCGCCACTGAGGTAAAGATCAAGTTTGCTACCCCGAATAGTATGCTGAATAGCTTCTGCTATGGTTTCGGCGCTGAATCTGGTTAAAGTAGCTATCAAATCGTCTAATGAAAGGGATGTTGTTCCCGAAAGTTTCTGGGCTTTCTCAAGATAAGACAGGTTAAATAGCTCAGGGCCCGTGGTTTTAGGAAATGGCATCTGAAAGAACGGATCTGATTTAAGCTGCGCCAGGAGCGTGGCATCAACAGTGCCTGCCAAACCATGTTTTGCATCTTTGTCGTAATACTCTCCGGGAAGATATTTCCTGACAACCTGATCCAGCAAAGTATTGCCCGGCCCGGTATCCGTAACAAACACCTTTTGAGGGTCCCGACCTTTCGGAAGAAAAGTAAAATTGGCAATTCCCCCGATGTTCAGTAAAATCCTGTTTTTCAACTTATGAGACAGTAACAGAAAATCGCCATACACGGCTAAAGGTGCGCCCTCCCCCCCTCCTGCGACATGCTTTTGCCGGAAGTCGCTGATGGTAATAATTCCGGTGGTAACTGCTACGTGGTCTCCGTCACCAATCTGAAGCGTAGCGTTTATTTGCGGTTCCTTCTGTAAGAATGCAGGCGCATGAAAAACCGTTTGTCCGTGGGAAGCAATAACATCTATTTTTTCGGGACCAATGCCCCAAGCCTCCAGGCAACCCAGCACCATCTTACCATGCAAAATACCTATCCATGGGTTCAGAATACATAGCTTTTCAAAATCTACGATGGGTTTGGCAAAAACTTCAGAAATCCTGGCTTTCGTGTCGTGATCATAGGGAACCGTATCAAAATGAAGCAATTTTACCTTTGTCTTCAAACCCTGCTCTGAAATTTTGCAAAGCGCCACATCCAATCCATCCATAGAGGTGCCCGACATTAAACCAATAATGTACCGGCTTCTCTTTGAAGCAATTTTTATAAGCTGTTTTATATTTCTATTCATTGAAGTCAATTTGTAAAAAATTCTTTAAACATCATTGCCAGAGATGAATTATTTCCTGAAAGCCGCTGCTGCATGTTTTTAAAAATTAAATACCTGTCGCCAGCTAATATTTTTTCAACAATTTATACGCCCGATAGTATTTTATATAAAATCCCTGAAACCTGGTATTTATGGTAATAAAGAAAACAATCCTTAAAAAAGACAGGCGAAAATTTATCAAGAAACTTTCGCTGGGAGTAGGCGGTACCCTGATTGCTACATCGCTTTTTAATTCTACAATAGCCAAAAGCATCATGCATTCGCAATCGTCGTCTCAAAACAAAAAACTGGGAATAGCCCTCGTAGGTCTGGGCCAGTACAGCGCAAACCAGCTTGCTCCAGCGCTGCAGGAGACAAAGAATTGCTATCTCGCCGGTATTGTCACCGGTACGCCCTCCAAAGTAGATGATTGGAAAGAGAAATATGACATTCCTGACAAGAACGTCTATAACTATGACAATTTTGATCAAATAGCCAATAACAAAGACATCGATATTGTATATGTGGTGTTGCCGGTAAGCATGCACCGGGAGTTCACCATAAGGGCTGCAAAAGCAAAAAAACATGTGATTTGCGAGAAACCCATGGCCATGGATGCTATTGAAGCGCAGGAAATGGTGGATGCTTGCAAAACCAACGGGGTACAACTTGCAATCGGCTACAGATTACATTTTGAGCCATTTAACCAGCGCGTGATGGAACTGGGCCAACAGCAGGTTTACGGAAAGGTAAAAAGCCTGGAAGCGAAAAACACAAGCGATATGACCAAAGGCAGTCTGGATGTGTGGCGATTAAGAAAAGACCTGGCAGGCGGTGGACCATTGATGGACCTGGGCATATACTGCGTGCAGGGCGTTTGCTATACACTCGGCAAAATGCCTGTAGCGGTTACTGCCAAATACGGAAAAGTTACGAAGCCTGCTTATTTCTACGATGTGGAGGAGTCTATTAGTTGGGAGATGGAGTTTGAAGACGGCGTTAAAGCGAAATGCCATTCATCCTATGCTGACAAAGAAGCGGCCGGTTCGCTATCTGCCGAGGCGGAAAATGGCTGGTGGAAATTAGAGCCGGCATATGGCTATGATGGCAAAAAAGGAGAAACGAAGGAAGGAAAAATGGATCTGCCAAATATTTATGAGCAGGTAAATCAAATGGACGGACAAGCGGAAAGCTTCATGAAAAACCAAAAATCCATTGTTCCCGGCGAAATGGGTGTGCAAGATATGAAGATATTAGACGCAATTTATGAATCAGCGAACAACGATGGCAAAAGGATTGAACT
>CAZHZR010000103.1:0-10234 GCA_964537095.1 uncultured Roseivirgaceae bacterium
TCCTCTCAAAAATATCTTGCTGTTGGATTTCTGCAAGTGCCTCGAAAGTCTTTTTGTCATTGATCAAAAACAGCTTTTCGATCGCCAGCATTATGGATGTAGCCACGCGAACCTCGTTGCTAAAATCCGGAAGAAATTGTAAAAGGATTTGCTTTCTGATGCTGTTCAGAAGGAGGATGTCATTCTTGTTGATTTTCTCCCTGGGAATGTGGCTTGACAATCCTGATTTCCACGCATCTATTTTGTGTGAATGGCTGCTTAAAAACGTTCCCTCTGATATATTGCGAAAAAACTCGTCCAGGTTATCTCTTACTTTTAAGAATAATTCTGCGGGAGAGAGATGAAGGTAGAACGACAACATAGGAAGTTCGGAAGCTTGTATCAACTCCAGGTATGCATGGCTGGCATCATCAAATTTTTCTTCTCTAAGAAACTCTATGTAAGCTTCTAAATTATTTGAATTCTGATATAAGCCCGCTTTATTCATACGAAACAGACAGGTAAATGCTTGTCGTTGAAGTGAGGGATCAATTTATGAAATTCCACTGTGCTATCCACCAGATTTGTAGATAATTGCTACATAAATAACCGCGACACGTTAAATTGTGCCGACAAAGCAATTATTTAAATTCATTCTAAATAAAGCTTGTGATAAATGACAAGACAACGTAATTTTGACCAGACTTAAAACGCCCCTGATATGACTGCAGATAAATTACTCAAAGGAGGTTTTGCCGTAATAGAAAGTATCATAGAACCAGATCTTTTATTGTATTGTAGGGATTTAGGCTTATTACCGGGCAAGAAGGTTCAACTCCTGCATAAAGCTCCTTTTGGAGGACCTTTGGCATTTCAATTAGACAATACCACCATTTCGCTTCGAAAAGATGAAGCAAAAAACATTCGCGTACAAGTACTGGCAAGTGACGAAAACTAGAAGTAGCATACATTTTGAAAATAGCATTTATAGGTAATCCCAATGTTGGTAAAACAACAATATTCAACCAAATTACCGGATTAAGACAAAAAATTGGAAATTATCCCGGCGTAACTGTAGATAAAAAGATAGGATATTATCAATCTGCAGAAATGTCGGCCCCTGTCACTATCATAGATTTGCCGGGTACCTACAGTCTGTACCCGCGGTCAGAGGATGAATTGATTGTCCACAGGGTTCTCAACGGTATTGGTAAAGAAGCGAAACCTGACGCTGTGATTGCTGTAGTGGATATGGCAAATCTGGAGCGCGGCTTGTTTTTGGTCACACAGATCATGGATCTGGGCCTTCCCGTTGCCCTTGTACTGAACATGAAAGATGTAGCCGAAAACAATGGTATTGCTGTAAACACTTTCAAATTATACAAAGCCTTAGGGATACCGGTAATACAAACCAACGCCCGGGAAAAAAAAGGACTGGACGCGGTATTCCAGGCATTACGAGACAATTCATTTAAAAAAGCACCATTTTTACCAGCAGATCTAGAGCTTATTCCCGATGAAATGGCGCGGGAAATACAAGAAAGGTTTGGGTTAGACAATCCTTACCAGTGTTACCAGTTGTTGCGTTTTGCAGACCATGAGTCTATACTAAATCGAGATGACAAGGATTATTTAACGAACCTGGTATCCGCCTCCGATTATGACATATTGAATGCCCAGCGCGAAGAAAGTGATCTCCGATATAAGCAGATTAACGACGTTCTTGACGAGAGTGTCGAAAGAAAGAAGGTGGCACACAAAAATATTTCCGCAAGGCTCGATAAAATTTTTCTGCATCCGGTAGCTGGATATTTGATATTTTTTGGAACACTAATACTGATATTTCAAGCCATATTTGCCTGGGCAGAGTGGCCCATGAATCTAATCGATGGCTTATTTGCGGTTTTATCTGATGGCGTACGGGCGTTGCTGCCTGCAGGGGCATTGACAGATCTCCTGGCGGATGGCCTCATTCCCGGTCTAGGCGGGGTAGCCATATTTATTCCTCAAATCGCACTCCTTTTTGGATTTCTGGCCATATTAGAGGATAGTGGCTACATGGCAAGGGTAGTGTTTTTAACAGACCGTTTAATGCGTCCTTTTGGTCTTAACGGGAAAAGCATTGTCCCCCTAATGTCTGGTATGGCCTGTGCAATTCCGGCAATAATGGCCGCCAGAAACATAAGTAACTATAAAGACAGGCTCATTACTATTCTGGTTACTCCCTTAATGAGCTGTTCCGCAAGGCTTCCCGTTTATGTAATCCTGGTAGGTTTGGTAATACCCGATGGAACGTTCGGTCCCTTTAATTACCAGGGTCTGGCTTTAATGGGAATGTATTTTCTTGGAACATTTGCTGCTTTAATCAGCGCCTGGGTCATGAAGCTCATTATCAAGGCTCAGAATAAAGGGTTTTTAGTGATTGAACTCCCTATTTACCGATGGCCTGGCGTAAGAGACGTGCTTTATACGATGTTTTCAAAATCCAAAACTTTTGTTTTTGAAACAGGAAAAATCATCATCAGCATTTCGATCATCCTTTGGGTTTTGGCCTCCTATGGTCCGGTAGAGAAAATGGAAATGGCTGAGAGATCTGTGGAACCTCCTACGGTAGTTACCGAAGAATCGCAGTCTGAATACCAAAATGAAATAGCTTCAGCAAAGTTGCAGGCCTCATATGCAGGACATATAGGCAAATTGCTGGAGCCGGTAATTACGCCCCTGGGCTATGACTGGAAGATAGGAATAGCGCTGATCACTTCTTTTGCAGCTCGCGAAGTTTTTGTGGCTACTATTTCGACCTTGTACAGCATTGGCGAGGATACGGAAGATACGCTCACCATAATGGAAAGGCTGGAGAATCAAACAGACCCAAATACGGGCTTGAAAGTTTTCCGCCCGGCAGTGGGGCTTTCCCTGTTGATGTTTTATGCCTTTGCGATGCAATGTGTAAGTACAATGGCAGTTGTGAAACGGGAAACTAAAACCTGGAAATGGGCGTTTATACAGTTCGTATATATGACAGCGCTGGCATACATTTCTGCATATATTGTTTATAATTTATTCTCTTAATATGGTACAAACAATAATTGTCTTTGCTTTATTTTTTGGTATCATTGCCTATAAAGGATATCAGTTCTTCATCAAACCTAAGTCTGAGGACGACACCGCCTGCGCGAAATGTGGTTTTGCTAAAAAGCCGGATCATCAATAAGAGATGGTGCTAATAAGAGTCCTAAAAAGAAGTTATTGAAACTCTTTTATTTAAGCCTCAGATTCGTCGCTTTTCTAGATTCGATTCATTACAGGCGGTCGGGTCGATTGCCGGTTCGTCAATTTCCCCACTAATCGCTTAAACAATTCTTTTGCAAATGTTCTTTTCATAGTAGATAAATTGAAATCCTATGAAAAAGAAATTAGAAGGAAAAGTTGCCCTCATTACAGGATCCGATTCAGGGATTGGTAAAGCCATAGCCATTGCTTACGCACGGGAAGGTGCTAAAATAGTCATTACTTTTCACTCCGATGAAGAAGGCGCGGAAGATACGCTTAAAGAAGTTCAGCAGGCAGGAGGAGAAGGCATTGTGCTTCCGGTGGACGTGGGTGATGAGAAGAAGGTGGAGGAAATGTTTGACAAAACAGTCGAGCATTTCGGTGACTTACATATCCTGGTCAATAATGCTGCCGTCAATGCTTCCGGGACGAGATTAGCAGACATGGCTACCGAACACTGGAACAAAACGATTCAAACCAATCTTACTGGATACTTCTTCTGCTGCAGGCGGTTCATAAATATCAGAAAGGAAAAAGGCGGAGGAGGTAAAATCATCAATATCAGTTCGGTTCATGAAGAAATTCCAATGGTAGGAGCAGCGGACTACGACTGCACGAAAGGCGCCATTAGAAATATGACCCGTACGCTTGTGCTTGAAGTTTCTGAAGATAACATCAACGTAAACAATATTGCTCCAGGTATGATCCTCACGGCCATGAATCAGGAGGCAATGGATGATGATGAAAAGCGAAAAGAGCAGGTTCAGAATATTCCGTTGAAGCGTGCAGGCAAACCTGAAGACGTGGCCAATGTGGCTGTTTTTTTAGCTTCCAAGGATGCTGATTATGTAACAGGATCTACCTATGTTGTAGATGGTGGCTTAATGCAAATGGTGGGGCAGGGGGCATGAGTCTTGTGCGGCCCATCTGTAGCGTAACAGGTTTTGCTAAATTGACCGTCCCTCTCATTACTAGTCTGCCAGTATATTATAGAGTTCGAGGTTCAGATAATAGTGGTGGCCCTGTATGGTTCTTTTTTCGAGAACGCCTATACGCGCGAGTTCATTAAGATATGCCCGAGCCGTATTTTCCGCATAGAGTCCGGCATCAGTCAGGTGCTTTACTTTAGTATAGGGTTGTGTAAAAACGACCTGGATGAGCTGTTCAGGGCGTTTAACGTTGGTGCTTTTCTCAACCACTTCCAAAATCGCATCTTTTGCAGCAATGATATGATTAATTTTTTGAAAAGTGAGGATGGAGGTAGATTCCACAGCTCGCAACATGTAGATGATCCACTTTTGCCAGTCTCCTCGCTGCGAAACACCGGCCAATCCTCCGTAATAATCATCCTTATTTTGGATAATGTACCTGCTCAGGAACAATATAGGATAGTCCAATAATCCTTTCTGCGTGAGGTAATGGATATTAAACACCCTGCCTGTTCTACCATTGCCGTCTCGAAATGGGTGTATGGCTTCAAATTGAAAATGGCCTATCGCCATCTTGAGCAGTGGATCCAAGGGGAATTGCTCATCATCATTCATGAAGCTCAGAAGGTTTTCCAGTTTTGCTTCAATTATCTTTTCTCCTCGCGGAGGCGTATAGATTGGTTTTCCAGCATTCGGACCGCTCCCACCCTGGCTTATAAATGTTTGTGAAAACGGTGGCCTGATACCCTCATTGGTTTTTCTGAGGGTTCTGCAAACGTCCACGAAGTAGCCCGTATCAAAGTCCTTCTTGGTTTTCAAATGTTCATGCCCTTTCCATAGGGCTTCTCTGTAACGAAGAACCTCCTTTGCCGGGCCTTCTATTTGCTCTTCTTTCAGTTCGCTATACGCTTTATAAAGCTCGTCATCAGTAGTAAAAATATTTTCTATGGCACTGGAAGCTTTTGCCTCCTGTAAACTGATGGAGTTAATCAATAATCCTTGATTGGGTATGGCGATGCTTCTTCCATACAATTTGGCAAGCGCTTCTTTAGCCTTTCCAAGTTGTTCATAGACCTCAACTGTCCTGTAAAGTTCTTCTGCAATAGGCAATTCTGGCAAGGTATTCCACGGCTTACTTCGATCAGGATTGATGTGGTATATAGGAGCAGACATTAGAATCTCAAAAAATTAATACGTGTGGGCAAAACTGACCTCAAAGATAAAGCATTCTTTGCATACAAACATTAGACATCGTGCAAATTAATGTCTGCCGAGAAAAATGTAGTCATTTTGAGGCCGAATTCTTTACCAAACATCAAAAATGGGTAAATATAATGTTTGGTATTACGAAGCCAAGGCAATTTCTTTAGATTCCTGATGATGCCATAGTTCATTAAAAATAGCGCTGTTGTTCCTTAATTCTTCGAAAGTGCCTTCATCTAAAACTTTTCCTTTGTCCATGATATAAATATAATTGAAGGAACTCAAAAGATGGAGCCTGTGCAAAGATGAAATGACCGCTTTATCAGAAAACGTCTCAAACATCTTTTTGTAAATCTGAACTTCTGTCCTGGGGTCCACGCTACTGGTGGGTTCATCCAAACATACAATATGGCTTCCCTTTGCTGCCAATATACCGCGGGCGAGAGCCAGCCTTTGCTTCTGTCCTCCAGATAGATTTACACCTTTCTCTTTAATTTCAGAATCCAATCCATTGGGCAGGTGTTTGATCACCTCCGTAAAGTGGGCTGCATCGCAGGCACGGGCAATTTCTTCATCTGAAAAGGGAAGCCCCAAGGTTATGTTATATTTTATTGTATTTTCAAAAATTTCCGGCTCTTGTGGGAAAAGCGTAACCGTATTGGCAATCATGGAAAAGTTGAAATCAGCTTGCTCATCTACCTTTAAGACGGAACCAGGTTCAGGTGCGTACAGACCTCTCAACAGCGCCAGCAAGGTGCTTTTTCCACTTCCACTTTCTCCTATCAATGCAATTCGTTCACCACGTTTTATCCTCAGATTCAGATCGTTTAATCCCGAAGCATTCTGACGCTGGAAGGGACCATGTGAATAATGAACATGCTTCATTTCCACGGACTTCCATGCTTCCGGCATGGCTGCAACCGGCTCTGATCTATGGCTATTCAGATAGATATCGCTCAGCGCAGTAGCAGCTTGCACATCAGTATTGAACTGAACGATTCTGGTATAATGAGCTGCAACATCGTAAAACACGCTTGTAAATTGCGTTACATAAGCAAGCAATGTAACCAGCCCCCCAATCAAAAATGCTTCTCCGGGAATGTAGTTTTGATACACATATCCAATCACCACGATTACATAAACGCTGGCCACGAGCATACTCGCAATAAACCATTTCATTTCGTTGATGGTAACCTGCTTTTTAAAGGGTGGAAATACATTAGCCACTTTTTGAAACAGGCTGGATTGCATGCTCTTTTCCAATCGTAGCGTAACCACTGTAATAATGTTTGATAAGCTGTCGAAGAGGTTGGACGAAACTTCATGCTCTCTCTCATTGCATTGCTTCAGGTAAACCACAAATTTCTTGTCGAACTGAAATATCACCCAAACGGTAAAAATGCCTATTAATACACCTATAAATCCGAAGAGCGGACTAAAGATGCACATGGCGCCCAACGAAAAGAGAAATTTACCAAGCACCTGTACATAGATGAAGCCATTTTGAAAGAATTCTTTCAAAGCGCCAAAGGCCTTTTGAATCTTGTTGATAGTGGCCCCGCTGTGGTTGTCCTTATGCCATTTTACAGGAAGATGAAGGATTTGATGGTAAAGTTCATCTAAAAAGTTTTTACTCAAGCCAAAAGCCAACTTTCGCTCCATTACCCTCGCCGGGCCATGAAAAGCCCATTCTACCAATTTAAGAACCAGATAACCTCCTGCAAACCACCAGGTGTAGGATAAAACTTCTGAGCCTTCTAATTGGAGGGAATCTACATACCATCCATACAAAAGCGGATGCAAGGCAACCACTATGTTGGATAGAATAAACATGACATATATGAGTATGTACTTTCCGCGTTCCTTACCGGCATATCTCCAGGCAGTTTTGAGCAGGGAAATGTATGGATGGTTCATAACTTACTTGATAATTAAGGTTTTATACATGCAAATGTATCTAAACCCTGCTCGGAGGTAGTGAGTATAATCAGGCGAACCTTACATTACAAGATAGGAGATAATTGAGTATAAAAATTCGTCCTTGTTTATTCAAGACGGGAAGAAATATCTTAAAAAAACAAAATTTTCACTTTGACAAAAACAAAAAGTGCTATAAAAAACCTTTACAAGCTTATTATAGCACCCTTAAAAAATCTTTATCCTATTTATTTTTCCAGTAAGGAATTTGGGATTTTGTTATCTTCTGATTCCGCATTCCATATTAAACTCACAATCCACCACCTGTTCTGATCGTAAACCAGTTGAATACTATTCACGCCCCTTTGATCCGCCTCTCCATTTTCCGATAGACGGGAAGCGTAGGCACTAAAGACATGCACCATTTCTCCGAACCTAAGTTCATCCCTTCCAAGTTCCTCCTCCCAAAATCCACTTTGGCTAAAAAACGGACCGTTTTGGATTTTGTATTCTTCCGGTGTCATCGAAGAAAACTGGTTCATCCCGTTTTGCGATTTAAAGAAGGCTGACATTTTCGCATCAGTTTTAAAAAGGGAGTAAAAGCGCTCCCAGTCTCTTTCCCCTGCAGGACCGGAGATTACTTCATACAAAGATTGTATAATGGCATCAACAGAAGCCACATCTTCTGGTCTGGCAGTAGCTGCATTGGCTTTTAACCACTGATCCCGTAACTTCAATTGCTCATAAGTAGCGGCAGCGTCAAGCACCAACTGTACCATTCCAACTTTTTCTACCAAAAAAGCAGGAGCAGATAAGCTGATCCTTTCGTATTCGCCAGCTTCATTTTTTCTATCCACCTCCACAATTACAGTGTCTCCTGCGTTTGTTTTTCCGGAAAAATCCTCAAAAATTTGATTGACACTGCTAATGGTTAATTCCTTTCCCTGTAGTGAGCGGATAAGGTCGCCGGTTTCATATCCAATTTGCTGCCCAAATGCGTTCATTGACTCAGTACTTCCTACCTCCAGGGCGCCCATTTCGGCATTATACCCAATCTGGATCTGTCCCAGACTCGCCACCTGTTGATCGGCTTCCTGCACATAATTGATCCCGGCTTTTGCCAAAATGGCTTGATAAGGAATGCTTTCAGGACCCGCAACATATTTTTCAAAAAATTCGCCAATGGCAGGATACGTCATTTGCGTAATGACATCAAACAGTTCCTCATCGTTGAAAGGCTTATCTTTGCCATACTTATCGCTCAGTTGTTGGAGCAGCTTCTGAAGGTTCATTTCCCCTTTCGATAATTCGATGAGTTGAAGGTCCAGCATTGCTGCTATTAAGGCCCCTTTTTCATACACGTTGCCATACTCACCGCTGTGTTCACCTGCAGCTTTTACGCTTAGTTCGGTAAAAGGAAGGTTATCGTTGTAATTATTCTGCGAGAGATTTATTTTGGTAGTCAGCTTCTCAAGAAACTTCTGTTCTGTGATGAGGTCGTATTTTACCTGCACATGGTCCGAAAAATATTCTGTTACTCCCTCATATAACCACAAATGTTGAGACAGGTCAGGTTCATTAAAATTGAAATTGGCTATTTCCTCAGAATGGACGGTTAGCGGCGTCACAATGTGGAAAAACTCATGTGCAGCAATATCTACCATGATAGAGATAATTTGCTCCTGCGGCGTTTCAGCGATGTAGTAGAAACTCGAGTAGCTGTGCTCAAGAGCTCCCTGCATAGGACTCGCTGTCTGTGGATCCGCGAAATAAAGTATGAAAGCATATTTTTCTACAGGAAGATTTCCATCCAGATATTTTGCTGTAGCGTTTAACAACTTCTCGAAATTCTCCGCCAGGTATTTTGAGGTCACCAGCTTGTTGGGAGAGTAAACCGACACAAGTACCCGCGCGTTGGCAACTTCAATGAAAGTAGTATCCGGCACATTGTACATCATCGGCGAATCCATCAAGAGATCATAATCTCCTGTTCTATAGACGTCTTTTGTAGCAGTGGTTGAAACTGGAATGAGACCGGTGCTTCCGTAAAAACTTTCTGGTTTGGTAATGGAAATTTCAAAAGGTTGCTCCTTACGATCTTCAAAATATCCGAAAAATCCGGGTGTATGGATTACGAAATTTTTATTTTCCTCAATGTTGGTGGCAGACATCATATACACCTGATTCTCTTTTTCAGTGTCGAAGATATCTTCCACCATATAAGTGAGTGCTACCATCTTATCAGCTTTCTCAATCTCCCATGAGTTGGTGTCAAGCCTGGTGACCGGTAAGGAGCGACCTTTCTTATCAAAAGCCTTCAAGTCTGAGACAAACATGCCATAGTCACTATTCCTGTAAGTACCCGGGATTATCTGCGGCATGTAAAATTTGATTTTCTTTTGATCTATTTCAGGAGTCTCAAGGCTTACCATCAACTGATCGTTCACCGGTTGAGTCAAATCGAGTGAATACTTATAGGCATCGGACTGAGCGTAAAGCAGATTGAGACTAAGAACCGAAATGACAAAAGTCATTATACTGGTTTTATTGAATTGAAGCATAAATATGAATAGCGTAAAAGATAAGTTAAAGAACTCTGAAATTAGCAAGACGAACTATCACCTCCAATAATATTTTCAAGAATGGTATTATACAACGATAAAAGGTAAGAAGGGATTCATCGGCTCTACCACGGCAAATATGGCGTATTGCGATTCTATTAAATATTTCGGGGATGAGCAGCTAAGATTGGTGTCTAAGCATACAAGCCATTGTGTTTTTCTTATGCGAATAATTTTATTTTTATGAATAATTTGCATCTATTCATATTTAAATCAGTTTTAAAATACAAGTAAAACTCAGGTATAAACGCATTAGGTAGATTCTCCTGTCTCCAAAAATTTATGGCATAGGGAAGAATAAAGAAGAATTAC
>CAZHZR010000104.1:0-9049 GCA_964537095.1 uncultured Roseivirgaceae bacterium
AGTATTGACCAATGCTTCACTCTGAAAATGATTGGTAATTACCATCTGGTTGGTATCGGAAATATACAGCGCAGTATGTTCTGGCGATTTTTCAATAAGCCCGACTTTTCCATCTGCTTTAGAACCAATGAGGAAGGTTTCAGCCACAAAAGAGTCGAAAGATTTCGCAATTTCATATGCTTCCTGAATGGTGCCGGCATATTGCAATATTTCCCGTGCAATGATGGAAACAGGCGTTTTGCCTTTTGTGGGTATTTCTGATTTGGCAGAATTTAAGGTAACAGTAAGCCCTTTTTCGTTCATCCCGGATACGACGCCACTGAAGCCCGCCCATGTTACAGAAGCAAAAGCATAGCCGCTGTCGGGTTTATAAAATGCAATGACCTTGTCCCGGGCAAATTTTTCTCCAAAATAAAAGTCAAAATTTCTTCCTATCAGCAGCTTACCGTCTTTTGAAGCACTTCCCCAGGTTGCGAATGAAGTACACCCAACCAGGTTCATGTTTTGGAGGGCATGTCCAATATCATGTGCTGCATGATAGCTGAGAGCTCTGTGAAATTTTGGGGCAATAAAGTCAAAATTGTCAGACATTAATTTTGAAGAGCCGTAAATTTCAAGCAAATGTTCTTTTGGGACGTATCCATCAAGGTCGCGGTTGAACCAGCCTACCAGATACTTCAGAAAATTCAGGTAGCGTTCTGAAGGAATTCGGTTCCTGATTTCGCCAATAAAGGCTTCTTCTTTTTCGCCCATCAGTTTTTCTCCCAACACACCGAACGCTACTCCCCTTTCATAAGCCTCTCCTTCCAGGTACATCTCCCAAATGCCACTTTCATTTTTTTTCAGGAGATTATTGCCGTACCGGTAACTGTTTTCCCCTGTTACTTCTAACGTTGATGCAATAAATTCTCCATCCAATTCAGGTTCTTCTATTCGGACTTTAAAATAAAACACAACACCCGTTAGGATAATCAGCGCTGTAAAAAGAAGTAGTACGTACTTGAGTATTCTCATGCTTTGTGGTAAGAAACCAAAATTAAGAATTTCACTGATGATTAGTTAATTCATTAGACATAAATTGCGAGCCCGATAGTTCCTTTTTGGGTGCGCAATGTGATGGAAACACAAACACAAACCAATTTACTCCCGATAAACGTCCTTGTTGATTTTTTTCCCCATCGTTCCCCTTAACCTTTCAATAAAGGTCATTTTATCTGGTAAGGCCACAAAGTTATCAACGGAAGCTTCGCTGTATTCTATCTCCGGATCCGTTTTATCGATCAATCGTAAAGTATCAAAAACGATGGGGAGAAAGTCAACCTGAATATCATTGCTCCTGGCAAATCTGGCCAGGGGCGCATTCTGAAAGGGATCTGTTGCCAGTGCAATTTTTTCAAAGCCTAACTTTTTGGCCAGTTGATAGGAATAATATAGATTTTCGGTACTATGCCTGGCCATGGTATCTACGAATATAACCTCAGCCGGAATCCCTAGTTCCGTCCCATAGGCCTTCATAATTTTGCTCTCCACAAAAGGGGTATAAACGGCTGCTCCTGAATAGATCACATTGCGGGCATATCCATTTTCATACAAATAAGCCGACCAGTAGACCCGGATTTTCATGATGTCGTGCCAGATGCTGTCCTGAAATGGATAACCGGGGACAATAATGGCATCATAGGGCATATTTTCCTGGTTGACATAAAGAGATCTTCCCGCGGACTGCTTGAGGCAGGAAAAACACAAAATGCTAAAAAATAAGATAAGAAAGGAAAATTTAAAAAATCGTAATAAGAATATCATAAATGCATTTTTCCATCAACGGCGTTGATTTACTATTGTTAAGACTTGTTGATTTTATTCATCAAATACTCATTTCCCAAAAGTTCAGAACAGGTAACGATGGAACCAATGGTCACGCCCAGCACCCCATGCATGTTCAGGTTTTGACCTGTTAGGAGTAAATTCGGCACCTTGGTTCTGGCCGAAATAAAAGAGCGCAAAGGATCATGAAAGTCTTTTTTTATCCCGTATAACGAACCATCTTTTGTGCCTATATAATCTCTGTAAGTAAGGGGTGTAGACGTATAATAAGTCGCAATTTTGCCTCTGATTTCGGGAAATTTCAATGCTACTTTGTCCAACAGTTTCTCAGCCTTTTCCGTCTTAAACTGTTCATAATCTTCCCCACGTTCCACCTCATGACCCACTATATTATGGGTTTGTGCCCATTTCTCAGTTTCCGAATACTGCATGTAAGCCATGATCGTCATGGTTTGCGTGTATTCGTCATCTCTGGAGGCGGCACCGGTAAAAACAGCATAACTTTCCGGCCACTCGCGGGAATTTCCGCCACTCCATACATTAGGATCTATAAAATGATAGTAGTTACAATTAAAGTACTTCATGGTATCCTTCTTAAATACCACATAGATAATGAACACAGAAACGGTGTTCTCCAGACTGTTTATTCTCTTTCTATAGGCATTTCTGATTCTCCCTTCTTCTATTAAATCCAGGGTTACCGCCGGGTGCATGTTTGATATGTACTCTTTTGCCTCAAACTGCCTTCCGTCTTCCAGTGCGACGTATCTAATTTTATCTCCATCAAAAACAAATTTTGTTGCTTTCGCATGTTTAATAATTTTACCACCATTGTTGAGAATCTGTCGGGATAAAAGCCTGGCAATCTGTGAGCCGCCGTCGATGCAGCGGTAAGCACTTTCAATGTAAGAGTTAATGACCAATGCATGCACATACAAGGGTGTTTTGTCACCCTCTCCAGCATACAATGCATTGGTACCTGCCAGCACCCGCTGCAGAACAACATTGCTGGTGCAGGAAGCAATATATTCCCTGGCACTTACATCATGGTAGGCAACTTTGCTCCAATCTCCGGTTGATGGGCTCATGTTATACATGGGAAAAATGCTGCAAACCTCTTTGATCTTGTTGCAATAGTTGATGATCCCTTCCCGCTCCTGAGGAAAATGACCGGCCAGGATATCGATAAAATTTTCGTAGCCCTGTCCATACCTGTACTCCTGCTCATCTCCTTCAAAGGAAATCACATCAAAACCGTCTTCATCCAGTTTTTTCAGCTTTAGCTGGTCCATAATCTCCAGGTATTTAAAATACTGGTAAAGGTTCTGACCTTCATCTAACCCACCTATATAGTGGATACCGGTATCAAAAATCTGCTTGTCTCTGGCAAAAGTCTGCAAGCTTCCTCCTATTTGCTTGTTCTTCTCCAGCACCAAAACGCTGTAGCCTTCCCTACTCAAAATGGCTCCACATTCCAGACCACCCAGCCCGCTTCCTATAATTGCTATATCAAACTTGTCCATCCTGATTTTTACGCTGTAAAACATATACCGTATTAGAGGTATGTTTTGAATGATCTATGACTTCCATGTCAAACTGGTTGCTTTTTGCAAAAGCTGCTATTTTTCCCTCAGAAATAAAGCATAGCTTGTTTTTTGTTTTGTTAAAACCTGAGTTTGTAGAGAATATTTCTGTCAAAATAGTGCCGGCGTGTCTCTCCTTCTTGCTGGAATCGCCGTCTCTGATAATGATTTTACCCCCGAAATTCAATAGCCCCGCAATTCTGTTCAGCAGCAAATCTTGTTCTTCTTCTACCAGATAATGTAACACGTCACTTACTATAAAAACGTCTGCCTCAGGCAAGGAATAGGCAGTAATATCTTCACAATGAAACCGCAAATTGCCGGGCTTTACCGGACAATTCTTTGCTATCGCTATTTTTTGTCGATCATAATCAACGCCCGTAACATCCCGCTTTTCGCCACTAAAGGCCAGTGAATAACCCAGAAAGCCATACCCGCAACCCAGATCCAGCACTTTTGCGTCTTTCGGTATCAGGGAATGAAAAAGGGCATAGCTGTTTTCCAACTTGAATTTAATTCGTAAATACCACTCCAACACTGGTCCTTTGTAAATATAGTTTTTCACTAAGGTTTCCCTGAAAAAAGCCGGAGTTTCTATTTCATTTCTAAGACTTTCGTATTCCTTTTTGAAGTAGCGGCTGATTGCTTTTGTTCTTTCTGAATAGTTGCTGCCAAAATGGGCATCACTGGCACTTATCCTCGGCAAAAACCAGATGGTAGCCTTGCCACTTTTTACATGAAATGGATCTTTCAGCGGCATGATATAATTTGTGCCGTGCAAAACTACAGGTTGTATATCAAGGTTCAATTCGCTTGCCAAATAAAACGCGCCTTTATGGAATCTTCCAATTTTAAAATCGGGTGAGCGTGTGCCTTCCGGAAAAACAATGATAGAATACCCATCCTTCACGAGCGCTCTGATTTTAGCTAACTGTTCTTCCACTCCCTTAGCAGTCGGAATAAAGTCAGCATATTGCACTGCTGTGCCAAAAAACGGGGAATTATACACCCAGTCGTTGGTCAGCATAACCACTTTTGGATGGAACATCAATAATATAACGATGTCCAGAAAGGAATGATGGTTGCTAATAATAACAGATGGTTTGCTAAAGTCCGCGTTCTCTTTGCCCCTTACTTCCTTTTTCAAATTTGCCATGATATAAACCAGCGACCTACAGAAACACATCAAAATCCAATGAAAAGCGCTTTTTTTCCTTTTCTCTGAAAATAATGGCAGGTAAAAAACGACCCTGATGACAGTCAGTAATAAGCAACCAAACAGAAAATAAACGAATGCAAAAACCGATAAAAATAGAGTACTAAGGGTGTAAGGCAATACGCCTTTTTGTTTTCTTTTGAGGATGAAGAGATAGTACAAAATCGGCTGCACCGTAAAAGTGATGAAGATAGTAGCTAAAATACCAATAATGGCCAAGAATGCGATGGATCGAAGGGCAGGATGTTCAGCAAAAGCCAAAACGCCGATACTCAGCAAAGTAGTGACCGCAGACAAAATCACGGATTTTCTATACGATGTGATGGTTTCTTTTCCTACGCTGTAGCGTTGCGTGAGTCCGCGCACTCCAAATATGCTGTAATCGACGCCCAAGCCAAAAATGAATGTACAGATGATAACGTTGATGATGTTAAACCGGAGATCAAACAGTCCCATTAAACCCAAAATCCACAACCAGCTCAATAAGATAGGTGTAAAAGTGATGATGGCCAGCTCCAACCTGCCGTAACTGATCAGAATTATGAAAAACACCACAATGAGGGAAAGGTTGACCAGCTTATTAAAATCTTCCTGCAATAAATTCACCAACTGCGATGCGAGAAACCCTTTGTCGAACACAAGCGGTTCTTCCATAGCACTCAATGCTTCTAAAACCTGCTCCTTATTCTCTTGGGTGGTCTTCACAGAAGAAACAATGCTGACGCCTTCTCCGCTCCTGATTATAAAGTCTTCACCTATTACAGACAATACATGCGCTACATCCTCATCTTTGAGCAATGCATGTTCCTGGGTTAAAAACGCTTCAAGTGCATCAAAACCATTAGCCCTAAATCCGAGGGCCTCGGCACTTCGATTAATCCTGGAAACAACAGTGTCTGTTTTCGGTGCATCCCAAAACCCCTCCCATGTAGCCAGCCTTTGTTGCTGTACTGACAATGGAGGAATGAGATCGCTCAGTGAAAAATAATTGATAATTAAGCCTTGTTCCTGCAGCACCTCCAACTCTTGTTTTACCAATCGTTCGGCTTCCAGGGCCTCCCAAAACTCAGCGCCTTCGCTGATCAGGAACACGCTATTGGCAGAATAGGTAGATATCTTATTCAGATTATTTTCAAAGGTCGCCAGGCGGTCAGGCATGTAGTTCAATCGGAGCATATTGCTCTCGAACTGATAATTCTTCCATGTAAAAAGGCTGACAACGGTGAGCAATATGCAAGAAACAATAGACCATTTGGCTTTATGAAAAGGATAGGTAGCAAGAAAAGTAACTGCTTTTTCCACTGAATTTTTGCCAGATCGCCTTTTGATCGAATCCTTCTTATTCAGTACCCAGTGCGGAAGGACGGTGAGGGTATAAAGCGAAGCCGCAATGACGCTCACACCTGCAAAAATACCTAAGTCTGCGAGTGCACTGGTTCGCAAAAACACCAACGAAAAAAATGCACAGGCTGTAGTAACACTACTCATGAGCAATGGTACCGTAAGGTCTTTAAATAAAGCCTCTACATCCTTTTCATCTTTGTAATGCGTAATAAAATGCAAGGCATAATCAATGGTAATCCCCAGCAGCACTGCACCTACCCCCAAAGAAATAACAGACACGGAATCCCGCAGGACAGAAAGGGAGGCGATTGCCAGCGCTGCACCAAATAAACCTGGGGTAACGGCCATAAAAAAAACAGACAGACTCCTATAGAAAAAGTAGATAAAAACAAAAAGCGCTGCCATCGCAAGAGAGACAGTGACTATGATATCCTGCTTTATTCTCTGTGCATTGGCTACAGCCACTGCCGCCGGACCAAAATATTCTATATGAACGTGTGGGTTGCTTACTTTGAAATTCTCAATCAAATCATCAATTCCGGCCACCAGTTTGCCATTACTGGCGGTTTCATTAGGAGGCTGGGCCAGGTTGATGAAAAACAGCATGTGTTTCCTGTCCTTTGATATTAAATGGTTTTGATAAAGCTGAATATTATCATCCAGCTGAAGCTTTTGGGTTCTTTGAAGTGGCAGGCCCACCAAACTGAGCGGATCTTTCATCAACATATCTTTGGAAACAATGCTGATGGGCGAAACTAAAGTTTTGTAATTCTTCAGCATGGTGGCGTCAATGCCCTCTTTTGTAAGGCGCGGTTCTATGGCCGCATAATCTTCTGGCTGAAAATAAAATGGCAGATTTTCGGCAAAATACTCATACAAAACCTGGATCGACGAATCATTGTATTCCAGTTGTATGCCGCTAATGTAAGCACCGTATTGCTCTTGCAAACTATCGCTTACCTGGTGCGAAACAGCAATAAGTTGCTGTGCACTATGCGCAGATGAATCTTCATGATACACATGCATAATCAATCTGCCATTCATCCTGAAGCCTTCAAGCACAGAATTTATCTTAGATATTTCAGCACTTTTGGGAATCAGGTTGATAATATTCTCTTCCAGCCGGATATTGGCACCAACGAAAAGCGACGTCAGGAAGACGAATAAGAAAAGTACAGTCGAAAGCCTTCTATGCCTGCTCGTAAAAACATAAAATCGATAGAATAAATTAGTCATGAGCTTTATTAGCCTAATGAATAGTTACTTAGGGCCTGCTGAAAAACGCTTTTTATAAGTTTTACGCTATGGATTATCTTTTTTTACCATAAAGAACAAAACCAGCAAATCTCTAAATCAGCTATTGGTAAATCAGTATTTATTTCAACACATTTGCCAGGGCTTTCACTGCGCGTTCATGTTGCTTTACAAACGGGTTACTTTGGTCCCATACATAACCTGCCAAAACAGAACAAATCTGCCGCTTCATTTCGTGGTTAGATTCGTTGGTATAAATAATTTTTTGGAGCGATCCATCATACCAGGTAGATACAAAAGTGCGAAATACATCAACGCCCCTTCTGAGGTGGGCTGCATATTCCTCCTCCCAGTCTACCTGCTCGCCCTTCATTTCCCGGGCTATTAGTTTAGCGGCGGTGGCGGCTGACTCGGTGGCAAGAGTAACCCCGGAGGAAAATACCGGATCCAGAAACTCTGTACTATTTCCGGTAAGCGCAAAACCCTTTCCATATAGTTTTTTTACCGAAGATGAATAACCAGCAATTTTCTTGGGTTCGAACAGAATATTTTCCTCTTCAAATCTACCTTCCAGACAAGGCACGTCTTGAAGCCATGATATATATTGTGACGCAAGACTTCCTTCATATTTTTCTATTAATTCGGATCTTCCTACCACCCCTACTGAGCTTGTGCCATCGGAGAAAGGAATTACCCATAGCCAAACCTCATTTGAATAGGTAATGATCGTAATTCTATCGCCATCTACACCCGTCGGTCTTTTTTTATCTTTTAAATGTGTAAAAAAAGCTGTTCTTGCGGGAAAGTCAGAAGGAATATCCAAATCCAGCAAACGGGGCAAAACCCGTCCATATCCACTTGCATCTACTATAAATTTCGCTTCAATGGTGCCCACACCTCCATCTGCATGCAATACAGTAGTTTCTGACGAGCCATTTTCACGGATATTCACAGCTGTTACCATGGTTTTAAAGTCTATGGGAACACCTTTTTTCTGTACTTCATTGGCTAAGGCAAGGTCAAATTCAGCCCGTTTTACCTGCCAGGTGTAGTTCCAGCCTTCCGTAAATTGGTTGGAAAAGTCAAAATCGGCTATCTGCTCATTTCGAACAAACTTAGCCCCAAATTTTTGTTGGAAATTTTTCTGTTCTATTGCTTCTAAAAGTCCTGCTTCCTTCAGGTTTTCCATACAATGCGGGAGCAGACTTTCTCCGATTACAAATCGCGGAAAGACCTCCTTTTCAATGATACGTACATCAATTCCATTGTTCTTCAATATAGCTGCCGCCACCGTACCTGAGGGCCCTGCGCCAATGACCAAAACATCGACTTTTGTGTGCTTATTTGCTTCTTGTGACATAGTAAAGATAATAAAGGGGGAAAATTGGTAAATTTTATGGAAATAACAATTAATTCCCCTGGCTAAATTCGATGGATTTGGAAATATCTAATCTAATAAATAATCAATAGGACGTAATAAAAAGGACAAAAAGAATAAGTTTATTTTTGGTTGATACTGTGAATTTAGCTTGTTTTGTAGCGTCTTATTTGCCTTTTTAAAAAGTAAGCGAAAATAGTCGATAATACAAAAAATGGTTCAAATTGGTTATTCTTCCCTTGGTCTGCCAGATGTTGAAAAAGTAATTTGCGGGGAGACTGTTGAAGTAACCGAAAAGGTAAAACAACAAGTACAGGAAAGCTTCTCTTTTCTTGAATCCTTTTCAAAAAATAAAATTATTTACGGCATCAATACGGGGTTTGGGCCCATGGCCCAATACAAAATAGATGAGCAGGATCAAATAGCGCTGCAATATAATTTAATAAGAAG
>CAZHZR010000104.1:9149-10219 GCA_964537095.1 uncultured Roseivirgaceae bacterium
GCTATAACGCCCATGCGAGTGGCTCTTCGGGAAGGACTGGCCGTAATGAATGGCACCAGCGTGATGACCGGGATAGGTATGGTAAATACCATTTACGCAAAAAGGGCTGTAGAATGGAGTGTAGCAGCCACTATTATGATATGCGAAATGGTGGATGCCTATGATGATTACTATTCTCCCGAACTAAACAATTCAAAGAAACACAAAGGACAGCAGCAGGTAGCAAAGACCATTAAAAAGCATCTCGACCAGAGCCAATATGCGAGGAAACGGGAACAACAATTATACAGTCACGCGGGCGAGGAAAAAGTTTTAACAGACAAGGTGCAGGAATATTACTCTATCCGATGTGTACCACAAATAGTAGGAATCATACTGGAGACGGTAGAGCAGTGTAAGAAATTGTTGGAAGAAGAGGTAAATTCAGCCAATGACAATCCGATTGTTGATGTAAAAAGCAAAAATGTTTTCCATGGGGGAAATTTTCATGGAGATTATGTAGCTTTTGAAATGGACAAGCTTAAGATTGCTATTACAAAGCTGTCGATGTTGGCAGAACGTCAACTGAATTTTCTCATGAACCCGAAATTGAATGAAATTTTACCACCTTTTGTTAACTTGGGAAAGTTAGGATTTAATTTTGGCATGCAGGGAGTGCAGTTTACAGCTACATCCACTACTGCCGAAAATCAGATGCTATCTAACCCCATGTACATCCACAGCATACCGAACAACAACGACAACCAGGATATTGTGAGTATGGGCACAAATGCGGCGTTGTGCACAAAAAAAGTGGTTGAAAATACCTTTGAAGTATTGTCAATAGAAATGATTTCTATCGTTCAGGCTCTGGATTACCTCCAAAAAACTTCGGGTTTGTCTGCGCAGTCAAGAACTACTTATGAAAAAATCCGGAATATAGTTCCCATGTTTGTTGAAGACTACACGATTTACGAAGATCTGGAACGGGTAAAGCAATATATGATGGCGCACTCGCCGCTCAGCATTGGATAATGGGCGCCAAATCCAGGTTAGTGTCTGACTACCTGTTTTATAAAGTTTAATTTTCA
>CAZHZR010000105.1:0-1062 GCA_964537095.1 uncultured Roseivirgaceae bacterium
AAATGAAGGCAGAGCGCAGCAAGCATTGGGAAGAAATGAAAGCAGTGAATGAAGCGTATGACGCGCAGGTTTTAGCCCTCCTGGATGAAGAACAAAAAGCAAAGTATGAAACTTTAAAAGCGGAAAGGAAAGCTAAAATGAAAGACAAAATGAAAGACGGTAAAAAGAAGAGAAGTTACCATCGCAAGGGAGGTAAAAAAGGTGATAGCTAATACATACCATTTACTGAAAAAAAAGGTCTGCCTGGTGCGGGCCTTTTTTTATGACCCGACATTTTCATACACGATTGTCCTGATTACAACCCCAGGTTTTACTGAAGCGGAAAAAACCAGGCTTGAAACAAACTGTTTGTGCCTGTGGGATTCTAAATATTCCAGGTTTGATTAGTGATATTTTTTATTTAAGTTAATGCAGAAAAATTGATCGACAACAGAATCAAATGAAAAGCGTCTTATTTCTAATTGCCCTCCTGGTCTCAGGAATATCAGCTTTTTCCCAAAGCTCTCAAACGGAACAACCGGATTATGATAAAATTGAAAAAGCCATTGCTAACAATGAGTCGGACCTGTATTATCCCAAATTGATGATTCGGTATAAGTTGGCCGATACCAGCATGACGATAGAGGAAAAGCGGCATTTGTATTATGGCTATACTTTTCAGGATGCTTATGCTCCCTACGGCCGATCCGATTTTGAAGAGAAGTTGAGAGGTGTTTTAGAGAAAAAGAAACTTCGGGACGCCGATTACCGGGACATCGTAGCCTTCTCGGATTCTGTGCTGGCGGAAAACCCTTTTAATTTAGCAGTACTTGACAACCAGCTTTTTGCTTTTGAAAAACTGGGCGATGGTACCAGGTTCAATGAAAATATTATTCGTTTAAATATCGTGATTGATGCTATGCTCAGTTCGGGCGATGGTTTAAGCAAAAAGTCGGCCTTTTATGTAATAGCTACTTCCCATGAATATTTCCTGCTGAGCATATTGGGTTTGTCATTTGGCGGCAGCCAAAGCTTACAGGAACATTATGATTTCCTGGCATTGGCAGATAATCCTGACAAAAT
>CAZHZR010000105.1:1162-10127 GCA_964537095.1 uncultured Roseivirgaceae bacterium
CCATTCGATCTCGTCTCCAGCGAAAAGCCGTAGCCGTGCCTGTGCAAGATTTCCCGGGCAATGGTTAGACCAATGCCCTGTCCTTCTTTTTTGTTGCTGAAAAAAGGTGAAAACAACTTGTCTTTTGTGCTTTCACTGATGCCTTTTCCAGTATCCCTGATGATCAGGTGAGGGGGGTCTTCTCCTGTTATTAAGGTGATGGTTCCGTCTTTTTCAATGGATTCCGCTGCATTTTTCACTACATTAATCAGCACCTGTTCCAACTGATTTTCATCAAAGAAAAGAAAAAATGGCCCTTCAAAAAGATCTAGCGCAAGATGAATTTCTTTGCGTTTAAGTTGTTCAGCATAAAGCAGGTAAATGTTTCGGACCACCTGATGGATGTCTTTTCTTTCCATTTTTACTTCCGGCAGGCGCACCACGTCTGCAAAGTTCGACATAAATTTTGCCATACGTCTGTTTCTGTCGATGCTCAGTTGCAGAAGCTCTCCGTACTCATCCTCCGTATCCTGATATCTGGCTTTATGAACCGAATCGAGCAAAGAGTTTACTGCTCCGACAGTATTGTTTATTTCGTGAGACATCATTCGGATTACCTTCTCATAAGCTTTTTTTTCAGCCAAAAGAATTTCGCCGGTTACCTCCTCAATGAGGATAAAATGTTGGTGGAAGCCCTTGTTAATGAAATGTGATTTATGACATTTGAAGGTCTTGGAACCCCTGCCTTTTGCAGTTCCTGATTCACCTGATTTGAGGCCGGACAGCAGGTTAAATATTTCTCCTGGTATATCGGAAGGATTTCTGCCCAACAAGACATCGGGTTTTAGATTTAATAACCTGAGCGCGGCTGGGTTTGTCTGAGCTATTTTATCATCATAATTTAAAATAATAATACCTGCAGGAGAGGCCTGGATAAGTTTTTCAAGAAAGTAATGTTGCTCATTTACCTGAATTCTCTCCTCCCGGAGCTGCTTTATCATGTTGTTGAAGACATCGACAAGCAGGTCCATTTCGTAGTGCCCTGTTTTATTAAAGGTGAGAGAGAAATCCTTTTCTTTTAAAGTCTCAATGCCTGCCCCCAGCGTGTTTAAGGGCCTTACATGTGCTTTGTATAACTGAATTGTCACATATATTGAGACTAGGATAAGTGCTTCACAAGCAAGAAACCAATAGACGCTGGTTTGATAGACTAAAATGGCCATCAGGCTCATGATGGCATGTATGGTAATGGCAAAGATTAGAAACTTAGTCCTGAGTTTCATAGGGAATGTTGAATTTTTCAAGCCGTCTGTATAAGGCCCCACGGCTGATTCCCAGAGACCGGGCCACCCTGCTGATATTCTTTTTGTGATGTTCCATGGCTTTCATGATCATGGATCTTTCCATTTCGTCGAGGGTAATGCTTCCTACCGCAGGCATTGATTTCATGATGTTTTTACTGCCTGGGGGCTGCATTTGAGTCATAAAATCTTCCACATCCAACAGATCATGAGGTGTGACCAAAACGGTTCTTTCCACCAGGTTTTTAAGTTCGCGGATGTTACCTGCGAGTGGCAATTCTTTGATCCATTTCAAAGCATTTCTTTTAATAGTCAAATTCTCCCTCTGATAGATTTTTCTCATGTTTTGAATGAAGAATTCTACGAGCAATGGTATATCGTCGGGTCTTTGCCTTAAGGGCGGAAGTTTAACGGAAATGAGGTTGATGCGATAGTACAGGTCCTCTCTGAATTTACCCTCATCAACCATTGCCTGAAGATCGCGATTGGTAGCACATATAACCCGAATATCTACGCTTTTGGAGCGACTGTCTCCCAAAACTTCAAATGTTCTGTCTTGTAAAACCCTGAGTAGCTTCACCTGACTATTCAGGTCGAGATCGCCAATTTCATCAAGAAAAATAGTGCCCTTGTGGGCAAGTTCGAACCGTCCTACGCGATCGCTTTTGGCATCGGTAAAGGCGCCTCTTTTATGACCAAACATTTCGCTTTCAAAAAGAGCGCTTGATATTCCACCGAGGTTTACTTTCACGAAAGGCTTGTTTTTTCTCAGGCTGTTTTGGTGGATTGCTTCGGCTATTAGTTCTTTTCCTGTTCCACTTTCTCCCTGAATCAACACCGAAGCATCTGTTGCACTGATCCTCCCTATCGTTTCCAGAACGGGGACTAACTGAGGAGATTCACCCACGATATTTTCAAGTTGGTACTTTTTATTTAACGTAGCCCTATCAGAGGAAATATTTGTTGTTTGATGCGATTTCGAAAGATTTAGTGCTGTTTTCACAGACTGGAGTAGGAAATTGTTGTCCCATGGTTTGTTAATGAAATCAGCCGCTCCCAGTTTCATGCCTTTTACAGCCAGTGAAATTGACCCCCAACCCGTTATCAGAATCACCGGAACGGAAGGATGCTTTGTTTTAATTTCCTGCAAAAGCCGGATACCTTCCTCCCCCGAGGTTTCTACAGAAAAATTCATATCCATAATAATCAACGCTGCCTGTCTGGAAGCTAAAATTGCGTTTGCTTCAGCAGGTGATGCCGCGGTTTCCGTTTCATGACCTGCGTTTTTTAACAACAGGTCTAAGGAAGTGCTCACAGCAATATCATCATCGATTATCAGAATCATAGATTGTGTAATGTAAATTCAAATTTAATATTATTTATGAGCTTTTTAATTATCGGACATTTTCACTCGTCGTTGACAATTTTTTGATCTGAAGGTGTTGCAACATATCCTAAATTTGCGAAGGTCATAGAATTATCGCAATGCTTGTGAAACCTATGCATCATCCGACTGGGTAATGTTGACGGTTTGGCCATTTATTCCTCATGAAGTGCTGCGGCCGGAGCTGTTTTTGCTGCCTGGGCCCCGGGGTATAAAGCACATACTACTACCAATAAATAAATTGCAGCCATAGAAATGAGTATAGCCGATACATAAATGGAGCTTTGTACGCCAAAAGCATTGAGGATCGGCAACTGAAGGCAAAAAAAGCAACCGATAAAAAGGCCGAATGTAGCTAAGACCATCACCTCGCCTACTATTTGCCATTTGATGCCCGACGATGTGGAGCCAACGGCCCGCCTCAGTCCAATTTCTGATATCCTTTTGCTGATGTTGTACCATAAAACTCCAAACAGACCTAAAGCAACATTTAAAATTAAAAAGGCGGCCACCAAACTGAGCGCAATAAGGGGTACTACAGTCATTTTATGTTTTACATCACGCATGGCTGTCATGGTATCGAATTCTAAAGTCCACCCCGGCGCGAGACGTCCGATTTCTTTTACCAATTCCTGCTCAAAAGAAACACCTATACCTTCTTTTACCTTAAGGATGATCATCCGTGGAAGCCACGCACCCTCCCAATGGATGTTATCTCGTTTTATTACCACATTGCCAGGTTCCTCAAAATCCGTTTTTTTAAATTGCGCTACGACACCTACCACCCGATGGTCACTGCCCCACAAATGAATTGTTTTATTTAATGCGGTTTCGCTACCAAATAATCGCTCCTTTAAATTTTGGTTGATTACCGCCGGCTGAAGCCTGGCGGCATCGTCAGCCTTTTCAAACCATCTGCCCTCCACTAAAGGTGCATCGAGGACCTTTCCATAATCATCTCCTCCGTGATACAGTTCCGCAAATTCTGACAAGCCTTCTTTTTCAGGCCTCTCAATAGTAGATCCATTATTACTGAATGAAAAAGGAAGCGTGCTGCCTGCAAAGCTGGCGTTTTCGACCTCTGGTGCATTCTGAATTGTGGTTAGCAATTGTTCCAAAATAGGTTTCACTTCCTCATTAGGTAAGGCTTTCCAATCCATGGAAAGCACCCACACATCGTCATAGGTAAAACCCAGTGGCTTTTGATAGTTGTTGTAGTAGTACATTCCCATTGAGAATATACAAAATAGAACGACAAAAGAAACGAAGATTTCTACAATCAGCAGTACGTTATTCCTCTTCCTGTTCCAGATTAGGGTAAAAAGGTGCTTTATCATATTACACCTCCTTTTAATGCATCTACAATTTGCAGATTTGCCATGCGATATGCGGGAAATACGCCGGATAATAAACCAAAGAAAACGGCTATCAGGGTTCCGATAAAAAAGATTGTCATATTGATTTGAACATTTGCATAGGGAATTAATCCGCTATTGTTGATATAAACTAAAACCAGATGAGAAAAGAGGAATCCAAGGAAGCTGCCGACAAGTGTTAAGAGGATGTTTTCGAAAATAAACTGCCAAACCAGATTTACTTTGGTGGCGCCAAATGATTTTCTTACCCCAATTTCTGAAGAGCGCTCCATAATTCTGCTGATATTAATGTTGATGAGGTTGATAGCCGGAAGGGTCATGAATAAGATCATTACCAGAAAAACGATCAAATACACCGTCCCGATTTTTGAATTCTCGCTGTCTCCCAGCAATGTTCTTGTGATAGATTCATCCAGAGGATCGGCGGCGCTGTAAATATTCAATAATTGTTCCGGATCTGGTTTTTCCAGCTTTGCTACCAATGACTTAAATTCTTCCCGTACAAGCTTTTCTGATCCATCCTCAGGTACAAGCAGCGTAGCCATGAAACTGCCTCTGTAGCCTTCGCTGTTTTGTAATTCCTTCGGTTTGTTGATAGGCACCCAAACATCGGCAAAGGAGGTAAACCTGTTAAAAGGCACGTCTTTAACCACTCCTGTCACCTTGTAGTTTACCTGGTCTACTTCTATAAGCTCGCCAACCGCACTTTTATCTCCAAAGTATTGCTTTCTTGTTTCTTCATTGATAACGATGACGTTATTTCCTTCCTCTACATCGGCTTCCAGAAATCGTTTTCCCTCAATGAAGTCAAAATCATAAACTTGCCAGAATTCACTATTGGTGCTTTTCGTGTATAGCGATAGCTTTCTGTTGTCAACATAAGCATTTACAATTTTAAAAACGGATTGAATACTTACCAGCTCGGGGGTTTGCATCTTGCTGACATAGCCATCAAGCAGGCCATAGCTCAAGGGGCCGCTGGATTGACCGTTGTCTTTATATTCTTCTTTGAGTAACAGCACGAACAGCATTCTGTCCATCTTCTCTTCCGGATAATTGGTGCCAAAAATTTGGTCGGCAAAAGCCGTTACTACCATTAAAATCATCAGTGTAAAACTGATTCCAAAGAGGCTCACAAAGGTGAAGAACTTCCGCCGGCCCCATACCTTGATTGCAATTTTCAGATAATTTAAGAACATTTTGTTGGATGGATAGGGTTAGACATAGTTGTGCACCTGGGCTACTTGTTGGCCATCAAAGAAACGAACCAGGCGCTGCGTCTTCTGAGCCATGTTTTCATCATGTGTTACCATCACAATGGTGGTGTTTTCCTGTTTGTTGAGATCAATCAGGATGTTCATAATCTCTTCACCCATAACACTGTCAAGATTTCCGGTGGGCTCATCTGCCAGAATGATTTCAGGCTGACCTACAATGGCCCTGGCAATCGCTACCCTTTGCCGTTGGCCACCGGACAGCTGGGATGGGAAATGATTTTTTCTGGCGCTTAAGCCAACTTTTTCCAATGCGTCCAAAGCCCTTCTTCTCCGCTCTTTACTGGAAATTGATCTATATAGCAGTGGCAGTTCCACATTGTCAATAACATCGAGGTCGTTAATCAGATGATAACTCTGGAAGATAAAGCCAATCTTATTATTTCTCAGCGCAGCCAGCTTTTTGTCTTTCCATATAGAAACCATTTCGCCATCTATCTCTACTGTGCCACGAGTTGGCGCATCAAGCAGGCCCATGATGTTGAGTAGGGTGCTTTTTCCACAACCCGAAGGACCCATGATGGACAGGAACTCACCTTTCTTAATGTGGAGGTTGACTTTGTCGAGCGCCAGCGTCTGAATGGTCCTGGTCTGGTAAACTTTTTCAATGTTATTTAAGGATATCATGTTGATAGTGTTTAATTTTTCTTTTTTAGCATTTAATAAAATATCTGCTTCTTACCCCAATCTCAAGGGAATCAAAGAAGATTTTTTCATTTTAGGATTTTGAATTTAATATTTGTTGAGGGATTCATAGTGGATGGTTTCATTTTTTTTAAAATCATAAAGGGTTAACCGTCTGAGGTTGTAGTTAGCTTCCCAGAAAGTTCTTAGGGCCAAAATGAAATCTCTTTTGGCCTGGTCTTTTTCATGCTGCGCAATATTTAGATCTGTCAACTGCAGTTCGCCAATCAGGTATCTGTTTTTATAAATGGTATATCTCTCTTCTGCTATTTCATCCGCCTCAGCGGTAATTTTCAACTGACTTCTAAGTGTTTCAAATTGATTGACCTGCATGATAATCTCCTGCTCAAAGTTCTTGATCTCCTGTGCCACCACATAATTTACCAGCTTTTCATTTGCTTGCGCCGTTTTGAGCCTGGAGGTTGAACGGCCCCAATCTAAAATAGGAATGTTAAAGGCCAGTCTAACGGTTTGCTGATCGTTTGGCGACTCGTAAATTTCCGGAATATTAGGAGCCATATTTGAAAATCCCAGCGTGGCCACCAAACTTGCGTTGATCCCGTTTTCTCCTTTGGCTTTGGCTACTTCTCTTTGGGCCTCCAACGCCAGCCTTTCAAATGCAAGTGCATCCTGGCGATTTCTTTTTGCTTGTACAAGCGCATGGTCTTTATCTAAATAAAAGCTGGGGATATTTTCCGGCACTATAAGTTCTGGGTTGAGCAGATCAACTCCCACATATACGTTCAATAGCTGTTTTGCATTTTCGAAAGCTAGTTTTGCCTGAGCAGCGGCTTTTTGACTATTCAGCACGGCGAGTCTTAGCTGCAGCAATTCACCCTTGCTTATCTTTCCGAGCTCATATTTTTTTTCAGATATTTTATAGATGGTATCATTGTTTGCCTCGTTTTTTAAAGCAATCGCCAGGTTTTCCTGTTCGGTTAGCAATTCGAAGAAATATTGGGCCGTGGTCAAAGCGATTTCTTCCATATCTTCGACAAATTCCTTTTTTGATTCTTCGAATAGAAGAGGCTCTATGCGCTTCGACCATAGCATTTCGTTGTAAGTGAAAAGTGGCTGCCGAAATCCTATTATGCCGGGATTGCCGTTGTACATATGCGAATTATTGTTCAGGTCGTCAAACCTTTGAAGTTGTGAATTGATAAAAATAGTGCCTCCCGTCGGCCCAACTGCCTGGCTGAGCGAAAGGTTGGCATAGGCATTGCTATTGCTGATTTCCTGAAAAGCGATGTTGCCGTCGTCCTGGATAATGGGTGAAATTGAGCGGTTAAATTCGGGAATTACACCTTCTAAGGCCAATTGCGGATTAAAATCTGATTTATAAGTTCTCCATCTCCAATACTTATTTTCCTTCAGCGTTTCTGCCTGCAGCGCAGCTGAGGACTGCCTTAGCGCGATACTAATGAGACTGTCCAGGTGTATCCTTTCTTCCGGAAGCTTTCCATTCTGCGCCTTGAGAGAAATTAGCGAGAAGAAGTAAATGATGGTAAAGTGGCGTCCCTTCATGTGCGTAGATTTAATCTCCGAAGCGTCGGATTAGTCCTTTATATTTATTTTAGCCAGGTGTTCATAAGCTTTCATATCAGAGATTACAATTTTTTCTCCCGCCTCCAGACCTTGCGAAATTTCCACCCAGTCGAAATTCGTTTCACCAATCTGTACTTTTCGGGCTACTGCTTGATCTTCCTGCAATACAAAAACCTTCATTTCCTTTTTTCCCTGGTAAAAGGGGCCATTTTTCACGCGAATCACATTGTCTTTAAAGGCGGTGATTACAAAAACATCTACCCTTAAATTGGGCCGTAGTGCAGCATGTCCGGGATTATCCGGCTGTACCTGAAAAGTTACAAGGCCGTTGGAAATATTGGGTAGAATTTGTCTTATCTGGCCTTCGGTATCCTCGTCTTTTATCCTGATCTTCACCGGACTGCCTATTTTTAGTTGGTTTGCATACGCATCAGAAATTGTGGCCTGAATGGAGAAGCTACTGAGGTCAGCAATCCGCGCCACTACCTCCCCGGCCTGCACCGAAGTCCCGATGTTGCCATTCGCAAAAGTGACCACGCCATCCTTCTTCGCCTTTACTTCGGCCTGCTCGATTTTACTTTCCAGGGCCTGCATATTCTTATCCTGAATGCTGATTTCTAACTCCAGTGCCCGCATGCTTGCTTTGGCATCTTCCTTCTTATTGGATATTCGTTTCTCCAATAGTTCTTTTTCCTGGCGAGCTATTTTTAGATTAAGCGCCGCCTGCTTCAGCTTGTCTTCGGTAGTGCCACCAATTTTCTTTAGCTGGACTTCATCTTCATAAAGGGAGGTATAGCTTTCTACCTGGAGCTTCTGGATAGCAAGTTGAGATTCAAGTTCATTGATGTCTTTTTGCATACTGATTTCAAGTTGCAATACCTTATTTCTTTTGATAGATTGCTCGTCTTTTAGCTTTTCATATTCAAGTATGGTATAAGCTTTGTCTAAAACTAAAATAGCTTCGCCGGCTTTTACATGGTCGCCTTCCTGTTTGATAACAGCCTCAATGTTCGATAAAATGGGGCTTGAGATTACCTGCTCATACAGGGGCACTACCGTTCCTGATGCTGTGAGGCTGGCTTCCAGATTGCCTCTTTCTGTATTTGCCAATAAAATTTCTGACCTTTTTATTCCAGGCTTCAGGAAGCTGGAAAGCAGGAAACCCACAATAGCTAGTGCGGCAGCAAACACTGCTATTTTTCCTATTCGTATCGTTTGTCTTTTACGCTGCAGTTCGGGGGCTAGGGCTGTGTCCATTTTCAGAAAATATAATAACATTCCCCGACAGTTTATTCAAAGCAAATGCCAATATTAAATGGTTGATAGTCAGGTAATTGTGAAATATGTCGCCTGAAAAAGTGTATGAAATTGGACAGTGTGTTTGGAAATGGGCGGGACTTTGAATGCTTAAAAGAAGAACCC